>NZ_LT629693.1:6534410-6835194 GCF_900099825.1 Bradyrhizobium ottawaense | reverse complement strand
GGCCGCCACAACGCAGTGAGCGCCGAAGTCTCATTTGCAACGCTACGCTGAAGAAGAAGCTTTGTGCTCCTCAGGATATTCACCGTTATGCACAGGATCACCCCGCAAATATAAGTTGGTTTGTATTGACAATCTCAAAAAAAATTGAGGCGAGAGTCGCAAACCGAACCGACAGTCCCGTTTCTCCCGGCGCACACTGGCGTCGGGGCTGATCAAAGCTCATCCAAAACCGATCGAACACGGAGCGTGAGCTCTCGTGACGCTAGCGAGCGTCGCGGGGAATGCTTTCGCTTGAGAAAGGTAATGCTGCTGTGAGTGAAAACGAAATGAAAGTCACGCCAAACGGAACGAATGTTTTCGGGATGCCGTTGTTGGACTTCCCGAAGCTCGCCTTGCCCGGGGTGATCGGCGAGCTCGCCGAGCAGGGCTACACCCGGGCGCGGGAAGGCTGCGAGAAGATCAAGGCCGGGTCGCAGGAGATGGCGGAAGCGCTGCGCGAGACCTATTCGAGCAATGCCAGAAGCGCGACCGACTACGGGCTCAAGATGTTCGAAATCTCAAACGCCAATGCCGCATCCGCGCTCGATTTCTGGGTCCACCTTTTCGGCAGCAAGTCAGCTACCGATGCCTTTGCCTTGTCCGCGGCGCAAACGCGCAAGGCGTTCGAAACCGCATCCGACCAGAACAAGGAATTGTGGGCGCTTGCCCAGACGCTTGCGACGGAAACGGGTGAGCCGATCAGGAAGCACCTTACGAAGGTTCTCCACCAGGCCGGCTAAAACGCGCGGCCTATTCATGTCCAGGACGGGGTTTGAGGAGGGATCCGGCCGGTTGGAACAAGCCCAGGCGAGCATGCAGGCCCCCACTGGCCAATGCTCGATCAAACAAGGTGCGCGATGCCCCCCAAGTGACCGCACCGACAAGAGGCGCACTCCAACCGGCCGGGGCTTTTCTGCAAGACAATAAAAACCAAACGCAAGGGAGGGCGAAAAATGGGTATGGTCATGGTCAAGTGTCCGCAAACCGGACACGCGATTCCCACCGGCATCAAGACTGATCGCGAGAGCTTTGGGCGCCGCGCCGTGTTTTTCTCGCGCACCCGTTGCCCGATCTGTCGCACCGATCACGCGTGGTTTGCGCGGGAAGCCTGGGTCGACGAGCCGAGCATCCCGGGGCGGCGTCGCAGCGCGGGCTCCCCGGCGTAATCGTCGACGCAGATCAAGCGATAATCGCGATGGAGGGACACCATGGCGCGCATGCAAATCTCAGATGAAACGTCCACTTGGCTGCTGCAGGCCAAGGACTTTCTGGACCAAGCACGACGGCTCAAGCCGGGCCCTGGGCGCAACGAGCTGCGCCAGACGGCGAAGGTGCTGCGCGAGCTTGCCAAACACGAGGCGGCATCCGAGTCAGCACTCGGACGTGATTGGCGGCAGAGAACCCGATCGGGCGGAGGATCCGCTCCTTGATGGGGCTTTCCTGGAACGCCGCAGCGGCAAGTCGCGACGTGGGAGCTTAAGACGTGGGAGGTCAAGCGATCGCGCGGAAGCGCGCTCACATTGCATCGCCCGGTTCAATTTCAGGGATGCGCCCGTCTTCGCGCAGAACCGCCGCGCGCGATTGCACCGAATTCATCGAGAAAATCTCCTCGACTTCGAGACGCAAGACGTTGTGGCATTCGCACGCTGCCGCCGCGAGCCGCGCTCGGTCGATCTCGATCAGGCCTCGTCGATCGGACCTGATCGCTCCGCGCGCGCGCAGATTGCGCATCAGGAGCGTTACCGTCGTGCGTCGCACACCGAGTATTTGCGACAGCGCCTGCTGGGTGAGCGGGAGCACATCATGGTCGACGCGGTCGCTAAGCTGGAGCAGCCAGCGAGCCATGCGAGCTTCGACCGGGTGCAGCGCATTACAGGCCGAACCGAGTTGGAACTGTATCAACATCGCCCTGATGTGGGTTTGGACAGCACGCCGGATCGCGGGACTGCGGCTGAAGGCGGCGTGAAATCGCGATGCAGGAATCCGGGCAGCTGTGCCCGCCGCACGAACGACCGCGGTAATGGCCGAAGGTGACGACCCGAGCACCGAAAGCGTGCCAACTGCCCCCTCACGTCCAATTACGGCGGTGGCAACCGTGCGTCCGTCCGCCATGTCGATCATCAGAGAGATGGCGCCGCTGTGAGGGAAGAAGACGTACTCGATATCGTCACCCGCCCGCGAAAGGACCGCGTCCTGACCGAGCGCGATCACCTCAAGCTCGGGCCCCAGCAGATCGAGGTCCGATGCCAGCAATGCTGCAAGAAGGCGATTGCCCGTTCCGCCGCGAGGTGTCACTGCGGGGGACCCGCGGTGACGCGTCCGCAGCGTTCTCCATTCGGAGTGTCGCGGAACAGCCGTATTAACATAAATTTCAATCTACTTTCTCTACACGCACTCACACAAATACGCTCTCGCTCTGTCAACAAGCAACAAGCTCCAAACACCCGGCAGCGAGGCAGACTCTCTGCCCGCACTCTCTGCCCGCTGCGTCGTAAGAAATTAGACGCAAATGAGCCGCCGGACGCAACCATAAAATACGCATGGGGAACACCGTAAGACTGCGGAAGATGCGGTTCCAATTCCGGCGCACGGCAAAGCTGCTCTCGATCGACGAGGCTGTTCCGCTCTTAAAACTACGGCCGTCGCTTCTCCGCAATAAGCGGCGCTGCCAAGACCAGAAGACCGGCGGCGAGATCGTGCGCAAGGCGCTGTCCGCGCCGGCCCGCCAGATCGCGATCAACGCAGGCGAAGACGGTTCCGTCATCGTCGGCAAGATCCTCGATAAGGACCAGTAGAACTACGGCTTCGACTCGCAGTCGGGCGAATACGGCAACCTGGTCGCCAAGGGCATCATCGACCCGACCAAGGTGGTCCGTGCGGCGATCCAGCACGGCCTCCGTCGCGGCTCTCTTGATCACCACCGAAGCCATGATCGCCGAACTGCCCAAGAAGGGCGGCGCAGGCGCCGGCGGCATGCCCCCCGGCGGCGGCATGGGCGGCATGGACTTCTAAGTCCAGCCACTCAGGCGATTACAAGAATGCGAAAACCCCGGCAGCGATGCCGGGGTTTTTGTTTGATCTCCCTACCCCGTCATTCCCGGGCGCGCGAAGCGCGAACTCGGCATGACGAGAACGCTCCGGAATCTCAACCTACCAATGCCCGCCCGCCCTGCTGATACCGGTCCTTGGTGATCTCGAAGATGAAATACGGCCGGTCGCCGGACAGCTCGCGGGTAAACAGTCCCTCGCGCTTGACGCCGCCGATCTTGGTCATCGCGCCCTGCGAGCGCCAGTTTTCGTCGCCGACCCAGAACACGACGGTGTCGACGAACGTAAAGGCGTGGTCGAGCATCAGGCGCTTTACTTCGCGGTTGGCGCGGCCGCCCCAGTGGCTGCGGGCGAGAAAAGTCCAGCCGATCTCGATCTCGCTCAATTCGGGCTCATAGCCATAGTAGCGACTCGAGCCGATCAGTCTGTCGGTCGCGCGGTCGACGAACGCAAACCCCATTTTAGAGCTGACCGCACCGTCAAAGAATTTTCGGAATCCCGCCTCGGTATGGCGATCGGGCACCGGATGCACTTTCCAGATTTCCGGATCGGAGCCGGCTGCAAACAGTTCGCTCCAGTCAGCCGCTCTGACCGGTCTGACGGTGATGGTGGGGCCGACCAGGGTCGGCTGAAAATCCGGCTGCGACATGAATCGAAATCTAGCGCGCCGGCCGGCCACCGCCTAGTCTCGCGGCGTCTTCAGAAGCGAGCCGCAAGCCTGCAATATCGCAGCCAATAGCTGCGATATCCCTGCACAACAGCAGGTCTTTCCCGCGTTATACCGGCCTGAAGACATTCAGACCCGGAGATCGCAAATGGCCGCCCCCAAAACCCTGCTCGAGTTGTCCGGCGCCGACCTCAGGCCGCCGCGCCTGCGCGACGCCGCACTTGTGATGATCGACCTGCAGAACGAATACCTGGAAGGGCCGATCGCCCTGCCCGATGCCACAAGCGCGATCGCCAGTGCCGCAAAACTGTTGGCGC
This sequence comes from Bradyrhizobium ottawaense, assembly GCF_900099825.1. Classification (NCBI taxonomy): domain Bacteria; kingdom Pseudomonadati; phylum Pseudomonadota; class Alphaproteobacteria; order Hyphomicrobiales; family Nitrobacteraceae; genus Bradyrhizobium; species Bradyrhizobium ottawaense. The sequence continues at coordinate 6,831,123 of NZ_LT629693.1, read as the reverse complement.
GGGCACGCGAGGCCGGCACGCGGATCTTTCATATCGCCCACAAAGGACGCCCTGGCGGGCTGTTCGATCGCAGCGCCGAACGCGGCGCGATCGTGTCCGCGCTGGCACCGCTAAAGAACGAGCCGGTCATCGAAAAAGGCTTGCCCAATGCGTTTGCCGGCACCGATCTGCAGGCGCTGCTCGCCGCCACCGGTCACAAGGACATCATCCTTGCGGGATTCATGACGCATATGTGCGTCAGCTCCACCGCCCGCGCCGGGCTCGATCTCGGCTTCCGGATCATGGTCGATGCCGATAGCTGCGCCACGCGCGACCTGCCGGACGGACGCGGCGGAACGATCGCGGCCGCCACCATTCACGACATCGCGCTTGCTGAATTGTCCGACCGGTTCGCGATCATCGCCCGCGGCGAAGGCGCGCTGGTCTGACTACTCCACCTTCGCCAGCACCGCGAGGCGCTTGATGCCCTGCTCGCGATAGGCGCGCAGGAAGGCGTAGTAATCCTTGAACGACACGCAGCCGTTGGAATCGCCGTTCGGACCCAGCATGTAGGTGTGCGCCAGCAATCCGCTGCGGCCGAAGATCTTGTCCTCGCCGCCGATCGGATTGAGCCGCAGCGCCGGCACGCCGTGGAACAGCGCCTCACGCGGTGTCAGTTCGTAGATGTGCGGCGGCGTCACGCCCTGCATCCGGACATTCGAATAACGCACATCGTCGAGCTTGGAGCCGAGGCCGGAATGCGCCTCCAGCCTGGTGCCGTCGGGCAGATAGACCATGCGCGCCGAGATGTCGTAGACCGCCGTCTGCCTGTCGTAGGGCGGCGACCCGCCGAGCATCGGGTTTTGCGCCTTGGTATCCGGCAGGCTGCCGGTGACGCTGGCGTCGGCGGACGCGAAAGACAGTAGCGACCCGTGCGAAGGCTGCTTGCCCCAAAGCTTTTCGACCATGCTCGGCTTGTCGTTGGAAGCAATCGACATCACCGCGGCCTTGGCGCGTTGCGCCATGTCGCGTACCGATGCTCCCGGTGTTTTGGCGGCGGATTTTGCATCCGCCTGCTTCGGCGCCGGAACGTTCAGCGCGACCTGGGCAGGTGCGGCTTCCTTCGACTTCGGCGCTTCCGCGAGCTTGGGCGCGTCGATCTTCTTCGGCGCCTCGGCAAGTTTCGGTGTTACGATCGGCTTCGCATCGTCTGGCGGTGACGCTTCAGCCACCTTCACGGCATCGACAGGCGCCGGCGCGATGCTTTGCGGCTCCGACGCTGCAAACCTTTCGTTAAACATAATTTGAGGTGACAGCGTTTCGGCGCGCGAACTTTGCGCTGCCGGATCGGACAATGCGGCCATCGCGCTGTTGGACGGAGACCGTGCCGGCCGCGCGGCAGCGGCGACCGATCGCTTGACCACATGCGCATCAACCGCCGCAGTGTTCATCGACGGATAGATGCCGCCGCTCAAGACATTGCTGTAGACCGTCCACGCACAGCCCAGCACGAGGCCTGCAACTGCGACGCTGCCGAGAAGATGCTGGGAAAAGATTCGACGGGAGGATTTCCTGCGGCCGGAAGCCGCACGGCGATACGCACCGGTACTCATACTCATTTACACGCCGCCCACAACAATTCCACCAAGTCCCTCGTTGATGTTGCGCCCGTAAGTTCCCGGGGCAGCATTTCGCAGAGGTGCGGAGCGTCATTAAGGCGAGTTTTAGTTAAATGCCGATTAAAGGCGGGCAGTTCCATGGCAAGCACAACTGCATGGAACTGTTGCAGAAATTGTCCGTATCGATACGGGACAGATCACGATGTGGCCACATTCGACAACCGGCCAGTGGATGCCGGAAATGTCGAGTTTCTTCGCGTATCCGCCCTACTTCAGTTCCGGCGGCGGCGAGCGGTTGAACACCTCACCTGTCGGCCGCTCCATCACATCGAGCGCGTAGGTCTCGATCAGCAGCGGACCGCGTTTGCGCGCAACGTCCGCGACTTTGTCGACGCGGGCGAAAGCCTCTTTGAGCGAGGGTTGATCGACATCGCGCACATAGAGCAGTTTGCCGGCGAGCTGCGCCGCCGAAGGCTCGGGCATGTTGACCCAGCGGATGCGCTGACTCTGCTGGGCCACGCAGGTGCCCTTCGGCAAATAGAAGGCGAGCCAGCCGGTGGTGCCGTAATCCGGCGCCAGCACGCAGGTGGCGCCGACGCGCGCCCGCACCGCTTCGATCTCGCCGGCGGTTTCGCGCCAGCCGACGCCGACGCTGCGGACCGTGGCATCGCGACGATAACCCGAGAGCATGCCGGTATTGGCCTGCACGACCAGCAGCGCGAACATCACGATGCCGCCCGGCGCCGCCCAGCGCCGGCAGAAGTCGACCACGCGCTGCTCGCGCGGCGCCCACTGGACGAGATGGGCGGCAACCGCAGCCGCGATTGCAAACGCCGGATAAACCGGCGCAAACCAGTTCGCCTCGACACGGGCGTGCAGCGAATGCCAGACGAAATAGACCACGATGGTCCAGAACATGGTGTTGACCAGCACACACGCCGCCAGCGCGCCGGCGAGGCGTTGATACAGCGCATAGAGCCCCATCGCGCCGAGGATCCACACTGCGGGCGTCGCGAACACGACCTGCGTCGGGATCAGTTCGCCGATGAAGACGGGGCGGAAATCCTCGATGCGCGCGCGGCCGATCTGCTTGATGAAGGAAACCCAGTGGTGATCGGCATTCCACCAAATGACCGGCGCAAACATCAGGATCGCAACGACGCCGCCGAGATAGAGCCACGGCGAGATCAGCCAGTGCCGCAGTTTCGGCACGACGACGAGCCAGATCAGGATCGCCGGCCCGAAGAACAGCGCGGTATATTTCGACAGCAGCGCGCAACCGGCCGCAGCGCCGACCGCCAGCCACCACGCGCCGCGCCCGGTTTGCAGCACCTTGGCGAGCGCCAGCATCACGAAGCTCGAAGCGACCAATAGCGGCGCGTCCGGCGTCACGATCATGCTGCCGACCGCCGCCATCAGCGTGACGTTGAGAAGGATCGTCGCGGTCGCCGCCACGCGCCTGCCGCCGAACAGGACCGACGTCGCCTCGTAGATCGCCCAGCTCATCGGCAGCGCCAGCAGGATCGAGACCAGCCGCACGCCGAGTTCGGTATCGCCCGCGATCAGCGTGCCGAGCCGGATCACCAGGGCGACCATCGGCGGATGATCGTAATAGCCGCCGGCGAGATGCTTCGACCACATCCAGTAATAGGCTTCGTCGAAGGTGATCGGCGTGAAGGCCGCGGCCACCAGGCGCAGCGCCACCAGCGCCAGAACAATCAGAACCGTGTTGAGGACAGACCGCGCCTCGTTCGGGTTCATTTTGGGATCATCGCTTGCGCCAGACGAACAGTCCCGACATGGCGTAATTCCAGACCACGCCCATCAGCGCGCCGGCGGCGCCCGCGAGCCACCAGATCGGCTCCTGGTCGTAGACCGAGAACGCGACGCCGACATTGGCGAACAGCCCGACGCTGCAGACCAGATAGAACAGCAACAGGCCGCGCAGGATCGCAAAACCCTTCAGCCGCTGGTCGCGATAGGTCAGGAAATTGTTGAGGATGAAATTGCTGGTCATGGCGACCAGCGCGCCGGCGGCCTGCGCCTCCGGAAACGGCACGTTGAAGAACTCGAGCGCGATAAACAGCGTGGTCAGATGCACGATGAGGCCGATGGAACCGACCATCGCAAACAGCAGGAAGCGCAGCGACACCACGTCGTGGGTCAGCTTCGCCAGCACCAGGCCAAGGAAATCCAGCGCCACCATGGAATCGAGCTTGCTCTCGCCGTGCTGGCGCGATCCGAACGTAAACGGTACCTCGATGGTGCGCAGCTTGTCTTGCGCGGTGGCGACGATGTCGAGCAGGATCTTGAAGCCCTGGGTGGAGAGCTGCGGCGCCAGTTGCTCGAACTTGTCGCGGCGGATCATGAAGAAGCCGCTCATCGGGTCGGCAATCTCGACCTTCAGCACGCGCTTGGCGACTTCGGTCGCCAGTTGGCTGGCGCCGGCACGGCTCTTGTTGAAGCTGTCGGCGCTGCCGCCCTCGATGTAGCGGCTGCCGACCACGAGTTCGGCCTCGCCGCTCTGCAGCAGCCCCACCATCTTCGGCAGTTGGGTTTCGTCGTGCTGCAAATCGGCGTCGATGACCGCCGCATAGGGCGCGCTCGAAGCCAGGATACCTTCGATGCAAGCGCCGGACAGGCCGCGCCGCCCGATCCGGCGGATGCAGCGAACGCGGGGATCCTGCCGCGCCAGCCCGCGCACCACTTCCCAGGTGCCGTCGGGCGAATTGTCGTCGACGAACACGACTTCCCAGGGGATGCCGGCCAGCGTGGCTTCCAGCCGCCGGTACAATACCGTGACGTTGTCGCGCTCGTTGAAGGTGGGGACCACGACCGAAAGCTGCGGTAAACCGGTGGCCTGCGACAGGGTTTCGGGGCCCGGCTTGATGGCGTCATTCATGGGGCCAGCGTATATCCGCAGCCGCCAATGATGCCAAGGCGGGGCTCGCGGACCGGGTATTAAGTGGGGGAAAACGGGTCAAAACAGGCCGGCTTTTTGTTTTGACGCGTTTTCTTGACGCGAACCGGCCGCCACTTCGCTTGAAAACGCTCTAGAAATGCCAACGACCACGAACAGAGGGCGCGCGTACATCCGGCGCTGCCAGCCTATTCATGGTCGTCCCAGCGCCGGAGCTATGAAGCGTCGACGTCGCCGTTAGAAGATAGATACGGCTGCCCGGGGCGTTCCGCAAGGGAGCTGCCGGTGTCCTATTGATTGGGCACTTCCCGGATCACCGGCCCGCGGGGAGCCGGCGCTGCGGGAGCCGGTGCTGCCTGCCCCGGCTGAACGCCGGCCGGTTTGGCGGGCTTGCCGAACTGGCCGATCGGCCCGTAGGCGATCGCGACCACCAGCACAATCGACGCGATAATGGCGCCCAGAATACCCGCTATCGACTGAGAGTTCATACCCGACAATCCTCAACGCCCGACCGACGGATTGATATCACGGAAAGCCGGTGGGGAGGAATAGGGCCGCCCCGCCATGGTTACTTCGCCGCGGCCTTGCGCCGCGCAAACGCCGTCACGATGTCCTTTTGCGCCAGCGCGATGGCATTGTTGGCGGTGGTCATGTTGGCGCCGGCCTCGTTGGTCGGGAATTGCAGCCCGAGAAAATCCACCAGTGCGACCCGGAAATTCTGCCGCTCGGACGGACAGGCGCTGGCGATCAGCGCGCCGAAATCCTGTTCCGACAGGCTCTTGTTGCTCTCGCGCGGGAATTCCCGGGCAAGGCAGTTCCAGTAGTCGTCACGCCCCGACACCGCCAGGCGATGCGCATCATCGGTCTCATCGGCCATTGCTGATGATGTCGTCATCGCCACCATCAAGGCCAGAATGATCGCACGCATACCGTCTCCCTTTGCAACAATTTCATGACTGCAGCGCCTCTTCTGAACGTTTCCGATGCAATCTAGCAATAATTTGTGTGCAGTCCCGCCCCGGCGGATGCCGTTCTCCCAAATGTCATCACGCGAGTGCCCTTCAACTGACAAGCAAGAACCGCGATTCCAGCGCAAACGTGGCGGAGCTTCAACCTTTGGTTTGACATTGAATAGGGGAACAAGATGTCGAGTACAGACGAGACCAAACCGGCGGCCAGGTCCGGGCGACGCAACAAGAAGGGGGAAGCGCGGCGCCAGAAATCGAATCCAGCGGAGAGCCCGGCACCGGTTCAGATGCAAACCCCGGAGCGGGAACAGGAGCAGGTTCCCCAAGCGGATCTGCAGCCGGCCGTCAGCGAACCGCTTGAAGCCGTCGTCGCTGAAGCCATGGTCGCTGAGCCTGATGCCGTCTTGGTCGACGCCGCCTTGCCGACTGATGCCGCCTCGCCGGCCGAACCTGCCACGGCCGACGCCTCGCCCGTCAGCCTGCAAACCCTCGCCAATGCCTATCGCGACTACACCCGGAAATCGTTCGAGGAGTTCGGGTCCTTTTTCGAGCAGCTCACCGGCGCCCGCTCGCTCGACAAGGCGATGGAGGTGCAAACCGAATTCGTGAAGCGGGCCTACGAAAACTCGGTGGCCGAGTCGCAGAAGATCCGCGAACTTCACCGCAAGCTTGCCAGGCAAACCTTCGAACCGTTCGGGGGTCTCATCGGCAAGACGCCGGAGACGCACGGCAAATCCTGAACACAAGACACGGAATTGCCTCCGATGGCTCCAAGCAACAGGCTCCGGTTTTCCGGGGCCTCTTTTTTGCAGCGAGACTGCCGCGCACCGAGACGATTTGCGACAAACTGGTCAATCAGGGCCGATGTGGTTAAGATCGTCCACTCCTCCCTCTTGATCCCAATGAGCCCCCTCCGTGAGCAAGCCCCCGAAATCAAGCAGCGGCAACATCTATATCGGCGTCGGCGGCTGGACTTTCGAGCCGTGGCGCGGGGTGTTTTATCCGGAGAAGCTGACGCAGGCGAAGGAATTGTCCTACGCCGCATCGAAGCTGACCTCGATCGAGATCAACGGCACCTATTACGGCTCGCAGAAGCCGGAGAGCTTTCGCAAATGGGCGCGCGAAGTGCCCGATGGCTTCGTGTTTTCGGTGAAGGGGCCGCGCTTCGCCACCAACCGCCGCGTGCTGGCGGAGGCCGGTGATTCGGTGAAGCGCTTCTACGACTCCGGCGTGCTCGAGCTCGGCGACCGCCTCGGTCCGGTGCTCTGGCAATTCGCGCCGACCAAGAAATTCGACGGAGCCGATTTCGGCAAGTTTCTCGAATTGCTGCCGCGCAAACTCGACGGCCGCGCGCTACGCCATGTGGTGGAAGTTCGGCACGACAGCTTCGCCGTGCCGGAGTTCATCGCGCTGATACGTCAATTCGAGACGCCCGTGGTGTTTGCCGAACATGGCAAGTATCCGGCCATCGCCGACGTCGCCAGCGACTTTGTCTATGCGCGACTGCAGAAGGGCAATGACGAACTCAAGACCTGCTATCCGCCGAAGCAGCTCGACGCCTGGGCCAAGCGGTTTCAGGCCTGGGCCGGCGGCGGCGAGCCTGACGACCTGCCGCGCGTCGACGCGAACAAGCCGAAGAAGGCGCCGCGCGACGTGTTCGCCTACGTGATCCACGAGGGCAAGATCCGCGCGCCCGCCGGCGCGATGGAATTGATCGAACGGGTGAAGTGACCGGAGCGCCTCATGGCCCGAGCCAAGAAGCTCTTCACCATCGGCTATGAGCAGACGCCGGCCAAGGCGGTGCTCGACGAATTGCAAGACGCAGGCGTCAAGCTATTGGTCGACGTGCGGGCGGTGGCATCGTCGCGGCGGCCGGGCTTTTCCAAGAACCAGTTGGCGGCAGGCCTCGACGAGCGCGGTATATCGTATCTGCATCTGCGCGGGCTCGGCACACCCAAGGATGGCCGCATCGCCGCCCGGAGCGGCCAATTCGATATCTTGCACAAGATCTACGCCAAACATTTGAAGACGCCGCAAGCGCGGGAGGAGCTCGACGAACTCTCCGCGCTGGTGAAGCAGTCGGGTCCGGTCTGCATTCTCTGCTACGAGCGCGACCACGCCCATTGCCACCGGCGCTGGATCGCCGAGGTGATCGAGGACCGCGACGGCGTGAAGATCGAGAATTTGGTGGCGCCGCAGGTGTGATCCATCCTTCCTTTGCTGCCAGATGGATTGCTTCGTTTCACTCGCAATGACGGCGGAAGCCTCACCCCTCGCCCTGTAGCCAAAACGTCCCTTCCATCATCGGCACGCAGCCGCCGCCGACATGGATCGAAGCGATCGCGCCGTTCTGCTTGCGCACGCGCGTCTTCAACAGGCTTGGCCGCCCCATGTCGACGCCCTGCCCGATCGTCAGCTTCAGTTCACCGTCGCGCGTGGAATCGAGATCGGCGAGCAGCGCCGCGGCGGCGGCCGTCGCACTTCCGGTCGCCGGGTCTTCCGACAATCCGCTGGCGCCGGGATGAAACATCCGCGCCTGCAGATCGCAGGGCTTTTCGCCGGCCGGCACGTCGCGCGTATAGAGATAGACCGCGTCGCTGCCGTCGCATGGGAAGGTCCTTGCAAAGGCCGGGGCATCCGGCCGCGCGCGTCGCAGCGCCTCGCGCGAGGTGAGTTCGACCGCCAGGAACGACAGCCCGACCGAAACGATCTGCGGCGCGTGCCGGTCCGTTTTCACATCGCCCGCCGACAGCGACAGGCAGGCGGCCGCCTGGTCGGCGCTAAGCTGCGACAGCCGTTTCAGCGGTTGCGGCGCGGTCAGCTCGGTGCTGACGACCTTGCCCTGCTCGGTCAATATCTCCACCGGCACCAGTCCGGCCTTTTCCTCGAACAGCAGCCGCGCCGGCGGCTTTTCAGCCAATCTCGCCAGCACGAAGGCAGTGCCGACATTGGGATGGCCGGCGAACGGGATTTCTAAACGCACTGTGAAGATTCGGACCTGCGCATCATGAGCCGGCTCTTGAGGCGGCAGCACGAAGGTCGTCTCCGAATAATTGAACTCGCTGGCGATTGCCTGCATCTGCGCCGTCGAAAGGCCGCCGGCGTCGAGCACCACCGCGAGCGGATTGCCGCCAAAGGCGCGGTCGGTGAAGACGTCGCAGGTGATGTAACGCCGCTGCATGTCGATACTCCGGTTCGACACGGAAGAGACATCCCCTGATTCAATTCGTCAACGACAGTATTGCGCCGATTGCTCTGAGCGAATCGGCATCGCGCGGCGAGGATCTCTGCGTTGTCGCGAACAGGACGCGCTATCCCAATCGCCAGACGCTTACCGGCTGGTCATAGCCCCTGACCGTGACCTCGCCGAGCGAAACCGCGTCACGGCATTCCTCGCCCAGCGCGTCGTGAACGGCTTGCGAGATCAGGAACTGCGAATTGAAATCCTTGTTGAGCGCTTCGAGCCGCGCGGCGAAATTCACGGTATCGCCGATCACGGTATATTCCTTACGCCGCGGCGAGCCGATATTGCCCGCGACCACCTCACCGAAATGGACACCAATACCCATGCGCAGCGGCCAGCCTGAACCCTTGTTGATCCGCTCGTTCGCCTCCAGCATCTCGCGCGCCGCGGCAACCGCCTGATGCGCCGCGTCATGCGCCTCCAGCGGCGCGCCGAACAGCGCCAGAAAGCCGTCGCCCAAAAACTTGTTCACGATGCCGCCGTGGCGATCGAGGATATCCACCAGCACGGCGAACGCGCCGTCGAGCCGGTCCACCACCTCCTGGGGCGAACGCGTCCGCGCGCCCGTGGTAAAGCTGCGGAAATCGACGAACATGACAGCGACGCGGCGGATATCGCTCCCGGTGCTGGTGCCTTCCGCCATCAACCGCGCCACCACCTGCGGCGAGACGTGCTGGCCGAACAGGTTGGTGACACGGTCGCGCGCGGTCGCGGCCATGATGCTGGCCGCGAATTGCCGGCGCAACTGCACCGCCACGGCGCCCGCCAGCATGCCGCAGATCAGCACCATCACGCTGCGCACGGAGTGATAGTAGAGGTCGGGCGCAGGATCGGCGCTGCCGGCACGATGATAGAACATCGCCATGTAGAACAACTCGGCCGCCGCGACGAAGCCGGTAAAGGTCGAGAGCCAGAAATCCAGCCGCAAGGTCGAGAGAATGATGAAAATGAAATAGGTCAGCGGCACCACGAAGCCGAGCGCCTCCACCGGTCCCATGCTGTCGATGTGCATCGCGAGCGCCAGCGTCGGCATCGAGGTTTCGATCAGTGCGCCGAGATAGCGCCGATAGATGGGCAGGTCGCGATCCAGCCTCAGATATCGGCTGATGCTGACATGGACCCACAGCTCGAACAGGATGAACGGGATCAGTATGCTGTAAAGGTCGTTCGGCTTGAGACGGCCATGCCAGAGATGTTCGACCGCATAGGGGTCTATTGTGTGAAGAATCAGAATCAGGACCGCGAGAATCGCGGTCGTCCCGATCAGGGCCTTGACCCGGATCAGCTCGGTGCGCATCACCTGCTGCATCAATGCGTGCTGAAACTCGGCGGATACCGCCCAGCTTTCGGTCTTGTTTCCCCACAACCCCAGCATTCCAACTCCCTGTCATTCCGGGACGGTGCGTCAGCACCAGACCTCAGGGGTGCAATTGCACCCCGGGGAATCTCGAGATTCTCAGATGTGCAATAGCACATCCCAGTTCGATGCTTTGCATCGCCCCGGAATGACGGCGAGATATTCAGTCGCTATTCTGCATCAATCGAGCGTGCGACGGAAGCGTGTCACGGCGATCGTCATCGCCAACAGCATCAGTGCAATGAGTGCAATCGTGTCGTACTGCAAGTTCTGGAGCGTCGCGCCCTTGAGCATGATGGCGCGAACGATGCGGACGTAGTGCGTCAGCGGCAGACCCTCGCCGATATATTGCGCCCAGACCGGCATGCCCGCGAACGGAAACATGAAGCCGGACAACAGAATACTCGGCAAAAAGAACATCATCGACAGCTGCATCGCCTGCAGCTGGTTCTGCACGATGGTCGAGAAGGTGTAGCCGATCGCCAGATTGGTGGTGATGAACAGCGTCGACAGCAGCGCCAGCGTGAACAGGCTGCCCAGGATCGGCACCCCGAACAGCAGCACCCCGATGCCGACAATCAGCGTCGCCTGGATGAAGCCGACCAGCACGTAAGGCACGATCTTGCCGAACATCACCTCGACCGGCTTGATCGGCATCGACAGCAGGTTTTCCATGGTGCCACGCTCGATCTCGCGCGTCACCGACAGCGCCGTGAAGATCAGCATGGTCATGGTCAGGATGGTGCCGACCAGACCGGGCACGATGTTGAGCCGCGACGAGGCCGCCGGGTTATAGCGGGCATGGGTGCGGATCTCGAACGGCATCGACGGCGGATCGCCGGTATGCAGATCGTGCTCGAGCGCGGTCTGCACGATGGCGCCAAGCGCGCCGAGCGCCGAACCCGCCGCCACCGGATCGGTGGCGTCGGCCGCGACCAATAGCGCCGGCTTGTCGCCGCGCCGCACCGAACGCTCAAAACCGCGCGGGATTTCGACGCCGAACAGCACCTTGCCCGACTGCAGCAGATCGTCGAACTCGGCGACGGTATGGACCTCGCGGGTGAAACGGAAATAGGCGGTGTTTTCGATCGCCTTCAGCACCGAGCGCGCGAGGTCGCTGTCCTCCTGCAGCAATACCGCGGTCGGCAGATTGCGCGGCGTGGTATTGATTGCAAAGCCGAACAGGACGAGCTGCATCACCGGCAGCATCACGATCATCGCGAACGAGACCCGGTCGCGGCGAAGCTGGATGAATTCCTTGATCAGCATCGCATAGCTGCGCCACCAGAAGCCGAACGGCGGCTCCTTGACGTCATGGCTCTGGCGATAGGCTTCGTTCGCGCTCATTGGAAATTGTCCTTTGAGCGGCTCATCAGGTCGATGAACACATCCTCCAGCGATGGCTCGCTATGCTGGAAGTGCCAACCCTTGCCGTCGCGGTAGGGCGCTACGGTGGCCTCGAGCGCGGATTTATCGCGGCCGGAGACATGCAGGCTGGTGCCGAACGGCGCCACCATGTCGATGCCGGGCTTGCCGGTAAGTTCGGCGGAAAGTGCATTGAGATCGCCGCCGGTGACGGTGTAGGTCGACAGCGCCGATTTTGCGATCACCTCATCCACGGTGCCATGCGCCAGGAGGTGGCCATACGCGATATAGGCGATCTCGTGACAGCGTTCGGCTTCGTCCATGTAATGGGTGGAGACCAGCACCGTCAGCCCATCGGCGGCCAGCGCGTGAATCTCGTTCCAGAAATCGCGCCGCGCCTTGGGGTCGACGCCGGCGGTCGGCTCGTCCAGCAGCAGCAATTGCGGATTGGGCAAGGTGCAGGCGCCGAGCGCCAACCTTTGCTTCCAGCCGCCGGAGAGCTCGCCGGCCAGTTGCTCCTCGCGGCCGGTCAGGCCGATGCGCTTGATCATGTCGCGCGCGGCGCCACGGGCGTTGCGCAGCCCGTAAAGCCGCGCCACGAATTCCAGATTCTCCCGCACCGAGAGGTCCTGATACAGGCTGAAACGCTGCGTCATGTAGCCGACCTGGCGCTTGATCTTGTCGGCGTCGCGGCGGATGTTATAGCCGAGGCAGGTGCCATCGCCGGCATCCGGCGTCAGCAGACCGCACAGCATGCGGATGGTGGTGGTCTTGCCGGAACCGTTCGGGCCGAGGAAGCCGTAGATGGTGCCGCGCTTCACCTGCATCGACAGGTCATGCACGACCTCGCGACCGCTGAACGACTTCGACAGGCCCGCGACATCGATGGCGATGTCGGGCGCTGATGACGGCGCTGAACTCATCGCTTGTCCGCCACTGGTGTACGGGCATTGAAGAATACGCTGATCGGCTGGCCGACCCGCAAACTGTCCGGCCGGCTCGGCCGCGCCTGGATCAGATAGACCAGCTTGTTGCGCTCATCGAGGCTGTAGATCACCGGCGGGGTATATTCGGCCGTCGTCGCGATGAAGTAGATTTTTGCGGTGAGATCGGCGGCACAGTTGTCGCAGCTGACCTTGACCTCGTCACCGATCGCAAGTTTCGGCAATTCGGTCTCGGGCACGAAGAAACGCAGCTTCATGTTGCCGGGCGGCATGATCGACACCACCGGCCGCTGCGCCGCCACCATCTCGCCTTCGCGGAAATAGATCTGCTGAATGGTGCCGCCGACCGGCGCAAAGCCGCTGCGCCGCGCCAGCCGGGTCTGAGAGGTGTTGACGCGGGCTTCCGCCACGCGCAGCGCCGAGACCGCGGAGTCGAGATTGGCCTGGGTGCCTGAGCCGGTCTTGCTCAGCGAGGCGGCGCGGTCGTAGGTTTGCTGCGCGTTAGCCAACGTGGCGTTGTTCTGGTTGAGATCGGCCTGCTGCAAATCATCGTCGACGGTGTAGAGCGGCGCGCCGGGCTTGACCTCGTCGCCCTCGCGCACGTTGAGCTTGGTGACGCGGCCGGACTCGTCGGGACTGACGAAGATCATGTCGGCCTCGACCCAGCCCTGAAAGCCGGGATCCCTGCGCTCGTTGCAGCCCGCCAGCATGGCGGCCAGCGCCAGCGCGCTCACGATCACTCTCGCTTGCGACGAGGTCATGTCGTCCTCCGTTCGCCAAAAACCAGGTCGAGATGCACCTGAAGCATCTCGATCGCGTCCAGTGGGGCGTGTTTGCTGAAAAGGCTTTGCCAGATCACGGCGATCAGCGCGGGCGCCACCAGGATCTGCGGGAAGCGCGCGAGGTTCTTGTTTGAGATTTCGCCCCTCGCGATACCGAGCTCAATCATGGCGCGCATGCCGGCAAGGCCGCGCGAGACCACCTCGCGGTAATAGAAATCGGCGACGGCGGGAAAGCGCGGCCCCTCCGCCACGATCAGCCGCACGATGTCGCCGCGCCGCGTCGTCGCCACCTGTTCGATGAAGGTTTTGGCAAAGCCCTCCACCATGTCGCGCACCGTCGCATCGGGCCGCGGCGGCGCGGCGCCAAGGCTCATGACCAGCGGCACGATGGCGGTCCGGATCAGTTCCTCGAACATCGATTCCTTGTCCTTGAAGTGCAGGTAGATCGTGCCCTTGGCGACGCCGGCGCGCTTGGCGACGTCGTCGAGCCGCGTCGCGGCAAAGCCGCGCGCGATGAACTCGTCCATCGCCGCTTCGACGATGGCCCCCCGCCGCTCCGCCGCGCGTTCGGCACGATTGGAAGCAGGCTGAGTGGCCGGCCGCTTTGGCGAGACCATTTTGGATGGCTTCTTCGTCATGCTTTATTTATGACTGACTAGTCAGTCATTGTCAATGAAGCCAACTTCGATTCAATTTCACCTCGGTGTTACCCGGGAATTATCACATGGCAGCAAGGGCTTATCTGCGTCATTGCGAGCGAAGCGAAGCAATCCATTCTTTCTTCACGTGGCGAGATGGATTGCTTCGTCGCTCCGCTCCTCGCAATGACGGCGCCATAGGATGGAGCGCAGCGATACCCATCCCTTCACGGGCGGTGTTAATGGGTATCGCTTCGCTCCACCCATCCTACGAATCTTCATCAACCGGCTGCGGCGTATGGGTCCCGGCGTTCGCCGGGACGACGCGGAGAGCGACTGCCCACGCGTTCTATTTGAATTTCAAACAGCTGCAATGCACCGCGCGCGTTGCCCTCGCTGCTCGAACCTGCTGCAATGTTCGAAATCACTGGGCACAACAATCGCCCGGCACGGAGGAACGCGCCCCATGACCATTATCGATTCCCAGGTCCACGCCTATGAGGCCAACACGCCGAAGCGGCCCTGGCACATGGTGCCGAACTGGCCCGACCACGTCACCGGCGACGAGATGGTGGCGGCGATGGACAAGGTCGGTGTCGACGGCGCGATCTTCATCTCCTCCTTTTCGATGTACCGCTACGACGCCAGCTATGCCGTGGAAGTGCAACGCGCCCATCCCGGCCGGATGGCGATCGTCAAGCCGGTCGACCCTGACAATCCCGATGTGGCCGATGTGGTCGCCGAGTGGAAGAAGACGCCGGGCGCGGTCGGCATCCGCATCATGCTGACCAAGGAAAACGGACGCGCGCCTGACCACCCCGGCATCGACCGGATCGCGCGCGCCGCCGTGCGCTACGACTTTCCGGTCAACTTGCTGTGCTGGGATAATGTGGACGCCGGCACGGCGCTGATCGATCGCCATCCCGACACCCGCTTCATCGTCGACCATCTCGGCATCCTGCAGCCACGCCATCCGCCCGCGCCGACAGAGCCCTGGGCCGACCTGCCGAAAGTGCTGGCACTGGCCAAACGCCCGAACGCCGTAATCAAGGTCAGTGGCGCCTGCACGCTGTCGCGGCAGCCCTACCCCTTCCCCGACATCTGGGATCCGCTGGCGCGCGTGTTCGACGCCTGGGGTTTCGATCGCTGCCTGTGGGGCACGGACTGGACCCGCGCGTTCGCCGTCGTCAACTACGAGCAGGCCGTGGTGCCGTTCCTCAAGACCGATCGGCTGAACGGCAGCGAGCGGGCGATGCTGATGGGCGGCGCCTGCGCCAAGGCCTATGGCTGGTCGCCGAAGCGATGAGGCGCAACACTCGCTAAACTGCACGCCGCTCCGGCGAGATGTCGTGCGAATAGTGCGAACACTCGACCGCGACCAGCAGCGCGGCATTTTTCAGTGCCGCCGGGTCGCGCTCGCCCTTGGCGGCGCACGCAAGAATTTGCGAAGCCATGTCGGCCATCATCGTCGACGTACGCCTGGATTCCGGAAGCGCCACGACTGCATCGTCGAGGACTGACTTCATCAGCTTGATCAACTCCGGCTGAAAAACCGCTCCAATTGTGCCCATCGCCGTTTCCTCACTCGCCACCCCCCTTCCACTGTTGGACAACGGGAAGACGTCTGTCTGCCCGATACCGTACGAAGTTACGCGCAATTGATCAGGGCGCACTCTTCGCTGCGATGCAGCGGCCACCGACACAGTCCGCGCGCCAGCCGTGAAACTTCAACCCGTCAACGATCCTGTCATGCGTCTCGCGCCTGACGTGCATCGCGGATCTGCGTCATTCGCCCGCGCGAATGAGCTCGGCAATGCGACCGTCGGCGCGGCGGAGACGCCGGCAAAGCTCGCGGTTGATATTCTGCAACACCATCACATAGGCGTGGATGTCGGCCTTGTAACAAGTGTAGAGATTTTGCGCGGTCAGCTCGTACAGTACGGTCGGACTTTCCGCGACGACGGTCGCCGACCGGTTCTGCATTTCGATCAGCGTCATCTCGCCGAAAAAATCACCGGGTCCGAGACCCGTCATGCGAATGACGCGCCCCGAATTTCCCAGCCGGCTCACCACCAGCTCGCCGGAGTGAACGACGAACATCGAGCGCCCCGGTTCGCCTTCCGCTACCACCGTGGCGCCGGCGTCGAAGCGGCGCTCGACCAGCATGGAGACCAGGAAATCGAGGCCCGCGTCCGAGAGGCCACCGAAGAAAGGTGTGGCGACCAGGAATGCTTTCAGATCGGGCGAGCTGACAGCCATCGCCCAATATACTTTAGCAGCAGCAAGCGGGCCAAGCCCGGCGGGACGTGCCTGCCGTGAAAATTATACGGCATTCTTTCCAGGCGCTAGCTGTGAAACTTCAGCCCGTCGATGATCTTGTCGATCACCTTGCGCTCGGCGCGCATCGCCAGCCCAACCAGGTCGAGTTCGGCACGGATCACGGCCCTGACCGCCTCGCGGTTGGCGGCGTCATGCGTGGTCTTGAACATGTCCTCGGTATAGACTGCGGGCGTGACGTTGCGGGCCAGCGCGCGTTCGAGCGCGCGCGACAGCGCCGGACGATCGGCGCCGTAGATCAGGATCGGCTGACCGATCAGCGACAGGTATTGGGTGCCGGAGCCGTCGCCATAGGGCTCGCCGACGCATTCCGGATACGCCGCGGCAATGCCGCCCGCCAGAAACGAAGCCACGTTGAGTTTTTGCCACGGTTCGAGATCGGTCCGGATCACGACCGCGATCTTGGTGTCGAATTGCATGATGGCTCCGATGTAACACTTGGCGTTGGCGATATACGATTGCCGAGCAGAAAGCCACTTCCCTCCGCTGTTGCGTGTCCGCTTGCGATCGCGATACTCTGCCCTGGGCAGGCAGAGAATTCGAAAATGTCAGGCAAAAATTGGGACCGGGTGCCAATCGACGCGCAGAGCGTCGACGCGCCGCTGTCGACGGCGGCGGTGTTTCTGGTGGTCACGGTTGCACGCGAACAGGCCGCGCTTGCGAAGGTCGCCGCCGTCCTCGGTGGGCTTGACGATCTCGTCAAGACGGTCGGATTCCGCGATCTTGGCGGCCGACTTTCTTGCATCGCCGGGATCGGCCGCGATCTCTGGGATCGCCTTCACCCGGACAGCCGGCCGAAGGAATTGAAACCGTTTGCGCCGATCAAGGGAGCGGTTCATGCGGCGCCGTCAACACAAGGCGACCTGCTGTTCCATATCCGGTCCGAACGTCCCGATATGTGTTTTGAGTTCGAACGAATCCTGCTCGACAGTCTCGGCGCCGCCGTGACTGTGATCGACGAAGTTTCGGGCTTCCGGTATTTCGATGCCCGCGACCTGCTCGGCTTTGTCGACGGCACGGCCAACCCGACCGGCCTCGACCTGCCGGCATCGGCACTGGTCGGCGACGAAGACGCCGGCTTCGCCGGCGGCAGCTATGTCGTCGTCCAGAAATATCTGCACGATCTTGCCGCATGGGCGAAAACGCCGACGCATCTGCAGGAAGAAATCATCGGCCGCACCAAGATCGACAATATCGAAATCGATGACGACGACGCGCCACGCAAATCGCACAAGTCGCTGAACACCATCACCGATGCCGACGGTAACGAATATGACATCCTGCGCGACAACATGCCGTTCGGCCGGCCGGGAAAACAGGAATTCGGAACCTATTTTATCGGCTATTCCCGCTATCTCTGGGTGATCGAGAAGATGCTGCAACGGATGTATATCGGCGATCCGCCGGGCGCCTACGACCGTCTGCTCGATTTCTCGACGCCGCATACCGGCACGACGTTCTTCGCGCCGACCCGCCCGATGCTGCAGGCGATCGTTGAAGCGGCGCAGAAGTAGCTCAGCCCTTGGCGTCGCAGGCCCAGGCGCGGATCACGCATTCCTTGCCGCCGAATTCGTAGCACTTCTTCGTGGCGGCGTTGAGCGAACTGGAGATCTTCGGTTTCACGGCATAGCCGTGGGGACCGCAGGGATTGGCCATGTCGACCGCCAATGCGGCGCAGGCGCGTTTCATGGTCACCGCCGTACAGTCGCCTTTGCATTGCTTCAGCGCGGCGGCGCGCGCCGGCGCCTCGGCGGCATAGTCATAGGCCTGGCCAAAGGCGCCGCATTTGCCGACCGCCAGCGCGCCGGCCGCCCACGTTTCGGTGATGAAACGCGATGTCCCCAGCAGCACTGTCAGCGCCAGGATGAACAACGCGCGGCGTTGCGCGGCAGCAGTCGAAACGATCAAAATCCCCTCCCCCGAGGCAGTCCGGCCGGAATCTAGCCGTAGGGGAGTTTCAACTTGGTGAACGGAAGGTTGAAAAAGGCGGCAGCGACTGATCTCGCAGGATGGGCAAAGGCGCCCTTGCGCCGTGCCCACCGAACGCAATCCGCGTTCGAAGATGGTGGGCACGCTTGCGCTTTGCCCACCCTACGAATTCGACCAAAGCCCAATAGTGCCGAAAATATCTCCGGTGGATATTGTTGCAAGGCTCAACCGGAAAGCTCTCCGCCGAAGGAAAGGGTGGCCGCATGATGCCAGATCCAGTCCTCCTGTTCGCCACCGTCATCCTGCTGCTGCCGATGGGCTATTGCCTGCTGGCGGCGCCGGCTTTTCTGCTGGTGAAGCTCGACATCCCGCCTGTCACCCAGTTGCTGCGCGGCCTGTTCAATGCGTACTTCCTCCTGCTGACCATTGCCGGTGTGATCGGGACGGTCGCCTTTGCCGTGGAGGGTCGACTGGTTGGCGCCGTTGCCATCGGCTTGATCGCGGCTTTCGCGTTCACGGCGCGCCGCTGGTTTCTGCGACGGATGGATGCCGACCTGAGTGCCAGGGACGCCGGCGATCCCGATGCGGTGCGCCGGCTGCGTCGGCTGCATTGGGGTGGCATGCTGTGCAATGCGGTCCAGCTTGTCGCGATCGTCGGCGGCATTCCTCTTATCGTGGGCACGCCGGCTTAATCAGGTTTGACGGCTCAACCGGCCCTTGCGCGCGCGCCTACCACGCCGCTGCCGATCGCCCGCGGGCGTGGGCCATCTTATGGATCGCAAAGAAGCCTCACTTAAACCTGACTGGACGCAAAGCCTGCAGGCAGGAGGATTCTCATGGCTGCCAAATTCGCAATTGGTGACAAGGTCGATCAAGCATTCAGCAATCATGCTCACGGGACGGTCGTCGCCGTATTGACGGATCGGGCCGGTGAATGCCGGTACGCGGTCGAGATGTTCGGTCACCGCACCATACAAATCGCTGGCGAAAACAGTTTGATCGCTCGCGTCGATAGCGCCGTCTAAACCGACGGGTCTTGAAAACCAACAGGACCGGTAATCAAAGAGCCGACTGCCTACGCGGCAAGGGAATCGACTTGACGCCGAAGCGCCGCGAAAGCGTCCTTGATGGCTACTTGAGCATGTTCATGTCGCACGTCATTTGTGCCCGACTGGTTCACGACAATGTTTTCGTGCGGCGGCATCGTCAACCAGATGTGGACCTGAAACCCGACACCGTGGCGATGCTTGTGGCTGGGGGCGATCACCTTGACGCGGCAGCCTGTGATTCGGTGATGATGGGTTTCCAGCCGCTCGATCTCGCTCAATATCTGGGATCGAGCAGCGTCCGATGATTCTGAACCTTCGAAGGTGATCTCTGGCGCGATTTGCATTTTTGACCTTCCAGCGGTTGGGTCGGCGTCCTATGGCAATCCATGCCGCCCTGAATGGTTGCATCCGCAGGAAAAGGCCCCGTGAATTCAGCGCGTCTGCACCAGCTTTATGGTGGAGATCGGCCACCTGCCATCGTGGCCCCTGATTGAAATTCGCAGGCCGTGCAATTCATCCAGCCAGACCGTTTCGACCGTCCCGGCCTTTCCATCGCTGAGGATCACGGCCTTGCCGATGAGTTCGGCCTGAACCTGCTCGAACTCGCCGAGGATCGTGGTCGCGCGGACCATCACAGTTGGCATCGGGTGACCCCGGATTGAAACGTTAAGCGAAGGCGCTATCTGCATCTCAATGACGCGGAAGTCGTGACCACCGCGAGGCAAATAGGTGTTCGGCGGAACCCCGGGAAGCCGGCGCCCGCCGGAGTGTCCTGTGGCCGCGCGCCTACCCCCGACGCGCCGCTTCCAGCGCCTGCGGGGTGTCGATGTCGAGAAACGCGCTGACGCCCTCGACCGGGACTTCGGCCACGGCTTCGGCGTGCTTGGCGATCAGGTGACGGGCGCCGACGTCGCCGTCGAGCGTCATCAATTCCCGGAAGAAACGCCGCGACCACAGCACCGGATTGCCGCGGCGGCCGTCGTTGACCGGCACCACGATCAACTGGCCACGGTCGGGCGCAAAGGTCTCGATCAGGCGGTCGATCAGTTTGCTATCGATCAGCGGCATGTCGCCGAGGCACACCAGTGCGCCGTCGGCCTTGTCCGACACCGCCGCGATCCCCGCTTTCACCGAAGACGCCAGTCCACCGGCGAAATCCGGGTTGCGGATGAATCTGACCTTGAGGCCGGCCAGCGCCTGTTCGACCAGCTCGGCCTGATGGCCGGTGACGACGATCACCTCCGAGGCCTTCGAGGCCAGCGCCTGCTCGGCCACGGTTCGCACCAGCTTCTTGCCGTCGAGTTCCGCGAGCAGCTTGTTGGGACCGCCCATCCGCGTCGAGCGTCCGGCGGCGAGCACGATCGCGGCGACGTTGCGGTTGGCCTCGATCTCGGCAACGGTACGCGGCTGCGGCCGCGTGACGATTTCCATCAGCAGCCCGCCGACGCCCATGCCGGTCAGCTCGGTGCGGGTGACCTTGAGGCCCGCGAGCAGCCGCATCAGCACCCAGTCGAAACCGTTCTCGACCGGCGAGCGCGCGCAGCCCGGCGCGCCCAGCACCGGCACGCCACCGGCGCTGCCGATCAACAGCAGATTGCCGGGATCGACCGGCATGCCGAAATGCTCGATGGCGCCGCCGATTTCGGTGATCGCGGCCGGGATCACGTCGCGGCGGTCGGCGATCGCCGACGCCCCGAACACGATCACGAGTTCGGCGCCGAGCCCGAGCAGTTCCTTGATCGAGGTTGCCAGCACGGCCTCATCATGCGGCACGCGGCGTTCGGCGATGATAGTGGCGCCGGCCGGCGCCAGCCGTTCCGCGGTGACGCGCAGGGTTTTCTCGATCACCTTCGGCGCCAGCCCCGGCAGCAAGGTCGAGACCACGCCGACACGCTTGATGGTGTAAGGCGCAATTTTCAGCGCCCCCTTGCCTGCCACCGCGACCGCGGCATCGCGCAAGGCGGCTTCGACGCCGAACGGAATCAGCTTGACGGTCGCGATCATCTCGCCTTCGACCACCGGCTTGAAGGCGCCGAGCGTCGCAAACGTGATGGCTTCGTCGACGCCGTTGATGCGGTCGACCGCGGCGCGGTCCACCACCAGCACGCCGGCTTTGGCTGCGAACAGATTGGCGCGGCCGGTAAAGGCGCGCTCGACATTAACGCCGTCGCCGGCAACGGCATTCGCGATGCTGGCCGCGGCGACGTCTTCGGAGACGTCGCCGTCCTCCAGCCGCACCACGACGATCTCCGCAACACCGGCTTTGGTGAGCGCCTCGACTTCAGCGGGCCCGATCGTGGTGCCTTTCTTCAGCACCAGCGCGCCCTGGCGCAGGGTGTGCACGGTGACGCCGCCAATCGCGTCGGCCGGACGGGCGGGACCGAATTTCATGCCGCTTGTTCTTTCGCGTTTTCTTTGGGCATTCGTAGTTCAGCGGTGATCTCCGCCATGATCGAGACCGCGATCTCCGCCGGCGACACCGCGCCGATGTTGAGCCCGATCGGGGCACGGATGCGCGCGATATCGGCGTCGGAGGCGCCCTGCGCCCTCAGCCGCTCGCCGCGCTTGGCATGGGTTTTTCGCGAACCGAGCGCGCCGATATAGAAGCAGTCACGCGCAAAGGCATGCAGCAGCGCCGGATCGTCGATCTTGGGATCGTGCGTCACCGCGACGAAGGCGGTGTAGTGATCGATGTTGAGCGGCGGCAGCGCGACGTCGGGCCATTCCGCGACCAGCGGCACGTCGGGAAAACGCTCGGGGCTCGCAAACGCCGTGCGCGGATCCACCACCGTCACATCGTAATCGAGCGAGCGCGCCAGCGGCGCCAGCGCCTGGCTGATATGGACCGCGCCGACGATGACGAGCCGCGCGGTCGGGGCGTAGACGTTGAGAAATAACTTCTTGCCGCCGGCCTCGATCATGCCGCTCTTGCCCATGCGGAGCTGCTTTGACAATTCGGCGCGCAAGGGATCGGTGGCGATGTCCTCCGCCTTGACCAGCCGCTGCTCGCCATTGGCGGTATCGGTGATCACGATGACCGGCCGGCGCGCGGCGCGCTGGGCGTTTACCTGTGTCAGCGTTTCGAGTTTCACGACTGGCTCACCTTCTCGACGAAGACGCGGATGGTGCCGCCGCAGGAGAGGCCCACGTTCCAGGCGGTCTCGTCGGCGACGCCGAATTCGAGCATTTTGGGTTTGCCGCTGGCGATCACATCCAGCGCCTCGGTGACGACGGCGCCTTCGACGCAGCCGCCGGAAACCGAGCCCAAAAAGGTGCCGTCATCGTTGATGACAAGGCTGGAGCCGGCCGGGCGCGGCGCCGAGCCCCAGGTTTCGACCACGGTCGCCAGAGCTACCCCATGGCCGGCCTTCTGCCAGGTTTCGGCCGCCTGCAGGATGTCTTCGTCGCGGTTGAGCATCTTAAGGCCCTCTCTCAGGCTGCGGATCGGATCAGGCTGCGGTGGTGCGGCGGAGGCGGCGCCGACAGCGCCGCGATCAGCTCGCCCATCGAGCTCAAATTATGCACCGGACGGAATTCGTCAACGTGCGGCAGCATCATTTTGATGCCCTGCGCCTTGGCCTCGAACCCGCCATAGCGCAGCAAGGGGTTGAGCCAGATCAGGCGGCGGCAGGACCGGTGCAGCCGGTCCATCTCGAATGCCAGTTTGTCGTCGGCCTCGCGCTCCAGCCCGTCGGAAATCAAGAGCACGATGGCGCCCTGCCCGAGCACGCGGCGGCCCCACAGCTTGTTGAACGAGTGCAGCGAGGTCGCAATGCGGGTGCCGCCGGCCCAGTCCTCGACGGACGACGAGCAGCTCGCCAGCGCCTCGTCGGGATCGCGCGCACGCAAGGCCCGCGTCACATTGGTCAGCCTGGTGCCGAACAGGAACACCGAGACGCGCTTGCGGGCATCGGTGATGGCGTGCAGGAAGTGCAGGAACAGGCGGGTATATTCGCTCATCGAGCCGGAGATATCGAGCAGCGCCACGATCGGCGCCGGCTTGTCGATCCGGCCAAGTTTTCGGATATCGATGATCTCGCCGCCGGTGCGCAAGGAGCTACGCAGTGTCCGGCGCATGTCGAGCCGCAGCCCTTTGGCGTCGGGCTGGTAACGGCGGGTGCGCAACTCGGCCTGCGGCAGCCGCATATTGGCGATGGCGCGGGTGACGTCGGCGATTTCAGCCGCGCTCATCTGCGCAAAATCTTTCTTCTGCAGGATTTCCTTGTCGGAGACCGACAGCCGCAACTCCTGCTGCTGCTCCTGCGCCACTTCCTCACGCATCGACGGCTGCGCCAGCGCCTCCTGGACCCGGCGCGAGGCCGGCGGCGGCTTCTTTTTGGCGTGGTCCGGCAGCGGCACCGAATCCAGCATCTGCTTCCAGTCCTCGGCGGCGCGGAAGAACAGGTCGAACGCCTGGGCGAAGATCAGCGCATGTTCATGACGCTTGACGAAGATCGCCTCCAGCGTGGTGTAGACGTCGCCGCGGTTGCCGATCTCGATCACCTGTAGCGCGTTCAAGGCATCGATCACCGACCCCGGCCCGACCGGCAGGCCTGCCGCCCGCAACGCGCGGGCAAAGCCGACCACGTTGTCGGCCATATGCCCTGTCGGGGGATTGAGGTGATCGATCGGCATATGTTCGCGCTCCCGCGCGCCAGCGAATGGCGAATTAGTCGCTCGTCGCTTCCTTCAAAACCTTCTGTAGCGCGTCGCCCTGCATGCGCGCGATGTCGTCCTGGTATTTCAGGAGCGCGCCGAGCGTGTCGCCAACCACTTGCGGCGTCAGCGAGCGGGCATCGAGTTCGGTCAGCGCGGTGGCCCAGTCGATGGTCTCGGCGACGCCCGGCGACTTGTAGAAATCCTGGTCGCGCAGCATCTGCACGAAGCGGACGACCTGCTGCGACAGTTTTGCGGAAATGTTGGGAACGCGCGACTTGACGATCGCCAACTCGCGCTCGGCGTCGGGATAATCGACCCAGTGATACAGGCAGCGCCGTTTCAGCGCGTCGTGAATTTCGCGGGTGCGGTTCGAAGTGATGATGACGATCGGCGGCTCCGGCGCCTTGATGGTGCCGAACTCAGGGATCGTGACCTGGAAATCGCTGAGAATTTCCAGCAAGTAAGCCTCGAACGCCTCATCGGCGCGATCGAGTTCGTCGATCAGCAGCACCGGCGCGCCGGCCATGTCCGGCTCCAGCGCCTGCAGCAGCGGCCGCTTGATCAGAAATTTTTCGGCGAAGATGTCCGATGAAAGCTGATCGCGATCGGTATCGCCGGCGGCTTCCGCCAGCCGGATCGCGATCATCTGCGACGCGCTGTTCCACTCATAGACCGCGGAGGCAACGTCGAGGCCCTCATAGCATTGCAGCCGGATCAGCTTGCGCCCGAGCGCTGCCGACAAAACCTTGGCGATCTCGGTCTTGCCGACGCCGGCCTCGCCTTCGAGGAACAGCGGGCGGCCCATGCGCAGCGACAGAAAGGTCACCGTCGCCAGCGACCGCTCGGCCAGATAGCCGCGCGAGGTCAGGAGTTCGAGCATCGCATCGACGGATTTCGGTAACGCCGATGCACTCATGAGCAGGCCAGTCTTGATAAGATCAACGTCACTTCGCCGTCGCGGCTTCGACAGCGCGACGCGTCAGCACGCCGATCAGATGCGCGCGATATTCGGCGCTGCCGTGCAGATCGCTGTTCAGTCCGTCGGCCGAAACCGAGATGCCGTCGAGCACCTTGTGCGAGAAGCGCTTCTTCAGGGCCTCTTCGAACGCCTCGGCGCGGAATACGCCGTCCGAGCCGGCGCCGGTGACGGCGACACGCACGTCGGAAGGCCGCTTGGCGACGAACACGCCGACCAGCGCATAGCGCGAGGCCTGGTTCCGGAACTTGATATAGGCCGCCTTCTTTGGCAGCGGGAACATCACCTTGGTGATGATCTCGTCGTTCTCCAGCGCGGTCGTGAACAGGCCCTGGAAGAATTCTTCCGGCTTCAGCCTGCGCTTGTTGGTGACGATGGTGGCGCCGAGCGCCAGCACCGCCGCCGGATAATCCGCGGTCGGATCGTTGTTGGCGAGCGAGCCGCCGATGGTGCCTTTATGACGCACCGCGGGGTCGCCGATCTGGGCGGCGAGTTCGGCCAGCGCCGGAATCGCTTCGCCGACGATCGGCGACGTCGCGACCTCGGCATGTTTCGCGGTCGCGCCGATCACCAGCGAACGACCCTTCATCTCGATCGCGCCGAGACCTTCGATGTGGGAGAGGTCGACCAGATGCGGCGGGCTGGCGAGCCGCTGCTTCATGACCGGCACCAGCGTGTGGCCGCCGGCGATCACCTTGGCGTCTTCGTTCTTCAGCAGCAGATTGGCGGCCTGCCGCACGGTCGCCGGGCGATGATATTTGAATTCGTACATGAGACGTTCCTGATCGCGGGTCGCGATGAATTCGATTAGGCGAGATCGGATTTGGCCATCGCCTTGGCGCCGGCGGCGATCGACTCAACGATGTTCTGATAACCGGTGCAGCGGCACAGATTGCCTTCGAGCTCTTCGCGAATGACGTGGTCGGAGAGATCATGGCCCTTGCGGTGCACCATATCAACCGCGGTCATGATCATGCCGGGGGTGCAGAAGCCGCACTGCAAGCCATGATGCTCGCGAAAAGCCTCCTGCATCGGATGCAGCGGCGCGCCGTCGGCGGCCAGACCCTCGATGGTGCGGACCTCGTGGCCGTCGGCCATCACCGCAAGCGTAGTGCAGGACTTGACGGCCTTGCCGTCGAGATGGACGACGCAGGCGCCGCATTGCGAGGTGTCGCAGCCGACATGGGTGCCCGTCAGCCGGAGATTTTCCCGCAGAAGCTGGACCAGGAGGGTACGGGGGTCGATATTGGCGTTTACGGGATTGCCGTTCACGATCAGGGAAATCTTGGCCATCAGCACTCTCTTGAGCTGCACCGCCGCATATCGGCCGCGCAGGCGTTTAAAATCATTCCAAGGCCATAATATGGGCCATCCCGGCAATGAGCAACCTCAGGAGCCCCCCGCTTGGGGCATGGCCTGATCTGGCAATCGGGACAGTCCGGCAGCCTTTTGCGGCTCGGCCTTTTTCGGGGCAGCCCTGTACCGGATCAGCCCTGAACAGCTTTGGCGAAATTGGCAAAGAATTCATCGGCCAGTTTCTTGGCCGAACCGTTGATCAGGCGCTGCCCGAGCTGGGCCAGCTTGCCGCCGATCTGCGCCTCGACATTGTAGCTCAACAGCGTGCCGCCGTCCTTTTCGGCCAGCGCCACCGTGGCGCCGCCCTTGGCAAAACCGGCGACCCCGCCCTCGCCTTCGCCCGAGATCTTGTAGCCGTTCGGCGGGTCGAGGTCGCTGAGCGTGACCTTGCCTTTGAAGCGGGCGGAGACCGGCCCGACCTTCATCTTGGCGGTGGCGCGGAAGCCGTTGTCTTCGGTCCTTTCCAGCTCCTCGCAGCCGGGAATGCAGACCTTCAGCACTTCCGGATCGTTCAGTTTGGCCCACACGGCCTCGCGCGGCGCCGCAAGCTGAACTTCGCCGGTCATCGTCATGGCCATGGGGCTGCCTCCTGAAATCGCCTTGGTCTATGTCCCCAAGTAAGCCACGCCCGGCCGAAAGGAAAGACCGCGTTCCGACATTGAGCGATGCATATTCGCAACGCGCCGCAGACGGGCACGGATACCGCAAACCCCGAAAGCAACGAGGGCATTGGCAGGGACAGGCGGGAATGGTTAGGTCGCGCGCAAATGAGCACGTCCCTCTCCCCTTTGTTGGCGCCGATGCTGTCGAGTGCTGCGATGCGCGCGATCTGCGACGATGTCGTATGCCTGCAAAACATGCTGGATTTCGAGGCCGGCCTGGCGCGCGCCGAAGCCGCGTCAGGCGTGATTCCGGCCAGCGCGGCCCAACCGATCACGGCCGCCTGCCGGGCCGAATCATTCGACCTCGCAGCCCTGGCCGAGGCCGCCACGCGATCCGGCAACCTTGCGATCCCCCTCGTCAAGGCACTGACCGCCCGTGTCGCGAAGGTTGATGCCGACGCCGCGCGCTATGTCCATTGGGGCGCGACCAGCCAGGACGTCATCGACACCGGCGCCATGCTCGGCCTGCGCGCCGGCATCGATGCCCTGCTCGCCGACACCGGCCGCGCCGTCGCGGGTTTTGCGGCACTGGCGCGAACGCATCGCCACACGCCGGTCGTGGCTCGCACCTGGCTGCAGCACGCGCTGCCGATGCCGTTCGGGCTGAAACTCGCCGAATATGCCGCGGCGCTGCAGCGCTCGCGGAAACGGCTGCAGCGATTGCGCAGCGAGACGCTGGCGCTGCAATTCGGCGGCGCGGCGGGGACGCTTGCCGCGCTCGGCGACAAGGGATTGCAGGTCGCCGAACGACTGGCGCAGGAACTGAAACTGCCGCTGCCCGACGCGCCCTGGCACACCCATCGCGACCGCATTGCGGAGGCGGCTGCCGTGTTCGCCATCCTCGCAGGAACCTGCGGCAAGATCGCGCGCGACGTCTCGCTGATGATGCAAACCGACGTCGGCGAAGCCTTCGAACCGTCGGGCGAAGGCCGCGGCGGCTCGTCCACGATGCCGCACAAGCGCAATCCGGTGGCCGCAGCCAGTGCACTTGCCGCGGCCACCATGGCGCCCAATCTCGCCGCCACGATTTTTGCAGCCCAAGTGCAGGATCACGAGCGCAGCGCCGGACCCTGGCACGCGGAATGGCCGACCTTGCCGACGCTGCTGCTGGTCACTTCTGGCGCGCTGGCGGCGATCGTCGACATCGCCGAAGGACTTGAGGTCGATGCCGTCAGGATGCGGCTCAATCTCGATGCGACCCATGGGCTGATCATGGCAGAAGCGGTGACGATGGCGCTGGCCGAAAAGATCGGCAAGAGCGACGCGCATCACCTGATCGAGGCGGCCAGCAAGAAAGCCGCCGCCGGCAAGAAACATCTGCGCGACGTGCTGACATCAGATTCGAAAATCACCGCGCAGCTCGGCGCCGACCACCTTGCAAAACTGTTCGAGCCGATGGCCTATCAGGGCGCCTCGCAGGCCCTGATCGACCGCCTGCTCGCTTCAATCGACGACAAGTAAGAGCCTGGAGAATTTCAGATGCCGATGATCGACGCCGACGGGTGCCTGCTCAACGTATCCGTCGAAGGCCGCGACGGCGGACCGACGCTGATGCTGTCGAATTCGCTGGGCTCCACCATGGCGATGTGGGAGCCGCAGATGAAGGCGTTCGCCCAAGTGTTTCGCGTCATCCGCTACGACCGGCGCGGCCACGGCAAATCGAACGTGCCGCCCGGCCCCTATTCGATGGAGCGCTTCGGCCGCGACGTGCTGGCGATCCTCGACGATCTCAACATTGCGAAAACGCATTGGTGCGGCCTGTCGATGGGCGGCATGGTCGGGCAATGGCTGGGAGCAAACGCGCCCGACAGATTCGGCAAGATCATTCTCGCCAACACCGCCTGCCACTATCCGGACCCGACCCGCTGGCATGAGCGCATCAAGGCGGTAAAGGAAGGCGGCATCGCCGCGGTCGCCGACGCCGTAATGTCGGGCTGGCTGACCGCGGACTTTCGCGAGCGCGAGCCGCAGATCACCGCCAACATGAAGGCGATGATGCTGACCACGCCGGTCGAGGGCTATGTCGCCTGCTGCGAGGCGCTGTCGACGCTCGATCTGCGCGAAGAGTTGCCGACGATCAAAAGCCCGACGCTGGTAATCGCCGGACGTCACGACATGTCGACGCCGATATCAGCCGCCGAATACATCCGCAGCAAAATCCCCGGCGCCAGCATGACGATCCTGGACGCCGCGCATATTTCCAATGTCGAGCAACCGCACGCCTTCACCGACGCGGTGGTCGGCTTCCTGACGCAACGCTAACTCTAACAGCCGTCATTGCGAGCGCAGCGAAGCAATCCATCTCACCACGAAAAGAAGAATGGATTGCTTCGTCGCTTCGCTCCTCGCAATGACGGGAAGGAGAAATCATGGACGACAACCAGCGCCGCGACGACGGCATGATGCAACGTCGAAAAGTGCTCGGCAATGAATGGGTCGACAAATCCGTCGCCAACCGCAACGCGTTCAATACCGATTTCCAGGACCTGATCACGCGCTATGCCTGGGGCGATATCTGGACCCGCCCGCATTTCGACCACCGCACCCGCCGCGTGCTCGTGATCGGCACCATGGTCGCGCTGGGCCAGTGGGATGAATTCCGCTTGCACGTGCGCGCAGCACTCACTGAGGGCGGTTTCACGCCCGACGACATCAAGGAAATATTGCTGCAGCAGGCGATCTATTGCGGCGTGCCGGCGGCCAATCATGCCGTCAAGGAAGCCGCCGCGATCGTCGCCGAACTGGGATTGTTGAAGCGATAGCTGTCCCGGCGCGCGGCGGTATCGGCCTGACGCGGCGCTGACGGTTCGACCGTCATCACGATGACGCGTGCGCAGGTGAAACTTTGGACACGATCCCCTCGGAACATTCGCGACCAGCGCCTGTTCTCTTCATGACAATTCATGGAGGATTGAAATGACCAAACTGAAGATTTTTGGCGCGGCCTGTGTCGCGATCGCGCTTGCAACTTCTCCCGCACTCGCACGCGGTCCTGGTGGCGGTCACGGCGGTGGTGGTGGCGCGCACTTTGGCGGCGGCGCCGTGCCCCACTTTGCCGGCGGCGGAATGGGCGGAGTACGCCTTGCATCCGGCGGCGCGCGGTTCGGCGGCGGTAATTATCGCGGCGGCGGCTTCCGGCGCGGCGGATTTGGACCCGGCATTGCAGCCGGCGTCATCGCTGGTGCCGCACTAGGCGGCTATGGATACGGTTATGGCTACGGCGATACCGGTTACTATGACGATTCCTACGCCTATGACCCCGGCCCGGCTGTGGCTTACGACGGCTCATACGGCGCCTACAATCCGAACGGATTCGTCTGCGAGCCGGGAACGGTATTTCGCGGTGAAGACGGTCGCCGGCATCTCTGCCAGTAAGCGCGTCCACGTTCAAACAACAAAGGCGACCCGAAAGGGCCGCCTTTTTTGCAGTCGAAGCAAGATGACGAACGACGTGACGCAAGCATTCGAGCGTCTGCTGCGCGAGAGCGCCGGCAATTGATTTAAAGGTGACAAAATTCGTCGATCGCAGGTCAGGAATTCGTTTCCAAAAGAATCCCGATTGAACCTCGCCGTGTGAGCAATATTGACCAGTGACCCGATCTTGATCGGCCCTACGATCGGCTACGCCGCCCATCGCATCAATCGCTGGCGGTGAGCTTGGTCCGATCGAGGAGACTGGTGATGGGGCATCATTTCTCGCGCGATATATCAACCGGCAAGATTGCATCCAGAATATGCCCAATGTGCGCAGCCGAGATGGTGGCGGCCCGGATAACTCCGGCGCGGCTGGGGATCAATGCTCGAACGTTCGAATGCCGGCAGTGCAATCATGTGGAGAGGATTCTCGAAGCGGCCGATCCGATCCAATCCGACGTGCTCGGCTGGCTGTCGGGCGAACTACGGCCGCCAACTTAACCTCAGGCGCAGCCGAAACGGTTGCCAGCGAAGTCAATATCTTGACCACCGGCGCCGACAAAAGAAAAGCCCCGCCTCCCGGCGGGGCCTTCCTCTGATCTCTGGCGTCAGTCCAGACTAGCGGTCCTGATTGGGTTTCTGACGGTTCGGGTCCTGCTGCTGCTGGCCGGGCTTGTGCCCGCCGCCCTGCTGCTGCCCCGGCTTCTGACCCGGCTGCTGGTTCTGCTGGCCCGGATTCTGGTTCTGGTTGCTCATTCGGGATCTCCCTTGTTGAACGAAGCCGGTATCAACGGCAAGCCCCGGCGTTGGTTTCGAGGGAACAGCGGTTCCTTGAGGATCATTGCGCGGCAAAGCCGTGGCCGGACTGTGACGCCGGAACCCGGCTCCCGGAAAACTAGCTCTGTACAAGCCCTTTGGGCCGCAGCCGGCGCTGTTGCCGCCCCGGGTTCCCACTGTTAGAAAACGGCACGACGCGTCGTCTTGGGCTGCCGGGGGCTCTTGCCGCGTTGTTGTTCTCTAGCAGCGGCAGCGCATGGACTATTTCGCCCAGCAACTGATCAACGGCCTCGTGCTCGGCTCGATCTATGGCCTGATCGCCATCGGCTACACCATGGTCTATGGCATTGTCGGCATGATCAATTTCGCCCATGGCGACATCTTCATGATCGGCGGCTTCATCGCGCTGATCACATTCCTGATCCTGGTCTCGTTCGGCCTGACCGCGATCCCGCTGATCCTGCTGATCGTGCTGCTGGTATCGATGGCGATCACCGCGCTCTACGGCTGGACCATCGAGCGCATCGCCTACCGGCCGCTGCGGCACTCGTTCCGCCTGGCGCCGATGCTCTCGGCGATCGGCATGTCATTCGTTCTGACCAATTATTCGCAGGTCGCCCAGGGCGCGCGTGTCAAGCCGGTGCCGCCGATCATCACCGGCGGCTATACGCTGCATGAAGGCGCCGGCGGCTTCGCCGTGCAACTGTCCAACATCCAGATCGTCGTCGTCATCACCACCGTCGTGCTGCTCGCTTTGTTCACCTGGCTGGTGTCGAGCACCCGGCTCGGCCGCGACATGCGCGCCTGCGAGCAGGATCAGACCATGGCGTCGCTGCTCGGCGTCGACGTCGACCGCACCATCTCCATGACCTTCGTGATCGGGGCAGCGCTCGCCGCCGTCGCCGGCATGATGTACCTGCTCTATTACGGCCTCGTCGATTTCTTCATGGGCTTCGTCGCCGGCATCAAGGCGTTCACCGCCGCCGTGCTCGGCGGCATCGGCTCGCTGCCAGGTGCGATGCTCGGCGGACTCCTGATCGGCCTGATCGAGACGCTGTGGTCGGCCTACTTCTCGGTCGAATACAAGGACGTCGCCGCGTTCTCGATCCTGATCATCGTGCTGATCTTCCTTCCGACCGGCCTGCTCGGCCGGCCCGAAGTCGAAAAAGTCTGACGGGCGGCCGCGTGAACGCACCCCCCGCCGTCTCCACGCAGGCCTTGTCCACAAAGCCCTCGCGCGCTCCGGGGGTCGCCTTCATCTTCAAGAAAGCGCTGATCAGCGCGCTGGTCGCGCTGGTGCTGTTCTCGCTGATGATCGGCGTGCGCACCGAGGCAGGTCCGCGGGGCCAGTTGATCTACTGGACCCGGTTCGGCGATCTCGCCGCCATGGTCGCCGTCGTGTTCGGCGGCAGCATCGTCGTCGAACTGCTGCGGCAATGGTGGGGACCGGTCGGCACCATCAGGGTAGTTCCGGCACCGGTGCAATCGGCGCTGTCGGTTGCGGGACGTCTCGTTGCGCCGGCGCTGCTGGTGTTCACGTTTCTGGTGCCGGTCATCTTCTACGACCAGCGCTACATTCTCGATCTCGGCATTCTCGTGCTGACCTATGTGATGCTGGGATGGGGCCTCAACGTGGTGGTCGGCCTCGCCGGCCTGCTCGACCTCGGCTATGTCGCGTTCTATGCGGTCGGCGCCTATTCCTACGCGCTGCTGGCGACCAACTTTGGGCTGTCGTTCTGGGTCTGCCTGCCGCTGGCCGGCATCCTCGCCGCCTTCTGGGGCGTGCTGCTCGGCTTTCCCGTGCTGCGGCTGCGCGGCGACTATCTCGCGATTGTCACCCTCGCCTTCGGCGAGATCATCCGCCTCGTCATCATCAACTGGCAGAGCCTGACGGGTGGGCCGAACGGCATCAGCGGCATTCCGCGCCCGACCATGTTCGGCATTCCGCTGTCGCCGGGCGAGGACGGACTGGCGGCGAGGTTAGGCATCGAATTCTCGCCGACCCACCGCATCGTGTTCCTGTTCTATCTGATCCTGGCGCTGGCGCTATTGACCAACTGGGTCACGATCCGTCTCCGACGCCTGCCCATCGGCCGTGCCTGGGAAGCGCTGCGCGAGGACGAAGTCGCCTGCCGCGCGCTCGGCATCAACACCACCACGACCAAGCTGACGGCGTTTGCGACCGGAGCGATGTTCGGCGGTTTTGCGGGCGCGTTCTTCGCGACCCGGCAAGGTTTCATCAGCCCGGAATCCTTCACCTTCCAGGAATCGGCGCTGGTGCTGGCGATCGTGGTGCTGGGCGGCATGGGCTCGCAACTCGGCGTGGCGCTGGCGGCGCTGGCGATGATCGGCGGCTTCGAGCTGTTTCGTGGTTTTGACCAGTACCGCATGCTGGTGTTCGGCGTCGCCATGGTGCTCTTGATGATCTGGCGCCCGCGCGGGCTGATCGGCCATCGCGCGCCGACCGTGTTCCTGGAGCGCAACCAGGCGATCTCTTCCGACCTCGTCAAGGAGGGACACGGATGAACGGCGATCACATCCTGTCCGTCGATCACCTGTCGATGCGTTTCGGCGGCATCGTCGCCGTCAACGACCTCTCCTTCGGCGCCGAACGTCGCCAGATCACCGCATTGATCGGCCCGAACGGCGCCGGCAAGACCACGGTCTTCAACTGCATCACCGGCTTCTACAAGCCGAGCGACGGCAGCATCCGGCTAACGCATGACGACGGCCGCAATATCCAGCTCGAACGGCTCAACGATTTCCGGATCTCGAAGCTCGCCCGTGTCGCCCGCACGTTCCAGAACATCCGGCTTTTCCCCGGCATGACGGCGCTGGAAAACCTGATGGTGGCACAGCACAACGCGCTGATGCGCGCGTCCGGGCTGACGTTCCTAGGCCTGATCGGCGCGCCCTCGTGGCGCAAGGCCGAGAAGCATGCGATCGACCTGGCGCGGACATGGCTCGATCGCATTGGGCTGCTGGGCCGCGCCGACGATGCCGCCGGTAATCTGCCTTACGGCGATCAACGGCGGCTGGAAATCGCGCGCGCGATGTGCACCGAACCGGCGCTGCTCTGCCTCGACGAGCCCGCCGCCGGGTTGAACGCACGGGAAAGTGGTGCGTTGAGCGAATTGCTGCTGTCGATCCGCGCCGAACAAGGCACCTCGATCCTCCTGATCGAACACGACATGTCGGTGGTGATGGAAATCTCCGACCACGTCGTGGTGATGGACTATGGCGTCAAGATCGCCGAAGGCACGCCGCAACAGGTTCGCGACGATCCCAAGGTGATCGCCGCCTATCTCGGCGCCGACGAGGAGGAAGCCATCGCCGTGATGGAGAGCGGAACGTGACCGCGTCATCCCCAACGCCCCTGCTCGCGGTCCGGTCGCTGCGCGCCTCCTACGGCAAGATCGAGGCGCTGAAGGGCGTCGATATCGAGATCAATGCCGGCGAGATCGTCGCTCTGATCGGCGCCAACGGCGCCGGCAAGTCGACGTTGATGATGACGATCTTCGGCAGGCCCCGCGCCCGCTCCGGCGAAATCGAATTCGACGGCCAGGATATCACCGAGGTGCCGACGCACGAGATCGCGCGGATGCGCATCGCCCAGTCGCCCGAGGGCCGCCGGATTTTTCCGCGCATGAGCGTGGCGGAAAACCTGCAGATGGGCGCGGATGCGACCGATAGCAGCGAGGCCGATCGCGCCAGCGGTCTCGAGCGGGTTCTGACGCTGTTCCCGCGGCTCAAGGAACGCATGACCCAGCGCGGCGGCACGCTGTCCGGTGGCGAGCAGCAGATGCTGGCGATCGGCCGCGCCTTGATGAGCCGCCCGCGCCTGTTGATGCTGGACGAACCGTCGCTCGGACTGGCGCCCCTGATCGCGCGGCAGATTTTCGACGCCATCCGGACGCTTAACCGGCAGGATGGCCTGACCGTGCTGATTGTCGAGCAGAACGCCAATCATGCGCTGAAACTCGCCCATCGCGGCTACGTCATGGTCAACGGCCTGATTACCCTGTCGGGCACGGGCAGCGAATTGCTGCAGCGCCCGGAAATCCGCGCTGCCTATCTGGAAGGCGGCCGGCGGGGGTAGCGCCGGGCCGGCGATGGCCGATACTGCGGCAAGATGCTGCGAACCGACCGTGGATTTGCCCGAAAATTGCCGATGACTTCGCGGTAAAATCAGCCGAGAATGGACCTGATTTTCGTACCCGGCCCGCCGGGTGCTCCCGAAATCGACCACCCCGCGAGGAAATCTCATGAAGTCACTGAAACTCATCGGCCTGGCATTCGGCGCATCGCTGGCGCTATCGGCAAGCGCGCTGGCGCAGGACATCACCGTCGGTGTAGCGGGCCCGATGACGGGCGGCGAATCCGCATTCGGCCGGCAAATGAAGAACGGCGCCGAACAGGCGGTGGAAGATCTCAACAGCGCCGGCGGCGTGCTCGGCAAGAAGCTGGCGCTGCAGGTCGGCGACGATGCCTGCGATCCCAAGCAGGCGCGTTCGGTGGCCGAAAAATTCGCCTCTTCCAAGGTCCCGTTCGTGGCGGGTCACTATTGTTCGTCGTCGTCGATCCCGGCCTCCGAGGCTTATGCCGATGGCAACGTGCTGCAGATCACGCCGGCCTCGACCAACCCGCTGTTCACCGAGCGCAAGCTCTGGAACGTGGCACGCGTCTGCGGCCGCGACGATCAGCAGGGCCTGGTTGCCGCCGAGTACATCCTGAAGAACTACAAAGACAAGAACGTCGCCATCCTCAACGACAAGACCACCTACGGCAAGGGTCTCGCCGACGAAACCAAGAAGGCGCTGAACAAGGCCGGCTTCACCGAAAAGATGTTCGAATCCTATAACAAGGGCGACAAGGATTTTAACGCCATCGTCTCGCGCCTGAAGCGCGACAACATCGATCTGGTCTATGTCGGCGGTTACCATCAGGAGTCCGGCTTGCTGGTGCGGCAGATGCGCGACCAGGGCCTCAAGACCGTGCTGATGGCCGGCGACGCGCTGGCCGACAAGGAGTTCGCTTCGATCACCGGCCCCGCCGGTGAAGGCACCCTGTTCACCTTCGGCCCCGACCCGCGCAACAAGCCGACCGCGAAGGCGATCGTCGAACGCTTCAAGGCCAAGAACATCGATCCGGAAGGCTACACACTCTACACCTACGCCGCGATGCAGGTCTGGTCGCAGGCGGCGGCGAAGGCCGGCACCACCGACCCGAAAAAAGTCATGGACGCGATCAAGGCCGGCGCCTGGGACACGGTGATCGGCAAGCTGGAGTTCGACGCCAAGGGCGACATCAAGCAGCTCGACTACGTCGTTTACAAATGGGACGCCACGGGCAACTACACCGAGATCAATCCCAAAGGCTCTTGATCGGGCTTCCGACGATCGTTCCCGATTGGAACTGCAAACGCCCCGGCTTGCCGGGGCGTTTTTGTTTTGTTTTCCGGACAAAAAATATGGCGCGCGCGATGGAACCAAAGGCGCGCAAGCGCATTAGCGACCCGGGTAGGTTCCATGTCATTGATTTCACTGCGCTTACAACGGTTCCCGCTTGATCTGAAGCTGGGCTGGCAGTTGTATGCTGGGGAGTCGCACACCTGCCGCTAGATTCGCGCGAACCGGCCTCAAGGAAACACGATGAGTGACCTTTCCCCTGGAGCATCATCTCGCGCTGCCAAGCGCAAGCCAGCCGCGAACGCAAAATCGAACTCGAACGGAAAGCCCGACCCGCTGCAGGATCTGTTGCACGCGCTGCAGGCGATGCGCGCCGGCGATTTTTCGGTACGGATGACCGGCGATCACATCGGCATCGAGGGCAAGATTGCCGACACCTTCAACGAAATCGTCGCCGCCAACCAGCGCATGGCGCAGCAACTGGAGCGCGTCGGACAGGTGGTCGGCCGCGAAGGCAAAACGCGACAGCGCGTCAAATTCGATCTTTCGAGCGGATCGTGGGCGGACATGGAAGGCTCGGTCAACACGCTGATCGACGATTTGCTGTGGCCCACCCGTGAAGTCACCCGCGCGGTCGCCGCGGTCGCGCAGGGCGACCTGCTGCAGACCGTGAAACTCGATGTCGACGGCCGCCCGCTCGGCGGCGAATTTTTGCAGTCGGCCAACATCGTCAACACCATGATCAAGCAGCTCAGCGTGTTCACCTCCGAGGTGACGCGCGTGGCGCGCGAGGTCGGTACCGAAGGCAAGCTCGGCGGTCAGGCCCAGGTGCCGGAGGTGACCGGCGTCTGGAAGGATTTGACCGAGAGCGTCAACTCGATGGCCAACAACCTCACCGGCCAGGTCCGCAACATCGCCGAAGTCACCATCGCGGTGGCCAATGGCGACCTGTCGAAGAAGATCACGGTCGACGTTCGCGGCGAGATCTTGCAGCTCAAGGAAGCCATCAACACGATGGTGGACCAGCTTCGCTCCTTTGCCTCCGAAGTGACCCGCGTCGCCCGCGAAGTCGGCACCGACGGCAAGCTCGGCGGCCAGGCCATCGTGCCCGGCGTCGCCGGCACCTGGAAGGACCTCACCGACTCCGTGAACGCGATGTGCGGCAACCTCACCGCACAGGTCCGCAATATCGCTAACGTCACCACCGCCGTCGCGCGCGGCGACTTGTCGCGCAAGATCACAGTGGACGTCCGTGGCGAAATCCTGGAGCTGAAGGACACCATCAACACGATGGTCGACCAGCTCAACTCGTTCGCCTCCGAAGTGACGCGTGTGGCGCGTGAAGTCGGCACCGAGGGCAAGCTCGGCGGTCAGGCCCAGGTGCCCGGCGTGGCCGGTACCTGGAAGGACCTCACCGACAACGTCAACTTCATGGCCTCCAACCTGACGGCGCAGGTGCGCAACATCGCCGACGTCGCCACCGCGATCGCCGGCGGCGACCTGTCCAAGAAGATCACCGTCAACGTGTCGGGCGAAATCCTGCAGTTGAAGGAAACGCTGAACACGATGGTCGACCAGCTCAATGCGTTTGCCGGCGAAGTGACGCGCGTGGCACGCGAGGTCGGCACCGAAGGGCGGCTCGGCGGCCAGGCCAACGTGCTCGGCGTCGCCGGCACCTGGAAGGATTTGACGGAAAGCGTCAACTCGATGGCGTCGAACCTGACGGCGCAGGTCCGCAACATCGCCGAAGTGACGACCGCGGTCGCCAACGGCGACCTTTCCAAAAAGATTACGGTGGACGTGCGCGGCGAAATTCTGGAGCTGAAGGATACCGTCAACACGATGGTCGACCAGCTCAATGCCTTCGCCGGCGAAGTCACGCGCGTGGCGCGCGAAGTCGGCACCGAAGGCAAACTCGGCGGCCAGGCGCTGGTGCGCGGCGTCGCCGGCACCTGGAAGGACCTCACCGACAGCGTCAACTCGATGGCGAGCAATTTGACCGGCCAAGTCCGCAACATCGCCGAAGTCGCGACGGCGGTTGCCAAGGGCGACCTCTCCAAGAAGATTACCGTCAACGTGTCAGGCGAAATCCTTCAGTTGAAGGAAACGCTCAACACCATGGTCGACCAGCTCAACGCCTTCGCCGGCGAAGTGACGCGCGTCGCGCGCGAGGTCGGCACCGAAGGCAAGCTCGGCGGCCAGGCCAACGTGCTCGGCGTTGCCGGTACCTGGAAGGACCTCACCGACAGCGTCAACTCGATGGCCGGCAATTTGACGGCACAGGTTCGCAACATCGCCGAAGTTGCGACCGCCATTGCCGGCGGCGACCTGTCGCGCAAGATCACGGTCGACGTCCGCGGCGAGATCCTGCAGCTCAAGGAAACGCTGAACACGATGGTCGACCAGCTCAATCGCTTTGCTGGCGAGGTGACGCGCGTGGCGCGCGAGGTCGGCACCGAAGGCCGGCTCGGCGGTCAGGCCAACGTGCCCGGCGTCGCCGGCACCTGGAAGGACCTCACCGACAACGTCAACTCGATGGCCGGCAACCTGACCGGTCAGGTCCGCAACATCGCCGAGGTGACCACGGCTGTCGCCAAGGGCGACCTTTCCAAGAAGATCACGGTCGACGTCAAGGGCGAAATTCTCGAGCTGAAGAACACCGTCAATACGATGGTCGACCAGCTCAACGCCTTCGCCTCCGAAGTGACGCGCGTGGCGCGCGAGGTCGGCACCGAAGGCAAGCTCGGCGGCCAGGCCGAAGTGCCGGAGGTCGCCGGCACCTGGAAGGACCTCACCGACAACGTCAACTTCATGGCCTCGAACCTGACCGCCCAGGTCCGCAACATCGCCGAAGTCGCGACCGCCATCGCCGGCGGCGACCTGTCCAAGAAGATCACGGTCGACGTCCGCGGCGAAATCCTGCTGCTCAAGGACACCTTGAACACGATGGTCGAGCAGCTGCGCTCGTTCGCGGCCGAAGTGACCCGCGTGGCGCGCGAGGTCGGCACCGAGGGACGGCTCGGCGGCCAGGCCGTGGTGCCCGGCGTCGGCGGAACGTTCAAGGACCTCACCGACAACGTCAACCTGCTGGCGGCCAACCTCACCACGCAGGTCCGCAACATCGCCGAAGTCACCACCGCCGTCGCGCGCGGCGACCTCTCACGCAAGATCACGGTCGACGTGAAGGGCGAAATCCTCGAACTGAAGAACACCATCAACACGATGGTCGATCAGTTGAACGCGTTTGCCGGCGAAGTGACGCGCGTCGCGCGCGAGGTCGGCACCGAGGGCAAGCTCGGCGGTCAGGCGCAGGTGCCCGGCGTGGCCGGTACCTGGAAGGATCTCACCGACACCGTGAACTTCATGGCCGCCAACCTTACCGAACAGGTTCGCGGCATCGTCAAGGTGGTGACGGCGGTCGCCAACGGCGACCTGAAACAGAACCTGACGGTGAAATCGAAGGGCGAAGTGGCCGCGCTCGCCGATACCATCAACAACATGACGGAAACGCTGGCCACCTTCGCCGACCAGGTCACCAGCGTGGCGCGCGAAGTCGGCGTCGAGGGACGGCTGGGCGGCCAGGCCAACGTGCCAGGCGCCGCCGGCACCTGGAAGGATCTCACCGGCAACGTCAACCTGCTTGCCGCCAACCTCACCTCTCAGGTCCGCGCGATCGCCGAGGTCGCCACCGCCGTGACCAAGGGCGATTTGACGCGCTCGATCCAGGTTGATGCGCGCGGCGAAGTAGCCGAGCTCAAGGACAATATCAACACCATGATCGGCAACCTGCGCCTGACGACGCAGGTCAATACCGAGCAGGACTGGCTGAAGACCAACCTCGCCAAGTTCACCAACATGCTGCAGGGACAGCGCGACCTCACCACGGTGGGACGTCTGCTGCTGACCGAGCTGGCGCCGCTGATCAATGCCCATATGGGCGTGATCTACCAAGTGGAGAATCCGGAGAATCCGCAATTGCGCCTGCTCTCGGCCTATGCCGGCGACAGCATCAATCCCCATCCGCTGGCCGTGCAATTCGGCGACGGACTGATCGGCCAGTGCGCCATGGACAAGCGGCAGCGGCTGGTGTCCGACATCCCGACCGACGCCGCGCCGATCAATTCGGCGCTGCTGCGCGTGACCCCGAAAAACCTGGTCGTGCTTCCGGTTCTGTTCGAGAACCAGGTCAAGGCCGTGATCGAACTCTCTTCGGTCAGCTCGTTCACGACCTCGCAGATGACCTTCCTCGAGCAGCTCACCGACAGCATCGGCATTGTGCTCAACTCGATCGAGGCCACGATGCAGACCGAAGGCCTGTTGACGCAATCCCAACAGCTCGCCGGCGAATTGCAGACCCAGCAGAAGGAATTGCAACAGACCAACGAACAGCTCGAACAGAAGGCGCAGCAGCTCGCCGAACGCAACGTCGAGGTGGAACGAAAGAACCAGGAAATCGAACAGGCCCGGCGCGCGCTCGAGGAAAAGGCCACCGAGCTCTCACTGACCTCGAAATACAAATCGGAATTCCTCGCCAACATGTCGCACGAGCTGCGCACGCCGCTCAACAGCATCCTGATTCTCGGCCAGCAGCTCACCGAGAACCCCGACGGCAACCTGTCGCCGAAGCAGGTCGAGTTCGCCCGGACCATCCACGGCGCCGGTACCGATCTGCTGAACCTGATCAGCGACATTCTCGATCTCTCCAAGATCGAATCCGGAACCGTGACCGTCGACGCCGAGGAAATCCTGACGCAGAACCTGCTGGAAACCGTCGGACGGCCGTTCAAGCACGAAGCCGAAAACCGTCATCTCTCGTTCGGCATCAGCGTCGACGAGAATCTGAGCCGCAGCATGGTGACGGATTCCAAGCGGCTCCAACAAGTTCTCAAGAACCTGTTGTCGAACGCCTTCAAGTTCACGGCCGAGGGCGGCGTCAAGCTGACCGTGTCGGCCGCCGTCGGCGGCTGGAGCACCGATCACCCGATCCTGAACCACGCGCCCGCCGTCGTCGCCTTTGAGGTGACCGACACCGGCATCGGCATTCCCCTGGAAAAGCAGAAGCTGATCTTCGAGGCGTTCCAGCAGGCCGACGCCGGAACCAGCCGCAAATACGGCGGCACAGGTTTGGGCCTTGCCATCAGCCGCGAACTCGCGAGCCTGCTCGGCGGCGAAATCCATCTGCGCAGCGCACCGGGCAAGGGCAGCACCTTCGTGCTGTATCTGCCGCTGAAATATGCCGGACCCACGATCGCGCCGCGCGCGCCCTCCCCGTCGCCCTTCGTCACGGCACCGGCGTTGCAGGCCGCGGCAACCCAGGAGCGGGTGATCGAGCAATTGCCGGACGACCGGCTCAATCTCGAGCCGGGAGATACGATTCTGCTGATCGTC
The DNA here is from genome assembly GCF_900099825.1 of Bradyrhizobium ottawaense. NCBI lineage: Bacteria > Pseudomonadati > Pseudomonadota > Alphaproteobacteria > Hyphomicrobiales > Nitrobacteraceae > Bradyrhizobium > Bradyrhizobium ottawaense. Next base: position 6,789,352 of record NZ_LT629693.1, on the reverse strand, counting down.
GAGGACGACCCGCATTATGCCCGGGTGCTGATCGATCTCGCCCGCGACAAGGGTTTCAAGGTATTGGTCGCCAATCACGGCGCCGAGGCGCTTGAACTCGCCAAGCAGTTCCAGCCGTCGGCGGTTTCACTCGACGTGTTCCTGCCGGACATGCTGGGCTGGACGGTGCTGAGCCAGCTCAAGCACAATCCGCTGACCCGGCACATCCCGGTCCAGATCATCACGCTCGACGAAGACCGCCAGCACGCGCTGGCGCGCGGCGCGTTCTCCTTTGTCAACAAGCCGACGACGACCGAGGGCGTCAGCGCGGCGCTAAGCCAGATCAGGGAATATGCCAGGCCGCGGCGCAAGCGCCTCCTGATCGTCGAAGACAACGCCGCCGAGCAGTTGAGCATCAAGGCCCTGCTCGATCACGACGACATCGAAATCGTGACGTCAGATACCGGCGCCGGCGCGCTGTCGATGCTGCGCGACACCCCGTGCGACTGCGTCGTGCTGGATCTGCGGCTGCCCGACATGAGCGGTTTCGAGGTGCTCGACCAGATCCGCAACGACGAAGCGCTGTCGAATGTTCCGGTGGTCGTGTTCACCGGGCGGGAACTTTCGGCGGAAGAAGATGCGGAACTCCACACCATGGCCCGCAGCATCGTGGTCAAGGGCGTGGAGTCGCCGGAACGCCTGCTCGACGAAACGTCGCTGTTTTTGCACCGTGTGATCACGGAATTGCCGGTCGAGAAGCAGAGGATGCTGGAGAAGCTCAATAGTTCCGATGAGGATCTCGTTGGCAAGACCGCGCTGCTGGTGGACGACGACGCCCGCAACATCTTTGCCCTTTCCAGCGTGCTGGAACGGCGCGGCATGAAGGTGCTGACGGCGACGACCGGTCACGAGGCCATTGCGCTGGTGGAGTCGACCCCCAACATCGCCATCGTGCTGATGGACATCATGATGCCGCAGATGGACGGCTATCAGACCATGGGCGTGATCCGGCAAAATCCGCTGTTCGGCCGCCTTCCCATTATCGCGCTGACCGCCAAGGCCATGAAGGGCGACCGCGAAAAATGCCTCGAGGCCGGCGCGTCCGACTATCTCGCCAAGCCCGTCAACACCGAGCAGTTGCTGCTCGCCATTCGAATGTGGCTACACCGCTGATCGGCGCACGCAGATGATGGAACATGCGAAAGTAAACATTCTTCTGGTTGACGATCAGCCGGCGAAGCTGCTCGCCTACGAGGTGATCCTGAAGGAACTCGGCGAGAACCTGGTCTCGGTCTCGTCCGGCCGCGAAGCGCTCGAGTTCCTGCTCAAGAACGACGTCGCCATCATTCTGGTCGACGTCTGCATGCCGGAACTCGACGGTTTCGAACTCGCCGCCATGATCCGCGAACATCCCCGCTTCCAAAAGACGGCGATGATCTTCATCTCGGCGATCCAGGTCAGCGATATCGACCGCCTGCGCGGCTACGAAATGGGCGCGGTCGACTACGTCCCGGTGCCGGTCGTGCCCGAAGTGTTGCGCGCCAAGATCAAGGTGTTCGCCGAGCTCTACCGCAAGACCCGGGAGCTCGAGCGGCTCAACGTCGAACTCGAGGACCGCGTTCGCGCCCGCACCGCCGAACTGGAGGAATCCCACACCCGTCTCGTGGAGAGCGAGCAGCGCCGCAGCCTGGCGATCGCCGCCGGTAAGATGGGATCCTGGGACTGGGACTGGACCAATGGCGACTGCTTGTGGGACGAGGGCCAGTATCAAATTCTCGGCGTCGATTCCGGCAGCTTTGAACTGACGCCGGGCAATATCCAGAGCGTGTTTCATCCGGACGACCTTCACGAATTGCGCGAGGCATGGGCGAGCTTCGCCAGGGGCGCGAAATCATACGAGGCGGAATTCCGGATCGTGCGGCCTACCGGCGAAGTGCGCTGGTGCACCGGAACGGCAGCGGCAAGCACCGACAAGGACGGCCGCGTGATCCGTGTCAGCGGCGTCACCGTCGACGTCACCGAGCGCAAGCAGGCCGAGGAACGTCAGAGCCTGCTGGCCCGGGAAGTCGATCACCGCGCCAAGAACGCGCTCGCGCTGGCGCAGTCGATCGTCCGGCTGACGCGCGGCGAAAACGTGAAGTCCTACATTCACTCGGTCGAGGGCCGGATCAATGCGCTCGCGCGGGTGCACACCGTGCTTTCGCTGTCGAGCTGGCAAGGCGCCGAAACAAGGAAGCTGATCGAAGAGGAACTCGCGCCCTATGCGATGGGCGAACAGGTCGTGCTGTCCGGCCCGGAAGTTCAATTGTTGCCCGCCACCGCGCAAACGGTTGCCCTGGCGCTGCACGAACTCGTCACCAATTCGGCCAAGTACGGCGCCCTGTCGGCGCAGTCGGGCCGGCTAAAGGTCGACTGGGAGAACCACGCGGGACTTCTGAAAATTGTGTGGGCGGAAACCGGCGGACCGCGGGTCGAGAAACCGACCACGCGCGGCTTTGGAACACGAAGCGTGATCGCGAGCATCGAGTCACAACTGGGCGGCAAAGCGGAATTCGATTGGCGACCCGAAGGCCTGATTTGCCGCCTCTCCGTCCCGCTATCGTCACACCATGCTGCGGCCGATCTCCTTCCGCCACAGGAGGCAACGGCCGACGCCAATGGTCTGCGACGTGCCGAACGGTAGGCTAGCGCGCCGTGGCGACCGATGGCCGGACCGATCCCCGCGCCGCCTCGATCGCGCGCATCAGGTCGTGGGGCCGAAACGGCTTTTGCAGGCAGACCACATCCGACAGACCGGGCGACTCAGACAGGAAGTCCAGCGCCGTCATTCCGGATATCGCGACCACGGGCAAATCGGGCATGCGTTCGCGCAGCGTGCCGATCAAATCGTATCCATTGGTGCCCTGCAGGAAGATGTCGACGATCGCGAGATCGAAGCCCTGCTCCTCGAACGCCTTCAGTGCCGCCGGCGAGCTGGCAGCTTCGACGATTTCGAATTGGTTGATCCGCAGCACGATGGAAATCATCGCGCGCACATCGGATTGGTCGTCAATGACAAGGACGCGGGGCATGAGATTCTCTCGGGCTCGATCGTGCGACAGCCTGACGCGAAGTTCCCGGTTTTCTATGGAATGACGCAACCATTATTCCGTCCGGTGGTAAAGAGCCGGTTACTCACCCGGCCGCCTTTCCGTCCCCGCACCAATTAGGTAACATGTAACCTTGAGTTGATTCCGCGTAACCCGCGTCGGATCTCTGAGGTACCGGCGCTCGCCCGGCCTGCAGGGCCGCCCGATCACAGACAGACTGCAACGAATTCCTCCCGGTTGATATCCACTTATCGGCTGGACTCCCGGTCGCTGCGAATACGTTATGGTGCGTGACCGATGCGAATCTTTTGGCGCGTACGATGCCAGTTTGCCGGAGACGAGAATGCAGACAGGTAGCGAGCGCAACATCTTTCTCTCGACCATGCCCGCGACCGGCAGGGATCGTAGGGCGGCTGCTTCGATCGTCGTCGTCTCCGCGCTGCTGTTCGCATGCGCCGTGCCTTTTGCCGGCGTGCCGCTGGCCCCGGTGCCGGCGTTCGTCGCCAGCTATCAATCCGCGCTGGCCATCAACGACCTGATCACCGCGGTCCTGCTGTTTTCGCAGTTCGGGGTTTCGCGCTCGCGGGCGCTGCTGCTGCTTGCAAGCGGTTATCTGTTCACGGCCATCGCCGCCGTGGTCCACGCCCTCACCTTTCCCGGCCTGTTCGCGCCCGGCGGGTTGCTCGGCGCGGGCCCTCAAACCACCGTCTGGCTCTACATGGTCTGGCACGGCGGATTTCCGCTGCTGGTGCTCGGCTATGCGGCGCTGAAGGCACGCGATAACGGCATGAGGATGCAGGCCTCGCCTGGGCGGGCGATCGGGGTAAGCATTGCCGCGGTGGCCGTGGCGATGGCCGCATTCACCGCGGTTGCCACCGGCGGCCATGACATTCTGCCCATCCTGCTGAAAGACGGGCATTACACGCCCGTCATGCTCGGCGTGGTGTCGACCGTATGGTGTCTCAGCCTCGCGGCCCTGGCCATGCTCTGGTTTCGCAAGCCGCATTCCGTCCTCGACATCTGGCTGATGGTCGTGCTCTGCGCCTGGTTGTTCGACATCGCCATGTCGGCCATCCTCAATGTGGCGCGTTTCGATCTCGGCTTCTATCTCGGCCGCATCTATGGGCTGTGCGCCGCCAGTTTCGTGCTGGCCGTGCTGTTGATCGACAATGTCAGCCTGCAGGCGCAACTGGCGCGCCTGCTCGGAAAGCTCCGCCATCAGGCGGCCTCCGAACGAAATCTTCGCACCGAGCGCGAACGCATTTTCAGCGCGGTCGTGGAATCATCCAACGATGCCATCATCACCAAGGCGCTCGACGGCACCATCACCGGCTGGAACGGGGCCGCCGAGCGCCTGTTCGGCCATACGTCTGCCGAGGCCGTCGGCAAGCACATCGACATCATCGTCCCGCCGGACCGGCGCGCCGAGGTCGGCGACATCCTCGCGCGTGTCGGCAACAGCGAGCGGATCCAGCATTACGAAACCTCGCGCATGCACAAGGACGGCAGCAGTGTCGAGGTTTCCTTGAGCGTCTCCCCGATCCGGTCGGCTTCCGGCGACATCATCGGCGCTTCCAAGACGGCGCGCGACATCACCGAAAGCAATCGGACCCTGAAAGCGCTCAACCGGGAAGTCGAAGAGCGGCAGCGCATCTTCGAGACCTCGCACGATCTCATCCTGGTGACCGACACCGCCGGAAATTTCATCCAGGTCAGCCCGAGCGTCACCACCATTCTCGGCTATGCGCCGGCCGACATGATCGGGCACAGCGCGGTCGAGTTCATCCACCCCGACGATCTCGAAAACACCCGCAACGAGATGCGAACGGCGCGGCGGGGGCAGAGCAAGCGCAGTTTCGAGACCCGCTACGTCGGCAAGGACGGCAAGGCGGTCTCGCTGAACTGGAGCGGGACATGGTCGGAACCGGTCAGGCGCCACTTCTTCATCGGCCGCGACCTGACGGAAAAGCAGAACGCCGAGGCCCAGATGCGGCATGTGCAGAAGATGGACGCGATCGGCCAACTGACGGGCGGAGTCGCCCATGACTTCAACAACATCCTGACCGTGATCACCGGGACCATCGGAATTCTCGAGGAGGCCGTCGCCGGCCAGCCCGAGCTCGTATCGATCGCCAAGCTGATCGACGAAGCCGCCGAACGCGGCGCCAGCCTGACCAAGCATCTGCTGGCCTTTGCCCGCAAGCAGCCGCTGCAGCCCCGTGAGATCGACGTCAATTCGCTGGTGCTGGAGGCCGCCAAGCTGTTGCATCCGACGCTTGGCGAGCATATCGAAATCAAGCCGATCTTGGCCGACGACGCCTGGACCGCTTTGGTCGATCCGAGCCAGCTCACCACGGCGGTGCTGAATCTGGCCCTCAACGCCCGCGATGCGATGCCCCATGGCGGCAAGCTCGCGCTCGAAACCAACAACGTCTATCTCGACGAAAACTATGCCGACATGCACAGCGAGGTAACGCCGGGCAACTACGTCATGGTCGCCGTGAGCGACACCGGCACCGGCATCCCGGCAGCCCTGCTCGAGCGGGTATTCGATCCGTTCTTCACCACCAAGGAAGTCGGCAAGGGCACCGGGCTCGGCCTCAGCATGGTGTTCGGCTTCGTCAAGCAGTCGGGCGGGCACATCAAGATTTACAGCGAGGAAGGCCACGGCACGTCCGTCAAGATGTACCTGCCGCGCGCGACCGGATTGAACCAGACCGCCGCGGAGGAACTGATCTCGGCCAGTGTCGAGGGCGGTCATGAAGCGGTCCTCGTCGTCGAGGACGATTCGATGGTGCGACGCTATGTGGTGACCCAGATCGAGAGCCTGGGCTACACCACGCTCGAGGCCGCCAATGCCGCCGACGCCCTCAAGATCATCGACACCGCACCGATCGATCTGCTGTTCACCGATGTGATCATGCCGGGCAGCATGAACGGCCGCCAACTGGCCGAGGAGGCGTTGAGGCGGAAGCCTTCGCTCAAGATCCTGTACACATCAGGGTATACCGAGAACGCCATCGTCCATCACGGCCGTCTCGATTCCGGCGTGCTGCTGCTCGCCAAGCCCTATCGCAAGTCCGAGCTGGCCAGGATGCTCCGGCTGGCGCTTGCCAGTTGAAGCATTCCGCGCGGCTGATATATCGGGTGCAGAAGGCCCGCCTGGACGGGCCAGTGGACAGGGTTTCTTGAAAAATCTCCTCACCGATATCGCCGGCGTTCGCGTCGGTCATGCCGACGATGCGGCGATCGCCTCCGGCGTCACCGCGATCATTTTCGATGCTCCTGCGGTGGCGTCGATCGATGTCCGCGGCGGCGGCCCCGGCACCCGCGAGGAATCGGTGCTTCACCTCGAAGGCACCGTCGATGCGATCGACGCGATCACGCTCTCTGGCGGCTCGGCGCTCGGCCTGGATGCCGCCGGCGGCGTGCAGGCCTGGCTGGCCGAACAGGGCCGCGGCCTGCGGATCCGCGACGCCGTCGTTCCGATCGTGCCGGGCGCGATCTGCTTCGACCTCCTGAACGGCGGCAACAAGGCATGGGGGCGCTTTCCGCCCTACCGCGACCTCGGTTACGCCGCGGCCCGCGCCGCGAGCTCCGATTTCGCGCTGGGAAGCGTCGGTGCCGGTCTCGGCGCCACCACGGCCAATTTCAAGGGCGGACTTGGTTCGGCTTCGGCGCGAACCGAAGCCGGCGTCGGGGTCGCCGCACTTGCCGTGGTCAACGCCGTCGGCAGCGTCACGGTCGGCGACGGCCCGTGGTTCTGGGCGGCCCCGTTCGAAGTGGGCCACGAGTTCGGCGGACGCGGACTTCCGCCGTCGTTCAATCCCGACATGCTGAAGGCGCGGCTCAAGGGCGGTCCGGAAGCGAACGCCGCGGAAAACACCACGCTCGTCGTGGTGGTGACCGATGCCGTGCTGACCAAGCCGCAGGCGAGACGGCTGGCGATGATCGCGCAAACCGGAATGGCGCGCGCGATCTATCCCGTCCACGCACCGCTCGATGGCGACGTGGTGTTTGCGGCGGCGACCGGCCAGAAGCCGATCGATCCGCTGTTCGGTCTGACCGAACTCGGCATGGTGGCCGCCAATACGGTCGCCCGCGCCATTGCGCGCGGCGTCCATGCGGCGACTGCGCTGCCCTTTCTGGGCGCGCTACCGGCGTGGGGGAATCGCTTCGGCTAGGGCTCTTTGGTTTGACGCGTTTTCTTTACGCGAACCGGTGTTCACTTCGCTCGAAAACGCTATGCCCGCCGGATCTCAGGTTCAGACGCTGACCGACAGCGATGACTTCGCCGAGGACGCAATCGAGTTGGCCTCGCGCTGGATCATCTGCTCGATGAAATTGTAGGACGAACTCGCGGAGCTCGATGAGCTATTGCTGGCCGGCGAGGTCATCGTGACCTTGGATCCATCGGCGTAGGTCAACGACGTTGTGGTCGAGCCATCGCTGTTGGTGGTGGAGGTAGAGGAAGCGCCCTGCAGCGCCGCCAGCAGCGGATCGGTGTTGGATCCGTCCGCGCTTCCTGAACCGCTGGCGCTTCCGGAACCGCCCGCACCGTGATGGTGATGACCACCCTTGCCGCCGGCGCCCTTCAGCGCCGAAGACATTTCGTCGAGGCTGACCGAGCCGTCGCCGTTCTTGTCGAGCTTGGCGAATACGCTGTCGGCCGCCTTGAGGTTGGTGCCGCCGGCGCCGAGCGCGTTCTCGAATTCGGATTTGGTGATCTTGCCGTCGCCATCGGCGTCGATCTTGGAGAACAGGTCCTTCATCGCATCGGAGGCGCTCGTGGCCGACGACGCTGTGGTCGATCCCGTCGAGGACTGGCTCTGGGCGTCGAGCAGCGCGCTCATGGTCTGCGGCGATATCTGCGAACAGCCGCTGCTGGAACCCGTGCTCGTGGCGGTCGAGGCCTGGGTGCTGCTGCTGCCCGACAGATCGAACGGATTGGAAGCGGCCTGTGTGAAGCCTGTGGTCGTCGTGGACGACGACTTCGACGACGTCAGCGACTTGAGGATATCGATCGCCGCGGACGCAGCGGTTAAGGCAGGTAACATGGCCGAACTCCGACAATGCCGCATCGCGCGGCTCAGCTTCTGCGGAGTAGCTCAGCAAGGCCCGTGCCACGGCGAAAAACCCAATAGAACCGGGCTTTTCTCTGTCTCAAAGGTCCCGCCGGGTCGGCAATTGGTGCCCGCATGCGGCAGATTTTTCCGCCCACAGGAGAGCTTTGCCGCTGCATTGCCCTGGGCCCTGCTGCATGTTACGCGGAGTTATTCCTCTCCTTTGCAAGAACTTCGGGAAACGCACATGTCTCAGCCATTCGCGTCACGTCCCCTCGTCATCGCACCGTCGATCCTGGCGGCGGACTTCGCCAAGCTCGGCGAAGAGGTCCGCGCCGTGGACGCGGCCGGCGCCGACTGGATCCATCTCGACGTGATGGACGGACATTTCGTTCCCAATATTTCCTACGGCCCCGACGTCATCAAGGCGATGCGCCCGCATACCAAGAAGATCTTCGACGCGCATCTGATGATCTCGCCGTGCGATCCCTATCTCGAAGCCTTCGCCAAGGCCGGCTGCGATCACATCACCGTCCATGCCGAGGCCGGCCCGCATCTGCATCGCTCGCTGCAGGCGATCCGCGCGCTCGGCAAGAAGGCAGGCGTCTCGCTCAATCCGGGTACGCCGGCGAGCGCGATCGAATATGTCATCGACCTGATCGATCTCGTGCTGGTGATGTCGGTCAATCCCGGCTTCGGCGGCCAGACGTTCATCAAATCCGCGCTCGGCAAGGTCAGCGACATCAGGGCGATGACGGCAGGACGCCCGATCGACATCGAGGTGGATGGCGGTGTCGGCCCTGACGTGTCCGGCCAGCTCGCCGCCGCCGGCGCCAACGCCTTTGTCGCGGGCTCCGCGGTGTTCAAGGGCGGCACGGTGGAATCCTACAAGGCCAATATTTCGGCGATCCGCAATGCGGCCGAACTCGCGCGCGGCGAAGCGATTTGAGCTTTGTAGGGTGGGTTAGCCGAAGGCGTAACCCACCATCTGTCCGTGCGTATGGATTGGTGGGGTATGCTTCGCTAACCCACCCTACGAATTTCCAACGTCATTGCGAGCGAAGCGAAGCAATCCATACCTCAGCTCAGGGACAGTTGGATTGCTTCGTCGCTTGCGCTCCTCGCATGACGTGGCGAGGTCCGGATTCAATTTCCAAACAGCAAATACGTGTTCTCGATCTCGCGGCGCATAGCGCCCGAAGTTTCACATTTCGTTTGCCCTCTTGAAGTGAAGAGGGCGCAGGGAAGACCGGGTGCACGCTGCACCCGCGGTCTCGCGCGCAAAACAGTGCATCAAACACGCGCACGAGCATACAGGTTTGGCGGAAACACACCGGCCTCCCCTGCGCAATGGCTTTACGGCTTATACGATTTCGTCCTGGTGACCGGCTTTCTTGCCACCATCGCTCTTAAGCAGCGTTAGCCGCCTTCGAACTTGACGCCAGCACCGGGGCGTCGGACCCAAACGATTTCACCGTACGCAATGACCACGCTCGTCAGTCGCAGCCTTCGCATCCACCGCATCCCACCGCACGTCGTGACGATCGCGATCGCCCCTCTTGTTGCCGCGAGACGGGCGGAGTTAGACTTCTGATTTGCGCGACGGTGCAACGGAAATATTTTTGCGCGAAGGGCTGGACAGACTTTTGGTGATTTTCCCGTCGGGTTGTTTTGTCGCAGGGGCTGCGCGAAGATTGCGCTTGCACAGGCAGCGAAGCAGCGCGTGGCGCGGGAGGAGCGCCTAGGGAGTAACCGCCGCCTTCTTCCAGGCGTCGAGCATTTGCATGCGCGCAAACCACGCCTGCACGTTCGCGTAACCCGTGACCGGCAACTCTGCCGCGACCGTGTGCATCAGCGGCGCGGCAATCGCCAGATCGGCCAAGGTAAGCTTGTCCTGCGCAATCCACCTGTTTCGAGCAAGGTGATCGTCGAGCACCTGCGCTGCTGCCGCGAGCAACGCCTCACCGCGCTTGATCTCGGCCATATCGGGCCCGCCGGACCCGCCAACCATTTTCTTCGAGACGCGTTCCCTGCTGATGAAACCGACTGCCGGCGTAAAGTGATAGGCTGACCAGAACAGCCACCGATTGACGTCAGCGCGCGCCTTGGCATCCCCCGGGTAGAGATCCTGCCCCGGCGATCCATCCACCAGATATTGCATGATGGCGTGAGACTCCCACAGCATGAACCCGTCGTCGTCCAACAGCGGGACTTTTCCGTTTGGATTTAGTCGCTGATATTCAGCGCCTTTGTGTTCTCCTTTCAGAAGATCGACCACAACCAGATCAAGGCTGACGTTCAAGTGGATCGCCGTCATCACGACGCGGCGCGCGTTTGACGATAGTGGGTGATAGTAGAGGCGCATCCTTGGTCCCTTCCAATTCAGAGTACGCCGACAAATTGCCCGCCAATCGATGTGTCGACCACCCGAAACCCGTTTCCGGTCCGGGCCGCAGACGAAGCCAAAACAATGAGGCCGCCCCGGGAGGCGGCCTCGCATGTTTCGGAATCGAATTGTCCGGTTCAGTCGCAGGAACCCTCGGCGCTATTTCTTGCGCCGATCGTTCATTTTGTCACCGGGTGACAGTTCAGAGGCGCCCTTCGACATTCCCGTCGTTCCCGGCTCCTTCATGCGATCGCCAGGCGCGTATTCAGACGCCCCCTTTGTGGTCTGCGTTCGGGAATCCCGCATTTGGTCGCCGGGCGAAAATTCGGAAGCGCCTTTGCTCTTCTGTGCGAATGCAGGGGATGCTCCGATCAGGAGAGCGGCGGTAACAAGAACAGCTTTCTTCATTTCAGCCTCGTCTGGTTTCGAGCGAAATCGCTCGGGTCGGAAGGAACCTCGCGCAGGACATCCGGTGAACCGGGTCAGAGCGCCGAGATGACTTCAACAATCCCCTGCGCGGGCGATTGTTCCGGCATGCCGAACCGCATGCAATGGAACCCGAAGCTTCATGGTGTGGCCACAAAGACAGACCAGCATTGATGACTGTACTCAAAGGACTCAGGAAGATGATCAAGACCTTCGCCAGCGCGGCAACAATCCTGTTACTCGCGTCGTCCGCGGCATCGGCGCAGAACCGCGCCGGCGACGCCGCGCTCGGCGCGGTTTCCGGCGCCGTGGTGCTGGGTCCGATCGGCGCGGTCGCCGGCGCGTTCATCGGCTATTCGGCCGGGCCTTCCATCGCGCGGTCGTGGGGACTGGACCGGTCCCGCGCCTCGCGACAGCGACGGCAGGCTTCCAGCGAGAGCGTGCGCGGTGCCCGAGCAGAAGCGGTGAGCCCGGGCGGCGAAAAGAATCCGCGCGTCGCCAGTTCCCGGAGCGAAGCCGCGGCCCCCGCCCCGGCTGCGGCACCCCCCGCGCCGTCAACGAAGACACCGCCTGTCCAGACGCTCGAGTGAGCACTAGCGTCGTTTCCGTTCTGATGGAATCGGAACGGGGCTCTAGATTTTTGATTTGACGCGTTTTCTTGACGCGAACCGGTTCCACCCACGGATCAAGTCCGAGGGCATGCTTCGCTGGAAAACGCTCTGGCGTTCCGGCTCTTGCGCGCTGTCGCTAACCCATCGCCACCGTGTCGCCCTTGGCCCCGTGCTGCTGTTGGTCGAGCCACATCGTGCCGAGCGCGAACGCCAGCCAGCCGAAATAGTAGGCAAAGCCTGTCATCAGAACGATCCAGCCCGGAATCGGTCCGACGGCGGCGCGATCGAAATATTCGGCCAAGGTCGCCGCAGGCGTCGGATGGATGGCTATCTTGCCGTAATAGGCGATTGCCTGGATGGCGAAAATCCAGACGTAGTTGCGACGCAAACGCCGTCCAGCCGCGCGGAAAAACGAAATGTGGTGGCGCGGCGCCGTGTAGTCGCGCGCGAGAATCACCTGCCAGCTATCGTCGCGCGCTTCACCGGTGAATATTGGCACATAGAAATTCATCTCCAGCCAGCGAGCCCGGGCGCGCCAGACATTGAAATAGCGATAGCGCCGCGCCTCCATGCCGAGAAACACCGCAAGGAGCAGCCCTACCAGCACAAGAGGCAGGGGTGACGCCTCCGGGCTCGAAAAGGTCGTCGACAGCGCGATGCCCATCGTGACGATCGACCAGTTGGTCGTGTTGTCGAGCCGCGTTCGCCAGATCGTCGAGCGATAGACCTCGCCCCGGTAAAGATGCGCGATGGCGCCCATTTCGGCGGGATCGAACGGGTGGCGGGGGTTTGATTCGCTGGAAACCGTAAGAGACATGGCAGGACTCCGGTTGTCCGAACAACATTTCCGCAAATCACCGGCGTTGATCGGGGAGAGTCCGCATCATCGACGCCGATGAATCCATCCGGAATTGTGATGCCGCAACTATGCTTGCCCTGAGCCTGAATTACCAGCATCGGGTCCGGGAATAGCGAGGTGCAGCGCAATATCCTGTCGACGTAGCGTCAGCCGTTGGCGGTTTCCTGCGCCGCCGCCAACCGCGGCGGCCGCACCACCGTCACGGTGCAGGCGGCTTCAGCCGCGACCTTGGCCGAGACGCTGCCGAGCAGCGTGCGCAGCATCGAATTCCGCCGCGCGCCGATCACGATATGGTCGACCTGATTGATCCCGGTGAATTCCAGGATCGCGGCCGCGGGATCGGTCGCCTCCAGCACATGAACGGTCAGCCGGCTCTCGTCGAGTCCAAGCGGCGAAGCCCAGTGCCGGAGCGCGACGAGGCGGTCGATGTGCTTGTTGTTGCCCTGTTCGTCGAGCGTCTTGTCGATGGTGATGCGACCGAGCTTCAGCACATTCAGGCAGGCAAGCCGCGCCGACGGCAGTGTCGCCAGCAGATGCGCCGCCGTCATGCGCAGGCACTCGTTGAGCGGCCCCGAACCATCCTCGGTGTCGAGCGCGACGGCCACGATCGGACCCGATGCCAGCTGGACGGCGACGTCCGACTTCGGTTTCGGCTGGGTCATTCCGCCGTTGAAGCGGCGGCGCCACACCGTGCCGATCGGATCGCGTTTCAGCCGTTCCGATCGCGCGGTCAGCTTGACCTGATCGGGATAGGCCAGATCGAACGCCAGTTGCGACGCCGTCGGATGCCGCCAGACCGGCTCGATCTCGAGACAGCGCAGCACGATCTCCTGCAGCCAGGGCGGATAGTCCGGCCGCAACTGGCGTGGCGGATACGGGTCGCGCCACAGCCGTCGCCGCATGCCGTGCAGCGTTTCGCTCTCGCCGAACGGCCGCACGCCCGTGGTGAAGAAGTACAATAATACGCCGAGCGAAAACAGATCGCTGCGCGGATCGTCGCGCACGCCGAGCAGCCGCTCCGGCGCCATGTAGGGCGCGGTGCCGTAAGGCAGACGGAACTCTTCCTGCAGCAGGTCCGGCAACAGGTTGTGGTGCGACAATCCGAAGTCGATCAGCACGCACTCGCCGGAGGGGCGAAACATGATGCTGCTCGGCTTGATGTCGTGGTGAATGACGTTCTGCCGGTGCAAGTCGGCGAGCGCGGTCGCGATCTTGCCGGCGATCCCCCTTGCCTCTTCATACGGGATCGGCAGTTCGTTGATCCGGCTGTACAGCGTCTGGCCCGCGATGCGTTCGATGACGACATAGGCCTGACGGGCGAAATCGCCGGTGCCGAAACAGCCGGGGACATGGGGTCCGGCCAGCCGCGGCAGGATCATCTGCTCCATCTCGAAGCTGACGATCGCCGCCGGATCCTCGCCCTCGGAGACGCGCGGCACTTTCATCAGCAGCGGCACCGTGATGCCGGGGTGGGTCACGGTCCACAGCGTCGCCATGCCGCCGCGATGGACGCATTCCCCGATCGTAAAACCGTCCAGTTGCGCGCCTGAAACGATCGAAGGTTTTGCCATCCTTCACCTCCCGATCAGCAGGCGATCGGCGAGCCAAGTCGGCAGGCCGTTGGCGCGTATCCGGTCGGCCGCCGCGATGACGTCATAGGGCACGCGGTAAAAGGTGATCTCGCGCGTCGCGGTATCGAGCATGGTAAAGGCCGCCGCCGGATTGCCGTCGCGCGGCTGGCCGACCGAACCCGCGACCGCAAGCCAGCGGCGTCCGCTCAGGAGCTGGACCGGCGTTTCGGATGTCGGGATGAAGCTCGTCATCTTGGCCGCAGACGACATCGAATAGAGCGCGGGCTTGTGGATGTGTCCGCAGAACGTGACATGGGCGGCGGTCGCCTCGATGCTGCGCGCGGCATCCGATGAACTGCGCACGTAATGCCATTGCGCCGGGTGAGAAGCTTCCGAATGCACGTAGAGACGATCGTCTTGCTCGCGCTTCAGCGGCAATTCCGCCAGAAAGCGCCGCTGCGGCGCGCTTAGCCTGCCCCGCGTCCACTCGATGGCGGCCTGGGCTTCGGCATTCATGGTTTCGGAGGAGGTGCCGATGGCATGGTCATGATTTCCGATGACGGCGATCGCCCCGTCCTTGACGAGGTCCATCACCGTCTCGACCGCCCATTCCGGGTCGGCGCCATATCCGACGATGTCGCCGAGGCAAATGATTCGCTCCGCGCCGCGCGCCCGCGCGGAATCGAGGCACGCCTCGAATGCCTGCCGGTTGGCATGGATGTCGGCAAAGACCGCGAGCCGCAAGTGTTCCTCCGCATCCATCATCGCGCCCGCGTAGTGGGCGTGACTTGAGGGATATCAAATATCCATCCGTCATGCCCGGGCTTGTCCCGGGCATCCACGTCTTTGCGGTCTCTAAAGAAGACGTGGATGGCCGGGACATAGGCGAGCGGAAGCGACGCCGTCCTTAGGACGGCTGTGCCCGGCCATGACGAAAGAGAGGGTATAGGTCGCGAGAGAAAGAGCAATCAGCCCTTGCAGGGCGCTTCCAGTCCCCGGAGCAGCAGCGTCAGCAGCGCGTCGATCCTGGCCTGCGTATCCGGATCGTTCCATTCGTCGGCATGGGCCGGATGATGGAAACGGCTGGTGGCGTCGAAAATGGCGCGCGCGGAAACCTTGGGGTCAGCGACCTCGAATACGCCCTGCTTCACGCCATCCGAGAGCATCTGCGCGATTTGATCGACCAGGCAATCCTTGTGGCCCTTCACGACCTTGCAGGCTTCGCGGGCGA
Organism: Bradyrhizobium ottawaense; assembly: GCF_900099825.1. Classification (NCBI taxonomy): domain Bacteria; kingdom Pseudomonadati; phylum Pseudomonadota; class Alphaproteobacteria; order Hyphomicrobiales; family Nitrobacteraceae; genus Bradyrhizobium; species Bradyrhizobium ottawaense. The sequence goes on along the minus strand of NZ_LT629693.1, from coordinate 6,774,137 downwards.
GCGTCAGGTAGGTCGCGAACATCTCGGGGTCATCGCCAAGCCGCTTGTGCTTGATCGCAAACATGGTGCGCAGCCAGCGTTCCAGCCGTTCGGGGGCCGGACCGGTCGCTTCGGCAATCTCCAGAAGCGGGGCGCTGGCGCGGTCGAGCCAGCGCTTGGCGACGGCCTCGCGCAGCGAGGCCTTGCTGGGAAAGTGGCGGTAGACGCTGCCGTGGCTGACATCGAGCGCCCGGGCCACATCGACCACGGTCGCCTTGGCGAGCCCATAACGGCGCAAAACGTCTTCCGTCACCTCCAGAATGCGTTCGGGGGTCAGAACCACGACTTCGTTCATTGGCGTACCTGCGAAACGACGAGACGGGCGGTCATCAGTCCCCCTAACGGGTTAATGCTTTACCGGTTCCAGGCGCTGGGCCTGCGCCGCCAAATGGCGGGCCACCTTCTGATTCAGCCAGAGTTGGATTTGTGTAGTCAAATGAATGATTTCGATGGTCATTGGCGTAGTCCTCTTTAAATCCCCGGGCTCAGGGCCAACGAGCAGGAGGTGACACCCGATGGCGTCGAAAAGGGATATAGCATGTCTCGCTGACAGATTTCAATATCTGTCATTCAATGTTCGGCGATGGCTGGGATGCGCTGGATGCGGGACTGGACGGCCAGGCTGGGGTCCCCCCCCCCCTCAAGGTCCGGCAGCCCTGCCCGCCGCAGGCCCTCTTGCTGCCCTCGTGCCCCTCGCGTTGTCGCTCCTGACGTTTCTTGTGTGGCTTCCCCTGATGATTTCCTCTGGCCGTTTGTCTGGCTTGGACCGCTCTGTTAAAGCACGGCGTAAAAAAACAATTCGCCGGAGTCGTCGATGATCCCCCGCTACACCCGCCCGGAAATGGCCTCCATCTGGGAGCCGCAGACCCGATTCAAGATCTGGTTCGAGATCGAGGCGCACGCCGCGGACGCGCAGGCGGAGCTTGGCGTGGTGCCTAAAGAGGCCGCCAAAACGATCTGGGCCAAGGCCAAGGACGCCACCTTCAATGTGGAGCGCATCGACGAGATCGAGCGCGAAACCAAGCACGACGTCATCGCCTTCCTGACCCACCTCGCCGAAATCGTCGGCCCCGAGGCGCGCTTCGTCCACCAGGGCATGACCTCCTCCGACGTGCTCGACACCACCCTCAACGTCCAGCTGACCCGCGCGGCCGATCTTCTGATCGCCGATATCGACAAGGTTCTGGCAGCGCTGAAGAAGCGCGCCTTCGAACACAAGATGACGCCGACGATCGGCCGCTCCCACGGCATCCATGCCGAGCCGGTCACGTTCGGGCTCAAGCTCGCCTACGCCTATGCCGAATTCAGCCGTGCCCGCGAGCGGCTGATCGCCGCGCGCAAGGAAGTCGCGACCTGCGCGATCTCGGGCGCCGTCGGCACCTTCGCGCAAATCGACCCGCGCGTGGAAGAATATGTTGCGAAAGCGATGGGGCTGGTGCCGGAGCCGATCTCCACGCAAGTGATCCCGCGCGACCGCCACGCGATGTACTTTGCAACGCTGGGCGTGATCGCCTCCTCGGTCGAGCGGCTCGCCACCGAAATCCGCCATCTGCAGCGCACCGAAGTGCTGGAGGCCGAGGAATTCTTCTCCGAAGGCCAGAAGGGCTCGTCGGCGATGCCGCACAAGCGCAACCCGGTGCTGTCGGAAAACCTCACCGGCCTGGCGCGCATGGTGCGCGCCTATGCGATGCCGGCGATGGAGAACGTCGTGCTCTGGCACGAGCGCGACATCTCGCACTCATCGGCCGAGCGCATGATTGGCCCCGACGCTACCGTGACGCTCGACTTCGCGCTTAACCGCCTCGCCGGCCTGATCGAAAAACTGCTGATCTATCCGGCCAACATGCAGAAGAATCTCGACCGCCTCGGCGGCCTCGTGCATTCGCAGCGGCTCCTGATCGCGCTGACGCAAAAGGGCGCCAGCCGCGAGGACGCCTACAAGTTCGTGCAGCGCAACGCGATGCCGGTGTGGCGCGGCGAAGGCGACTTCATGACGCTTCTGAAGAAGGATCCCGACGTCAAGAAGCTCATGACGGATGCCGAGATCGAGGAACAGTTCGACCTCGGCTATCACTTCAAGCACGTCGACACGATCTTCAAGCGGGTGTTCGGCGCGAGCTGAACCCCGCTGCGCCCGTTGGCCTCAGCCCCGCGCGGGCGCCACCGTCTTCGCCGGCGCGCCATAGAGCCGCATCAGCACGAAGGTGATCAGCAGGATCGCCAGATAGACCGTGAGCTGAATGGCGGTCGGCTGGTCGGTGTAGCCGATCAGCGTGTGCAGCGCCTTGCCGGGAATGCTGGAGTCGGACAGCAGCCAGCCTGAGTCCCACACCACGTTGTCCATCGCGGTCAGCCAATTGGCCTTCTCCAGGAAGGCCGCCGCCTGCGCCGCCATGCCGGCGGCCAGCAATGCGATCAGGATCGTCGTGGTCGTAAACAGCGCGCGTGCGGGAATGCGCAGCAGGCCGAAATAGGTCAGAAGACCGATCATCACACCGAGCGCGAGGCCGGCGAGGCCGCCGAGCGCCACGCCCCAAGCGGTATCGCCGCCGGTGGCGATCACGCCATAGAGGAACAGCACGACCTCGCTGCCCTCGCGCAGCACCGCGACGCCGACCACCACCGCCAGTGCGAGCAGCGATTTCGATCCTTCCACCACCGCCTGCCCGGCGACGCGCAGTTCACCGGCAAGCTCGGCGCCGTGACGCGCCATCCAGACATTGTGCCAGGTCAGCATCACGACCGCGATCACGAGTATGGCGGCGTTGAACAGCTCCTGTCCCATGCCGGCAAACAGGTTCGACAAGGCGCCCGCAAAGACGGCGACGACGCAGGCGGCGAGCACGCCGGCCAGCACGCCGCCGCCGATCCACTGATTGCGATGCGGCACCGAACGCGTAACCGCAAGCACGATGCCGATGATCAGACCGGCCTCGAAGACTTCACGGAAAACGATGATCAGTGCGGCAATCACGGCTTTTTCTTACTTCACGACCAGCGCGCCGCGCGCGGTCTTCTCGTTATATTCGTCGACGAATTCGTAGCGGCCCGGCTTCTGCGCGCGGACGTTGACGGTGGCGTCGCTGGAGCCGGCGACCACCTTCTCGATCTTCAGGGCTTTGCTTTCGAATTCCATCGGCTTGGAATCCAGGTTCTTCAGCTTGATGACGATCGGCGTGTTGGCGGGCGCGCTGATTTCCGCCGGCTCGAACTTCTTGTCCTTGTAGCTGAGCTGGATTTCGGTCGCGGCCTGCGCGTTCGCGGCAGCGGTGGCGGCGATCGGGAGCAGCGCGGCGACGGCGGCGAAAATGACGGCCTTCGAAAGCGTTCGCGAAAGGGACATGTCGGTTCTTTCAATGATGGCTGAAGATCAGGCGAGATGGCATACGCTGCCGACAGCCACGCCGTGAAGAGACAAAAAGCCGCTTTTGATTGGAGAGGTTCTAAATCTTCGTCCAGATCTTGGGCTCAACCCGGCGCCCCGTCGACCATGCGCGATGTCACGCGATCGCCCTTGACGAAGTGATGCCAGAGCGCCGCGCCGACATGGATCACGATCAGCGCCAGCAGCACATAGGCAAACAGGATGTGACGATCCTCCCAGGCCGCGGCGGCGGCCTTGTCGGGCGAGGTAATCTGCGGAACGCGGAACAGTCCGAAGAAGCTGGAATAATCCGGGGTGCGCGCGCCGGAATGCGCCCAGCCCAGCATGGCTACCACCATGGTGACGGCATAGAGCGACCAATGGCTGATGCTTGCCGCGAACCGCTGCCACCGCGGCGTGTCCGAAGGCAATGCCGGCGTCGGATTGAGGCCGCGCCAGATCAGGCGGAGCACCATCAGAAACAGCACGAGATAGCCGATATCGGCATGGATGGAGCGGTAGAAGAACCGGTCCGCCCGGGCCGGAATGTGGTTCATCCACCAGCCAAAGGCGAGCATGCCAATAATGACCAGGCCGAGGCCCCAGTGGAACCAGCGTGACAGGCGGCCCCAGCTCGATGACGTATTGCGCAGCATTTCAGTTCAGTCTCCCGGCCTCTCGCGTGCAGCAGAACGTTTGCGGTTTTGTCCGTATCTGCAATGACTTGCCCTGATAGCTTTCCATTCCTTCCAAGGCGATTTGAATCGTTCAAAACTGCGTGTGCGACCCGCGGGCCATTCATCGCGCGGGCCCCATGGCCTGCAAAAACAACTGAATGGTAACCGTGGATCGGCTAAAAGAGCGGCGTGTCCTATCCCCCAACGATCCTCGTGTTCGATTCCGGCCTCGGCGGCCTCACGGTGTTGCGTGAGATCGTCCGCGCCCGGCCCGATGCCCATTATGTCTATGTCGCCGACGACGCGTTCTTTCCCTACGGCCATCATGGCGAGGATCAGATCATCGCGCGCGTGGTGCCGCTGATCGGCGAACTGATCGCAAGCCATGCGCCCGATCTGGTGGTGATCGCCTGCAACACCGCGTCCACGCTGGTCATGTCGCATCTGCGCCATGCCTATCAGGTGCCGTTCGTCGGCACCGTACCCGCGATCAAGCCGGCCTGCGCCAGCTCGAAGACCAAGCGCGTGTCGGTGCTCGGCACCAAGGGCACGGTCAAACGCGAATACACCAAGCGGCTGATCGCGGATTTCGCGCAGGGCTGCGAGGTGACGCTGGTGGGCTCGGCCGAACTCGCCTCGCTCGCCGAGTCCGCGCTCAGCGGCAACGACGTGAGCGACGAGGATATCGCCGCCGAACTCGCGCCCTGCTTTGTCGGCAAGGACGCCAGCGATGCCCACCGCACCGACACCGTCGTGCTCGCCTGCACGCACTATCCGCTGCTGCTGGACCGGCTGGTACAACTCGCGCCATGGCCGGTCGACTGGATCGATCCCGCCCCCGCCATTGCCCGCCGCGTGTCCGATCTGCTCGGCCCGGCCAACGGCCCAACGGATCAGGCCGGCGCCGAAATGATCTTCACGTCGAAGCGGCCGCACACGCTGAGCCAGGCGCTGATGCCATTCTTCGGCGGCCGTGTCCCTGCGTGAGCCTCCGCCGCTAGACCAACTGCCGGCCCACCATCGCGCCGATCTCCTTGAACACGGCTTCGAATTGCGGCGCGGTCGGCGAACCGCCCTGGGTGTAGGCGCAGACCAGCACCGGGCCGCCTGATTTCGGCCACGCGATCGCGATGTCACCGGACGCGTCCTTGCCGTTGTTGCCGGTCTTGTCGCCGACCTTCCAATCCCCAGGCAGGCCGCCGCGCAGCCGGTTGTTGCCGGTCTTGCAGCCCACCATCCACTCGGTGAGATGTTCGCGCGAAGGAGGCGTCAGCACCGGGCCGAGCAGGAAGCGGCGCAGGTTTCCCGCCATCGCTGATGGCGTGGTGGTGTCATGGGGATTGCCCGGCGGCGAGCGATTGAGTTCGGGTTCGTTGTGGTCGAGGCGCGAGATGGTATCTCCGGTCGAACGCCAGAACGCGGTCAGCGCCGCGGGGCCGCCGGCCCGCGCCAGCAACAGGTTGGCGCAGGTGTTGTCGCTGAGTTCGACGACGGCCTTGCACATGTCCGACACCGACATGGCCCCGTGGGCCAGATTCTGTTTCGCGACCGGCGCATAATCGAGGATGTCCTTTGGACCGTAGGCGACCATGTCCTCCAGACGATCCTCGCCGCGGTCGACCCGCGCCAGCATCAAGGCGGCCAGCGAAGCCTTGAAGGTGCTGCACATGACGAAACGCTGTTCGGCGCGCCAGGCGATCTTCGCACCGGTGGAAAGATTTTCGGCATAGACGCCGATCCGCCCGCCGGTGTCGCGTTCATACGCCGCCAGCGCCGGCGGGGCGTCCTCTGCCAGGACAGGCGAAAGCACCAGGCCCGAGGCCGCGACCAGAAAATGACGTCGATCGATCATCACAGAGATATCCTTGAAGCCAGACCCGCGCATGCGGTGCTGGTTTCTTGCGACAGAATGATGGCGCTTCAACTGCACGCGCTCGAAAACATCCCGCTCGAAACGCCGCGCATTTGTCCCTATCATATCGTTCACCTACCATACGATCAGGGAGTTTCCGCCTTGACCTCCGCACAGCCCGCGCCGCTCAACCGTCTCAAACAACTGTGGCGGGAGGGTCGCCCGACCTTCGGCGCGATCGCGACCATCCCTTCGATCCAGACCGTGCAGATCATGGCGCGGTCCGGGATCGACTGGATCATCGTCGACCTCGAGCACGGCCCGATCGATCTCGGTTCGGCGCATGGCATGATCACGGCTACCGCTGGCACGCCATGCGTGCCGATGGTGCGAATCGCCGCCAACGAACCCTGGCTCGCCAAGGCACCGATGGACATCGGCGCGCTCGGGATCAATTTTCCGATGATCTGCAGCCGCGCGGATGCCGAAAAGGCCGTGCGCAGCGTGCGCTATCCGCCGAAGGGCGACCGGCTGTGGGGACCGTTTCACGCGCCGTTCCGCTGGGGCGTGTCGATGGCCGACTATATGGCGACCGCGGACGACGACATGATCTGCATGATCACCATCGAGCATGTCGAGGCCGTCAACCACATCGACGAGATCATGGCCACGCCCGGCATCGACCTCGCGGTGATCGGCCCCGGCGATCTCGCCACCTCCATCAACAAGCGCGGCCTGCCCGACGATCCCGAAGTACAGGCGCTGATGGCGCGCGCCGAAGCCGGTATCCTCAAAAGCGGCGTGCCGATCGGCGGCGTCGCCCGCACCGCCGAACAAGCCAACCGGATGATCGAGCGCGGCTATGTCGCGCTGGCGCTGGGCTTTGACTCGTCGCTGTTCCAGCGCGGCATCGCGGCAAGTTTCGAGGGCATCAAGCGGTAGAAAAAATCGCGCCCAGAAAAATTATGAGAACCGGCGAAGCGCCCCTGCCCGCGCGCTTTCCGCCCGGCGTCGACGCTGCTAGAGTTTCTCCACAGGGAGAAAACACATGATCAAGAAAATTCTGCTCGGACTATCCATCGCAGCAATCGCCGGCGTCGCCATCGCCCAGCAACCCGGCATCAAGCGGACGCCGCTGCAAAAGCTCGACTTCCCCGCCGGCTACAACACCGTCACCGCGATCGCCGAAGTCCCCGCAGGCGGCGCCGCCGGCCGCCATACCCATCCCGGCATGGAAACCGGCTATGTGCTCGAAGGCGAGCTCGAACTCGCCATCGACGGCAAGCCGCCAATGAAGATCAAGGCCGGCGAATCCTACCAGATCCCGGAAGGCGCGGTTCACGACGCCAAGGCCGGCGACAAGCCCTTCAAAGTGCTTGGGGTTTACATCGTCAAGGCCGGCGAGCCGTTGGCCAAGCCCGCCCCCTGAAGTGAACCATCTGGCGTCAAACCGGTTGGTTCGTGCTAGATCAGAGGTCGGCGGGCTGGGCCCGCCGGCCTTCTGATTGGCCTATGGCGGGAACTAGAGCGGAGCGATGCGCGGAACGGTTCGAAAAATCACAACGCCGCGCCGCGTCGTCATCGATCTCATGCACGCCTCCAGGGGCGTCCCTTTCGTCGCGGTACGCCGGACGCTCAACATCGCGCGGCTGGCCTCGGCCCGAAGCGCGCTGAGCCAACGGCCGGCCTGGGCCGTGATTTTCGCCAAGGGCTTTGCGGCGTTGGCCCGCGAAGAGCCGCGCCTGCGCACGGTGTTCCTGAAATGGCCTTACGCACGCTTTTACGAGTTGCCGCAAACGGTCGCGAATATCGTGGTGGCGCCAACTGCGTCGCCGGATGGCGTGATGCTGTTCCCCATCAAGGCGCCGGATCTCGTTCCGCTGATGGAGGCCGATGCCTCGCTCCGAAAAGCCAAGTCAGAGCCGATCGAATCGACGCCGTTTTTCCGCAAGACCCTGAGCGTGACCCGGCTGCCGCTGCCATTGCGGCGCCTCGCTTGGACGATCGGCCTCAATATCGGCCGGCAACGCGGCAATTTTTTCGGCACGCTCCTCATCACTTCGGTCGCCGCTTTTGGCGGCGGAGAAGTCGAGGCGCTCGGTCCCGGTCCCTATATTTTCAGCTATGATAGGGTTACCGATGACGGCTTCATCGATGTGATGGTTCGCTGGGACCATCGCATCACCGATGCCGCCGATATCGGCATCGCGCTTTCACGTCTTGAGCAAATCTTGAATAACCAGGTTGCGGACGAACTGCTCGCACTGGCTCCCGAAGGACAGGAGCCGGCATCGCACGAGCGGATCGCCTCGCGACAGGTTGGCAGGATTTCCCGATAGTTCACCCAAACGCCCCGATGGATGGTCGCCGGATATTGGCGACGGCATCGACGGGCGGACAGCAGGCCAATGAAGATTCTACGCGGGCGTACAGCATTCGTCACAGGCGCAGCTTCCGGCATCGGCCGGGCGATTGCCGTGGCGCTGGCGCGCGAGGGTGTCGACCTCGTCATCAGCGATATCGATGCGATTAAGCTCGCGCAGGCCGAGCAGGAGATCAAGCAACACGGCGTCAAGGTGACCGGCGTCGTTTGCGATCTCTTGCAGCCCGAGGAAATCACCAAGATGCTGGACGGTCTGTTTTCGACCGGTCCGCTGCATATCCTGGTCAATTGTGCCGGCATCGCCCTGTACGGGCAGCAACGCAATGTGGCGGATAGCGACTGGCGCCGGTTGATGGCGATCAATCTTCTGGCGCCGATCCAGATCACGACTCACCTGATCAACAAACTCGCGGGCGCCGAGGAAGCCCATATCGTCAACATGTCGAGCATCTTCGGGCTGGTGCCGGTTCGACAGCTCGCAACCTATCAGGCCAGCAAATACGGCCTGGTGGGCTTTACGCTCGCGATCCGCAACGACTATCACCGCAAGAATTTCGGCGTCAGCGTGATCTGTCCGGGCCTGGTGAAGACGCCGATGGTCGAACCGGACGGCCCGTCCAGAATCTATTCCAAGCTGCCCAAAATCCCGGCTTCGCTCTACACCACGCCGGAGCGGGTCGCCGAGGCCACCGTCGATGCCATCAAGCGCGACCGGGGATTGGTGCTGGTGACTTTGTTGGCGCACGTGCTGTGGCGCCTCAACCGCTTCTTCCCCGGCCTCGTCGATCTCCTGAACCGCGAGGGCTGGCGCTCGCGCGGCCCGATCATCCCGCCGGGTGAGACCTAAGCGTAGCGTTTTCAAGCGAAGTGGGTACCGGAAATCTACCGGCCTCGCTGCAGCCGCGTGACCATGGCAAGCAGCAATCCACGGGGCACAAACCGGGTTACGGCGATGGCCGCCTTGGTGCCGATACCGGGGATGCAAAGCGTGCGGCCCGCCTTCATGGCCTCCCAACCCTCGTGCGCGACCTCGTCGACGGGAAGCTTTCGCAACAGCTTGAACAGCCGCACCTGCTGCGCGTCTGCACGGGTCAGGAACGGCGTGCGCAGCGGCCCGGGGCACAGGCAGGTCACCGTGACGCCGCTACTCCTGACCTCGCGCATGAGCGCTTGCGAGAGCGAAACCAGATAGGCCTTGCTGGCAAAATACACGGCCATCCGGGGGCCCGGCGCAAAACCGGCCACCGATGCCACGTTGAGGATGCGGCCGGCCTGGCGCTCGACCATGTCGGGAAGGAATCGCAGCATGAGGTCGGTGGCCGCGCGGATATTGACGGCGATAATCCCGAGCTGGTGCCCGCGGTCGAGTTCCACGGCATCGCCAAACAGCCCGAAACCGGCATTGTTGATGAGAGTGTGGCAATAAAGATCGCGCACCTTGAGCTCATGCGCGATGGTCTCGCTGGCATCCGGTGCGGCCAGGTCGATCCTGAGCACCACCGTGAACTGCCCGGAAGGGTCGATTTCGGCCGCCAATCGCTGCAAATCACCGATATTGCGGGCAATCAGGACCGTTTTGGCCCCTTCGGCAACCGCCAGCCGGGCGAATTCAACACCAAGTCCGGAGGAAGCACCGGTAACGACCACTGCAGGCTGCATGCTCCCAAACCCGTCCCTTTGTGCCTAAAAATGCCCTGGAAAAAAGCCTTGGAGATGCCCGCGCCAACCAGTCATAGCGGGCCGGGAGAGGATTTGACAGCGGGGTCGAATATCCCTAGAAACCGCCTGCTCGCGGGCCGTTTTCGGCCCGCGTTGCGTTTCGCGACCCGTGGTCCTCCCCGAGCTTTCGAGGCGGACCTGTCGGCCCCGGGAATCCCGGTGCACAGGAGGGCGCGTTTCCTCAAAACTCAAACCTATCAGAGGACGCGATGACTAAGCGCAGTGAGGCGAAATACAAGATCGATCGCCGTATGGGCCAGAACATCTGGGGCCGCCCGAAGAGCCCCGTCAACCGCCGTGAATACGGCCCCGGCCAGCACGGCCAGCGCCGCAAGGGCAAGCTCTCCGACTTCGGCGTGCAGCTCCGCGCCAAGCAGAAGCTCAAGGGCTACTACGCCAATATTTCCGAGCGTCAGTTCCACGGCATCTACGTCGAAGCCGGCCGCATGAAGGGCGACACCGGCGAAAACCTGATCGGCCTGCTCGAGCGCCGTCTCGACACCGTGGTCTATCGCGCCAAGTTCGTCGCCACCATGTTCGCCGCGCGCCAGTTCATCAACCACGGCCACGTCAAGGTGAACGGCCGCCGCGTCAACATCTCCAGCTACAAGCTGAAGCCCGGCGACCTCGTCGAGGTCAAGGAATCGTCGAAGCAGCTCACCCACGTGCTGGAAGCAAGCCAGCTCGGCGAGCGCGACGTGCCCGACTTCATCGAAGCCGATCACTCCAAGATGACGGCGAAGTTCACCCGCATCCCCGCATTGTCGGACGTGCCGTTCGCCGTGCAGATGGAGCCGCATCTGATCGTCGAATTCTATTCGCGCTGATCATTACAGCGGTTACGAGACATCAAAGGCCCCGGTTTTCCGGGGCCTTTTTGTTTGCTTTCTTGCTATTGTATCCTATAGGATACGATAGCAATCGAAGGGTGTGCGAAACAAAACGGTCCGTCGACTTATGAAACGCAAGACGAAGGTCAAGACATCAAAATTCGATGCCGCGGACTATCTCAAAAGCCCTGAAGCGATGGCCTATTACCTTTCGGAGGCGCTGGCGACAGACGACCCGAAGTCCATTTGCGATACCCTTGACACGATCGCTCGTGCAAAAGGCATGACGCAGGTCGCAAAAGAAACAGGTCTTTCCCGGGAAAGTCTCTACAAGTCGCTGAGCGGCACAACGAAGCCCGAATTCGACACCGTCAGAAAAGTGATCGCTTCATTCGGCCTCAGACTTGTGGCTGAACCTATCGAGGATACCAAGATCGTTTGAATATCGAGGTGATCCCGCGTTGATCAAACCGCCATCGCCTTCTTTGCCGCCTGGGCGAGAAAGCCGGAGCGCGTGAAGCCTTCTCGCTCGGCGTAGCGATCAATTTGATCGAGCACATCGGCCGGCATCGTTACATTGATGCGAACGCTTTTTACGTCGGAGGCAGGTGCCGCGATCAGCACCGCAACGCCATCCCGGTTCTGCGCGTCCTTCATGATCTCTTCCAACGAACTTGGCTCGGGCGCGGCTTCACCGTCTGCTGCAAGCCCTTCCAGATGCAGCGCCAAAGCTTCCGCGCCCATGTCGCGCGCCTCGTCGAGAGTCTTTCCGGCGCTGATGACGCCGGGAAGATCAGGAAACGATACGCCGTAGTCGCTGTCGGCTTCTTTATGGATCAGGGCGATGTACTGTCGCATTTTCTATTCCTCTTCCGGACAACCGCATCGGTGCGTTCGCTATTTCAATTTCAGTCCGGCCTGCTTTTCGATGCTCCTGAACGTGCCCATCGGAATGTCCCGTTTCGGATGAGGCACGGTCACGCGACCCAACTTGGTCGGATGCTTGAACTGGACATGGCTCCCCTTTTGGGCAACCTGAATCCAACCATCCGCTCTCAAGGCGGAGATGATGTCCTTCGAATTCATGTGCATTTATACACACTGTAGACTGCTGTATCAAGTGTATAAATACACATCCACGGCTGAATGGCCGCTGTAAAGGCAAGCGAAAAATCCCATGCACTACACCCCTGCCCCGCGCGACCCCAAGGCTGCCCCTGTCCGCATCAACCTGTTGTCGGATACGCAGACGCGCCCGACACCAGCGATGCGCGAGGCGATGGCGAAGGCCGATGTCGGCGACGAGCAGATCGGCGACGACCCGACGGTCAACCTGTTGTGCGAACGCGTCGCCGACCTGCTCGGCAAGGAAGCCGCGGTGTTCATGCCGTCGGGCACCATGTGCAACGTCGCGGCGACCCTGGCCTGGTGCCGGCCGGGCGATGAAATCCTCGCCCATGTCAGCGCGCATATCATCGCCCGCGAAGGCGGCGCGCATGCAGCGCTCGGCGGATTCCAGATCACGCCGCTGACCGGCGACGACGGTCAGTTTTCGCCCGAAACCTTTCGCGCCGCCCTTCACCCGCGCTCGCGCTACCAGCCGCCGCAAACCGTGGTCAGCGTCGAACAGACCGCCAATATCGGCGGCGGCACGATCTGGAAGAAGACGGCGCTCGATGAAATCGTGCAAATCGCCAGGACACATGGGCTCGTCACCCATATGGACGGCGCGCGGCTGTTGAACGCCTGCGTCGCGACCGGCATCAGCGCGCGCGACATGGCCGCGGGCTGGGATTCGGCCTGGATCGATTTTTCCAAGGGTCTCGGCGCGCCGGTCGGCGGCGCGATCGCAGGTACCCGCCAATTCATCGACGATGTCTGGCGCTGGAAACAGCGGCTCGGCGGATCGATGCGGCAGGCCGGCATTTGCGCCGCAGCCTGTGTCTACGCGCTCGACCATCACGTCGACCGCCTCGCCGACGATCACGCCAATGCGCGGGCGCTGGCGCGCGGACTGTCGCAGATCAACGGCGTCGAGGTGCAGCAGCCCGAAACCAACCTGGTGTTCTTCAAGCCTGACGGAGCCGGGATCAGCGGCGACAAGATGGTCGAGGCGTTGCGCAAGCGCGGCGTGCTGCTGGCTGTCATGGATGGCCGCATTCGCGCCTGCACCCATCTCGACGTGACGGCCGAGATGATCGAGGAAACCGTCGGACTGGTGCGCGAGATCGTGCGCGGGGTGTGATTGCCTTCGGTCAGGGCAACTGAAGGCATACAGATCGCAGCGGAATCCTGTTATTCAGCTATGGCTCACCGTTGAAAAAATCGCCGGAGGTTACGATGCCCAAAGGCTCCGACTTGTTGGTTGCCGCGCTCGAGAACGAGGGCGTGGACCGCATCTTCGGCGTTCCTGGCGAAGAGAATCTCGACGTCGTCGAAAGCCTGCGGAAATCGTCGATCCAGCTGATCCTGACCCGGCATGAACAGGCTGCGGCCTTCATGGCGGCCACCTACGGCCGGCTGACGGGAAAGCCCGGTGTCTGTATCACGACGCTTGGCCCCGGCGCGCTCAATCTCGCGACGGGTGCTGCCTACGCGCTGCTGGGCGCGATGCCGATGGTGATGCTGACCGGGCAGAAAGGCATCATGAGCAGCCGTCAGGCGAAATTCCAGATCGTCGACGTGGTCGGCACGTTCAAGCCGTTGACAAAGCTTTCGCTGCAGATCGTCAGCACCTCAACGATTCCGACCCTGGTGCGCGATGCCTTCCGGATTGCCACGCAGGAACGGCCCGGCCCTGTCCTGCTGGAATTGCCCGAGGACATCGCCGGCGAAGAATCCGAACCGGTTGCGATGGTCGCGCAGCATCCGATTGAAATTCCGGTCGCCCACCGTGCTTCGCTCGATCGCGCGGCCGAGATGATCCTGAAGGCCAAGCGGCCGTTGATCATGCTGGGCGCCGCGGCTTCCCGGCCGCGAAGCACGACGGGAATCGCTGGATTCGTTCGACGCACCCAGATTCCGTTCTTTACGACCCAGATGGGAAAAGGCACCGCGCCCGGCGGCACCAAATTGTATATGGGGACAGCAGCCCTCAGCGAACGCGATTATGTCCATGAAGCGATCGACCGCGCCGACCTGATCATCGCCATCGGCCACGATACGATCGAGAAGCCGCCCTTCATCATGGGCCCAGGCGGGCCGCAGGTCATTCACGTCAGCTACACGCCTGCCAATGTGGAACAGGTCTATTATCCGCAATGCGAGGTGGTCGGCGATGTCGGCCCGAGCCTGGAACTGTTGGCCGACCGCCTCGAGGGCCGCCTGCCCAATGCCGGCGCGTTGTTAAGTCTCCGTGACGGCATTCTGAACCGAATAGCCGACCGGGCCACGGAAGCGCGATGGCCGCCGACGCCGCAACGTATTGTCCATGACGTGCGGCAGGTTATGCCCGAAAACGGAATCGTCGCGCTGGACAACGGCATGTACAAGATCTGGTTCGCGCGGAACTATCGAACGCTGGTCGCGAACACGCTGCTGCTCGACAATGCGCTCGCGACCATGGGGGCCGGATTGCCGTCGGCGATGATGGCGGCGATGCTTTATCCGGAACGCCGGGTGCTCGCGGTGTGCGGCGACGGCGGGTTCATGATGAACTCGCAGGAAATGGAAACCGCGGTACGACTCAAGTTAAATCTCGTGGTGCTGGTTCTGGAAGATTCCGCCTACGGGATGATACGCTGGAAGCAGGCGGTCGATCGTTTTCCCGATTTCGGCCTTACCTTTGGAAATCCGGACTTCGTCCGGTACGCCGAGAGTTACGGCGCCAAGGGCGCAAGGATCGAAAGCACGGAGGCGATCATCCCGACGCTCGAGCGCGCCTTTGCCGCAGGCGGCGTGCACCTGGTTGTCCTGCCGATCGATTACAGCGAGAACATTCGCGTGCTGGTCGATGAACTTCGCGAGAAAGTGAAGCGGGTAGATCAAGCTGACTAAAGTCCATTCCGATGAGATCGGAACGGACTCTAGATTTTTTATTTTGACGCGTTTTCTTGACGCGAACCGGTCTCCACTTCGCTTGAAAACGCTTTGGTTAATTCTCCAGCGCCTCATAGACCAGTTGCTTGAGGGTTCGCTGGACGCGCTGGCGTTCGGTCGGCGTCTGCTCCAGCAACACGAACATCATCTCCTGCTTGCGGTCGATCACCATGTAGCAGCCGCTGGCGCCGTCCCATTTCAACTCGCCGAGCGATCCCGGCGGCGGCGGCTTTGCGTTGCCGGCATCGGTTCGCACCGCAAGTCCCAACCCCATGCCAAAACCGTCGCCGGGAAAATAGAAATAGTCCCGCTCGACGTCCGAGCCCTTGCCGGCATAGTCGGTAGACATCATTTCGAATGTCTTCGGGTTGAGATAGGTCTTGCCCTCGAAGCTGCCGCCATTGAGCAGCATCTGCGCAAAGCGCGAGAAGTCCGCCATGGTCGAGACCATGCCGCCACTGGCGGATTCCCACTTCTGGCGCACTTCAGTCCGGTATTGGCGCCCGACACGAAAATCACTGTCATTCGGCAATGGCTGGGCGAGCCGCGAGAGCCTCTCCGGTTCGGTGACGAAGAAGCCGGTGTCGGTCATCCCGAGCGGATCGAGCAGCTTTTCCTTCTCGATCTCGAACAGCGATTTTCCGGACACGATCTCCATGATCCGCGCCAGGATGTCGGTGGAATGGCCGTATTGCCAGAGCGCGCCGGGCTGGTTGTGCAGCGGCAGCTTGGCGATCCGTTCGGCGAATTCGGCGAGGTCGAAGTCGCCCGCATAGATATTGGCGTCCTTGTAGGCCTTGCGCACCAGACTGTCGCCGTAGAAGCCGTAGGTGATGCCGGAGGTGTGGCGCATCAGGTCGAGCACCGTCATCGGGCGAGTTTGAGGCACCAGTTCAAGCGTCTTGGTGCCGTCCTCGGCCTTCTTCTCGATGCCGACCTTGGTATTGGCGAACGAGGGAATGTACTTCGAGACGGGATCATCGAGCTTGAGCTTGCCGTCCTGGATCAGCTCCATCGCGACCACCGAGGTGATCGCCTTGGTCAGCGAAGACAAGCGGAAGATGGTCTTGTCCGTGATCGGCGCCTTGGACACCACGTCCTGCACGCCAAACGTCTCGTGATAGACCGGCTTGCCGCGCTGCTGGATCAGGACGTCTGCGCCGGAGATCTTGCCGGTGGCAACCTCGTTCTTGAAAAACTCCGTGACCTTCGCAAGCTTGTCCGGATTGAAATGGGCGCCGGGTGGAATATCGAAAGTGCCTTCGGCGCGGACCGCGGGCGCAACCGCCAGCAACAGCGCGCCGCAGGCCAGCGCACGCAACATGTGACGAGAATTCATTAGACCCCCTCCCAGGAAATCGCCGGGGAGTGTAGCTGCGGTGTCAGCCGGCACAAGGGCTCCCGACCCCGGCCAAAGCCGCTTCATGCAAGCGGCCGCTGTCGCGGGAGAAGCAGCAGAACACCACGCGCGTCACAACGGGCGCTGTGGCCAGCGCCTCGGCGACGGTGGCAACCGCGATGCCGGCCGCGCGATCGGCAGGGAAGCGATAGACGCCGGTGGAGATTGCAGGGAAGGCTACGGAGGATAGTGCGCTGGCCTGGCACAGTTCGAGTGCGCGGCGATAGCAGGAAGCGAGCAATTGATCCTCGCCAGCGTCGCCGCCGTGCCAGACCGGCCCGACCGCATGAATCACATGTTTGGCCGGCAGCCGGTAGCCCTTGGTGATCTTGGCGTCGCCGGTGGCGCAGCCATGCAAGGTGCGGCATTCGGCAAGCAGTTCGGGACCGGCAGCCCGATGGATCGCGCCATCGACACCGCCGCCGCCGAGCAGCGACGAATTCGCGGCGTTGACGATGGCGTCAACGCGCAGACCGGTGATATCGGCAACAACAACTTCCAGCCGCGCCTTGCCGATCAGGCGCGCGGTGTCGCTCAGGCCGAGGCCGCCGCGCTGACGGTGACGCCCTTGTCGGCGAACAGCTGCTGCAATTCACCGGCCTGGAACATCTCGCGGATGATGTCGCAGCCGCCGACGAACTCGCCCTTGACGTAAAGCTGCGGAATGGTCGGCCAGTTCGAATAGGTCTTGATGCCGTTGCGCAGGTCGGCGGATTCCAGAACGTTCAGGCCCTTGTAGCCGACGCCGACGTGATCGAGGATCTGCACCACCTGGCCCGAGAAACCGCACTGCGGAAACTGCGGCGTCCCCTTCATGAACAGCACGACGTCGTTCGACTTCACTTCATTGTCGATGAATTGTTCGATGCTCATCTTCATTTCCTTTTGGGGCACCGCCCCCTGCCGCTAGGTCTGACGGGACGATTTAACCCGCTTACTGGCCATATATGTAGCCCAAACCGTTGTGCATCCAAAGTAAAATGCCGGGGAGCTGGCATGCGCGGGGCCCGGTCCACGGCCCGGGGCGGGACCGGCCATCATCTGACGGCACCAATATCATCGCCCGGGGAGGCTTTTTTCCCGGAGCGGAACCCCTATCTAGGACGGACTGTCCGTCAGGAACCAGTTCGCCAGACTAACGTTCTCTCTCTTGACCGGAGACACCAGTGACGAAATCAGTATCCGCCGCGGCCTTGTTGGCCACGTCAGCCCCGTCACTTTTCTCCGATTCCGGCAGCCTCGCCCAGAATCTGGTCGAGGCTTACCTCGTCGTCCGGGACGAAACCGAGCGCCGGGCGGCGCCCTTGAGCCCCGAAGACCAGCTGATCCAGTCGATGCCGGACGCGAGCCCGGCGAAATGGCACCGCGCCCATACCACCTGGTTCTTCGAGCAATTCCTGCTCGGCGAGCACAGCCCGGGCTATCAGCCGTTTCATCCCGACTACGCCTTCCTGTTCAATTCCTATTACGTCAGCGCCGGACCGCGGCACGCCCGCCACCAGCGCGGCCATCTGACCCGCCCGAGCGCGGAAGAAGTCACTGCCTATCGCCGCCATGTCGACGCCGCCGTCGTGAAATTCTTCCAGACCGCCGATCAGGCCACGCTGGCCAAACTGGTTCCCCTGGTCGAGGTCGGCCTCAATCACGAGCAGCAGCATCAGGAATTGATGCTGACCGACATCCTGCACGCCTTTGCGCAGAACCCGATTCCGCCGGCCTACGATGCGGCGTGGCGCTTCCCGGCGTCGCAGCGAACGGCTGAGGAATGGGTCGCCCTCAACGAGGGCATCCACACCGTCGGCCATACCGACGACAGCTTTCATTTCGACAACGAAAAGCCGGCGCATCGCGCGCTGGTCGGCCCGGTCAGGCTCGCCCGCAACCTCGTCACCAACGCCGAATGGCTCGCCTTCATGAAGGATGGCGGCTACGGCACGGCCACACTGTGGCTGATGGACGGCTTTGCCGCTGTCAATAACGAAGGCTGGCAGGCGCCCGGCCACTGGCGCCAGGTAGGCGGCGAATGGCGGATCATGACGCTCGGCGGCCTGCAGCCGGTCGACCGACAGGCCCCGGTCAGCCATGTCAGTTATTACGAGGCGGACGCATTCGCGCGCTGGGCCGGCAAGCATCTGCCGACCGAGATGGAATGGGAGGTCGCTGCCCGCGCCGGCCAGCTCAACGATGCCTTCGGCATTGTCTGGCAGTGGACCCGCAGTTCCTACTCGCCCTACCCCGGCTACCGCGCCATCGAAGGTGCGCTCGGGGAATATAACGGCAAGTTCATGGTCAACCAGTTGGTGCTGCGCGGCTCCTCGTTCGCAACGCCCGCCGGTCACAGCCGCATTACCTACCGCAACTTCTTTTATCCGCACCACCGCTGGCAATTTACGGGGTTACGCCTCGCCGACTACGTCTGAATTTCCGCCGATCAAGGCGCGCCGGAAAGCGCGTTCAGGAGAGTATCATGAATGTGCATGCCGCCGCTTTGACCCAAGTGCACCGGTTCGACGAAGCGACCTCGGCCTTTGCCGGCGACGTGATCGGCAACCTGTCGCAGCATCCGAAACGGCTGTCGCCGAAATATTTCTACGACGCCGCGGGATCGGAGCTGTTCGAGCAGATCACGGTGCTCCCCGAATATTATCCGACCCGCACCGAGCTCGGGATTTTGCGCAGCCGCGGCGACGCGATCGCCGCGATCATCCCGAAGGGCGCCGCACTGGTGGAATTCGGCGCCGGCGCCACCACCAAGGTTCGCCTGCTGCTGGAGCGCTGTGAGTTCGGCGCCTATGTCCCGGTCGATATCTCCGGCGATTTCCTCAACGCCCAGGCCGATGCCTTGCGCAAGGATTTTCCCGATCTTGCGGTCTATCCGGTCGCTGCCGACTTCACCGCGCCGTTCGCGCTGCCGGCCGAGATATCCGGCCCGCCGAAGGTCGGCTTCTTTCCGGGATCGACGCTCGGCAATTTCGAGCCGCACGAAGCCAGCGCCTTCCTGCGCAGCGCGCGCCAGATTCTCGGCGAAGGCGCACAGATGATCATCGGCGTCGACCTCGAAAAGAACGAGCGCGTGCTCTACGATGCCTACAACGATGCCGCCGGCGTCACCGCACGCTTCAATCTCAACGTGCTGGTCCGCATCAACCGCGAACTCGGCGGCAATTTCGACATTTCCGGTTTCATGCATCGCTCGATCTACAATCGCGAGCGTCATCGCATCGAGATGCACCTGATCGCCAAGAAGGCGCAGTCGGTGCGGATTTTGGGACAGAATTTTTCATTCCGCCCCGGCGAAAGCATCCACACCGAGTCGAGCTATAAATACAGCCTCGAACGCTTTACCGCGCTCGCGCGCCAATCCGGCTGGTCGATCCGCGACTCCTGGACCGACGCCGAACGGATGTTTTCGGTGCATGCGCTGGTGGCCGAGGGCTGACACCCGGCGACCAGCCGTCACTCGATCCCGCCGCCACAGCTCCTGGCCTTGGACTTGTGACGGGCCGGTCGCGGCCTGCGGCCCGGCACGATCCGCGGCGCCGGGGATATCCAGTGGTCGGACAATCGCTCGGCATCCAGCAGCCAGGCGTGAATGATTCGCCATTTATCCTGGCCGCGGGCCTGGAAATCCAGAAGCGGCGACTTTGCGTCCTGAAGTTCGTGGAAGAATTTCAGCGAGTCTTTGCCGGTGGGGCCGCCCGCATCGAGCGGCCGCGTTGAAATCCACAGATCCCACTGCTGAATAATCAGAATTCTTGCTTCACTTTGTTTCATCGGCGCGTGTTCCCAGCCACGGGAACCGTGGGGACTGAGGGTGGTCGCGCTGGTCAAAGTGAAAGCATGGTGTCTGCGCCGCCGCGCGCCTCAACACCATGCAGGTGGAATGTGGCAGAGAATGGTTAACGATTCCTAACCTTGATCGATTACGTCAGCAAATCGCTGCATCCCTGCTGCGGTTTCCCCTCCGAAACGTCCAAATTTTGACTCCGACTCAGCCAATCCTGTCCTGACGACTTGGCTGGGGTGAGTTCGTGCCAGGGGGTACCAGTGATGGGTAAAGCGTATTTTTTGTCTGGCGATGCTGGACAACCCGTGGATTCGCCGTCCGTCCATGACGACGATGGCTGGGATGCCGAGGTCAGCAGCGAGACGGAGTCGCTGCTCGAGGAAAATGCCAGACTCCGGGCGCTCGTCGTCCAGCTTTCGACGCTCGTCCTCAAAAACGTCGTCGAGCAAAAATAGCTTCAGGCTTGTTCCGGCTCTTCCGGCCTGGATCGCAACGAAATCGATTCCCACACCGCGACCACGACCATGATTGCCGATGTGATGATCGACAGCATCAGCGGCGACAGATCGCCGGCGAACCATGCAAGCCCGCACAATGCGACGATGCCGACGCCGTGCGAGAGCTGGAGAAAGCCGCGAAAGCTGTGCTTGAACAGGATCGTTCCGAACAGGAACAGCAGCGGACCGCCGATCGCGCTGAGTACCGTCTTGAGATCGGAATGACCGGCCGGGTGCTTCAGCACCAGTTCGTCGGCCACCGCTGACACGATGATGCCGGCCACGATCGGCATGTGAAGGTAGGTATAGGCCAGCCGCGCCAGCCTGCCCGGCTCGCTCGACCTGGAAATCTGCTCGGAGCCGGCTTCGGCGCCCTTGTGGAAATAGATCCACCACATCGCCAGACTGCCGACGAAGGCCGAGGCGAACGCCACGACGTTTTCGGTGGTCCAGGTCAGGTCGGCAAAGGTAGCACCGGTCACGACGATGGATTCGCCGAGCGCGATAATGATGAAGCCGGCGCAGCGCTCGGCCATGTGGCCGCCCTCGACGACCCAGTCCGCGATCGAGGACGCGCCGTATCGCGGGATCCAGAATCGTACCACCGGCGAAACATATTCGATCGCCAGCGCAATCGCCCACAGCACCAGCCGCGATTGACCTTCCATCAACCCGCCGGCGATCCAGAATATCGCCGACACCGCAAGCCAGGTCGTGATGCGGACCGCATTCATGCGCGCCGGCGGCCGCGAAGACGGCGTCACGATCCATAGAAATACCGTCTTGCCGACCTGCATCGCGGCATAGGCGATGGCGAACCACAGACCGCGTCCGTCGAACGCCGAAGGGATCGAGGTCGAGAGCACCAGCCCGCCGAGCGTCAGCGCAAACAGCAACAGCCGGACCGGCGCCTTTTCGGGATCGAGCCAGTTGGTGATCCAGGAGGTGAAGACCCACACCCACCACACCGCGAGAAACAGCAGCGTGACATGCACGACGCCGAGCAGGGTAAAGTCGGCCAGCAGCGTGTGCGAGATCTGCGTGACCGCGTAGACGAAGACGAGGTCGAAGAACAGCTCGGCATAGGTGACGCGGCTGTGCTGGTTCGGCATGATCGGGCGCCACATCGCGCCGCGTGGATTGTCCGCCATCGGTGCGCCCCGCTCCGCCCGACCCTGCGGCTAGCCTCCCGGCACGCCGGTCTGCAGCGCCAGCGCGTGCAGCACGCCGCCCATCTGTCCCTTCAGCGACTGGTACACGATCTGGTGCTGCTGGACCCGCGACTTGCCGCGGAAGGATTCCGAGATCACGGTCGCGGCGTAATGGTCGCCGTCGCCTGCGAGATCGCGGATCGTCACCTCGGCATCGGGAATAGCTGCCTTGATCATCGATTCGATATCGTGGGCGTCCATCGGCATCCAGCATGTCTCCGTCAGATGTTTCGCATCACGCAAATACTTCGAATCAGGGTCCGCTCGCGCAACCGTGACAGCCGAACCTAGCGCGTACGCTCTTCTAGGTCACCCTTTCCTGCACTATATTCCCGCTCCAGACGTTTTGAACATGTGATATCCGGTCACGTCGTATTGCGACGAAATGACCGAAAAAGAGGCTGCCCGCCATGAAACTCCCCGGTCCCGACCACCCGATCACCATTACGGCAAACCCGAAGCGCGTCCGTGTCTCGGCCGGCGGCGTAGTGGTTGCAGATACCACCCATGCGCTGACCCTGAAGGAAGCGAGCTATCCAGCTGTCCAGTATGTGCCACGCACGGACGCCAATATGGCGCTGCTTGCCCGCACCGAGCGGACCACGCATTGCCCCTACAAGGGAGATGCGAGCTATTTCAGCGTCAATGCCAACGGCAAGAGCCTCGAGAACTCGATCTGGACCTATGAGACGCCGTTCCCGGCCATGGCGGAGATCGCCGGCTACCTGGCGTTCTATCCGGACAAGGTGACGATCGAGGAAGTGGCGTAGCCTGCTTCAATTAGTCGCCCGGCTGCTTGGCCCGGACGGTACCTGCGGGTAGAGTTGGCTTGAATCAACTTGCGCGGGGTGCCCATGACAACCGTTTCATCCGTTGGACCGGCCGACGTTCACGCCGTACCCAAAGCCAAAGCGCGCAACTTCTCGATCGATCGCGCCCGCACCTTCCTGACGCTCGTGGTCCTGCTTCACCACGCGATCATCCCCTATACCTATTTCGGCCACACCGATCCGAAGTCTTTCTTTGGCTTCGACATGATCGTGCTCGCTACCGACAGTTTCTTCATGGCGATGTTCTTTTTCCTCTCCGGGCTGTTTGTGTGGCCGAGCATTACCCGGAAGGGGCCAGCGAACCATTTGAAGGACCGACTGCTTCGGCTTGGCCTGCCGTTCGTGATCTGCGCGTTCACGATCATTCCGATCGCCTACTACGCCATCTCGCTGCGGCAGAATCCGGAGATCGGTTTCGCCGAGTTCTGGTGGAAGACGATTACGGTCGGCCCGTGGCCGAGCGGGCCGGTCTGGTTCCTCTGGGTCCTGTTCGGCTTCGACCTCGTTGCATGCCTGCTGTTTCGGCTATCACCCACCCTGCTCGAGCCGATCAACCGCCTGTCGCTGAACGGTCACGACCGGCCCGGGGAATTCTTCGTCGTGATGTTTGCTGTCACCGCCGCGCTCTACGTTCCCGGGCGAATTCACTTTGGCGCTGGCAGCTGGTTCGAGTTCGGGCCGTTCTCGGTCCAGCATGGCCGCGTGCTGCTCTATGCGAGCTATTTCTTTTTCGGCGCCGGCATCGGCGTCCTGAATATGAATCGCGGGCTGTTGGCGGCAGACGGCAAGCTCGCTCAGCGTACCTGGAACTGGGTGTTGCTGGCGCTCGTTCCGTATTGCGCGATGTGGGTGCTGATCTACATCAAGCGCGAAATACTGGGGAATCCGGTGCGGCTGCCGGAATGGTACGAATCGGATTACGGTTTCTGTTTCGCGCTCTTCAGCGTGGCCATCCTGTTTTTGATCCTGGCCTACTTCCTGAGATTCAAGCAATCCGGCCGGAGCATGCTCGATCCCATGCAGGCGGACGCCTACGGCATGTTCCTGGTCCACTATCCGATCGTGCTGTGGCTGCAATACTGGCTGTTCGATTACGACCTGCCCGCCGTCGTCAAGGCAATGACGGCGTTCGTGCTAACGGTGATATTGAGCTGGGCCGCGACGGCGGCGCTGCGGAAGATTCCCGGCGCGACGCGGATACTTTAACCCCTGTAGCCCGGATGAGCCAACGGGTCGCGCGAAGGCGCGCCCGATGACGGGCTCCGCGACATCCGGGGACCGTGTCTCTGGAAATCCCGGATATCGCTTCGCTCTTCCGGGCTACGAAATCAGGACGCCTTGCCGTTCATATAGGCCGGCAGCCAATGCTCGAACGCTAACTTGAGCGCGGTCACAGCGACCGGCGCCTCGCCGGCGACCGCAATCGCATCCCCACCTGTCGAACCAATGCGCACACAGGGGACGCCGGCGCCCTTCATCTTGGCCAGTACGAGACCTGCTTCCGCCGCCGGCACCGTCACGATGTAGCGGCCCTGGTCCTCGCCGAACCAGTAAGCGTGCGGCACGATCGAGCTCGGCGCTGCCAATAGCTGGGCACCGATGCCACCAGCCATCGCCATCTCGGCCAGCGCGATCAGAAGCCCGCCGTCGGAGATATCATGCACCGCGGTCGCGGTGCCGGCGTGGATCATGCCGCGCACCACGTCGCCATTGCGCTTTTCGGCTGCGAGATCGACCGGCGGCGGTGCGCCTTCTTCGCGGCCGCAGATGTCGCGCAGGTAAACCGACTGTCCGAGCCAGCCCTGGGTATCGCCGATCAAGAGGATCGCTTCGTTCGACGCCTTGAAGGCCAGCGTCGCCGACTTGGTGAAATCGTCGAGCAGGCCGACACCGCCGATCGACGGCGTCGGCAGGATTCCGCGGCCGTTGGTTTCGTTGTAGAGCGAGACGTTGCCGGACACGACCGGGAAGTCGAGCGTGCGGCAGGCTTCGGAGATGCCTTTCAGGCAGCCGACGAACTGGCCCATGATTTCGGGCCGTTCCGGGTTGCCGAAATTGAGATTGTCGGTGATCGCAAGCGGCCGCCCGCCGACGGCGGTGATGTTACGCCAGGCTTCGGCGACCGCCTGCATGCCGCCCTGATATGGATCGGCCTCGCAATAACGCGGCGTCACGTCGACGGTGAGCGCCAGCCCCTTCGGGCCGTCCTGCACGCGCACGACAGCGGCATCGCCACCGGGGCGCTGCACGGTATTGCCCAAAATGACGTGGTCGTATTGCTCCCAGACCCAGCGCCTCGAACAAAGCTCCGGCGTGCCGATCAGTTTCTCCAGCGCGGGCATAATTCCGATCGGCGGCTTCACGTCCTGGGCGCGAACCATCGGCAACAATGCCGACGCCACATGCGGGCGATCATAAAGCGGCGCCTCGTCGCCGAGTTCCTTGATCGGCAGGTCGGCCATGACGTCGCCGCCATGCTTGACCACAAAGCGCTTGCTCGGCGTGGTGTAGCCGACCACCGCGAAGTCCAATCCCCATTTTTTGAAGATCGCCTCGGCCTCTTTTTCCTTCTCGGGCTTGAGCACCATGAGCATGCGCTCCTGGCTTTCCGAGAGCATCATCTCGTAGGCGCTCATGCCGGTTTCGCGCGTCGGCACCGCGTCGAGATCGAGGTCGACGCCGAGATCGCCCTTGGCGCCCATCTCGACCGCCGAACAGGTCAGGCCCGCCGCACCCATGTCCTGGATCGCGATCACGCAACCGGCTTCCATGATTTCGAGGCAGGCTTCGAGCAGCAGCTTTTCCGCGAAGGGATCGCCGACCTGAACGGTCGGACGTTTCTCTGCGGAATCGTCGTCGAACTCGGCCGACGCCATCGAGGCGCCGTGAATGCCGTCGCGGCCGGTCTTGGAGCCGAGATAGACGATCGGCATGTTGACGCCGGAGGCCGCCGCGTAGAAAATCTTGGTGGTCTCTGCGAGGCCGACCGCCATCGCGTTGACGAGGATGTTGCCGTCGTAGCGGGTGTGGAAGCGCACCTGCCCGCCGACCGTCGGCACACCGAACGAATTGCCGTAGCCGCCGACACCGGCGACCACGCCCGACACCAGATGGCGCGTCTTCGGATGTTCCGGCGCGCCGAACGAAAGCGCGTTGAGGCACGCGATCGGCCGCGCGCCCATCGTGAACACGTCGCGCAGGATGCCGCCGACGCCGGTGGTCGCGCCCTGATACGGCTCGATGTAGCTCGGATGGTTGTGGCTCTCCATCTTGAACACGACCGCCTGGCCGTCGCCGATGTCGATGACCCCGGCGTTCTCGCCGGGGCCCTGGATCACCCACGGCGCCTTGGTCGGCAGCCCCTTGAGATGGATGCGGGAGGACTTGTACGAGCAGTGCTCGTTCCACATCGCCGAGAAAATCCCGAGCTCGGTGAAAGTCGGTACCCGTCCGATCAGTTTCAGGATGCGCTCATACTCGTCGGGTTTCAGGCCATGGCTGGCGACGAGTTCGGGGGTGATCTGGGGTTGGTTCATGGGTCTCTTATTAGGTAGATCGACGGGGTGCGAAAAGGCCTTTTATGGCGCATTTCCGCCCTGTCCAGAGCTTTGCGGGGGGAGCCTTGCGGGATCGGCGTTTGCACATCGCTCCCGGATCGGATTTAAGGGCTGAAACACGCAATTGAAGGGCTATTTTTAGTGAACGAGCTCCCCAAAAATGCATTCCGCCACCGCCCCGATCTGCACGTCGCAACCAAGGGCGAATTCAAGGGCTGGCGCACCTGGACCCGTGACAGTTTTGAGACCCATAACGGGCCGTACTGGCACCGGATCGACGAAAACGGCAAGGTGCAGTGCGCGTTCCGGGTCGAACAGAAGCACCTCAACGGCATGCGCAACGTCCATGGCGGCGCCTTCATGTCGTTCGCCGATTATTGCCTGTTCGCGATCGCCTCGTCCCACCTCGACAGCCCCGGCGTCACCATCGGCTTTTCCTGCGAATTCCTCGACGCCGCCCGCGAGGGCGAGTTGATCGAATGCGACGGCGAGATCACCCGCGCCGGCGGCTCGCTGATCTTCCTGCGCGGCACGCTGAAATCCGGCGATCGTTCGCTGTTCACGTTTTCCGGCACCATCAAGCGGGTGAAGCGGAAGCCGCCGACGGCAGCGTCCCCCGCAACACCGTAGTTTTTTCGCACCTTCCGCGCACCACCTGATAAACAAGCGGACGTGCCGGGAGCCATCAAGTTGCCGAAGAGCAATGCCGCGATCGAAGGCGAATCAACGCCTGCATCACCGTCGGATCCGGCCGGCGTTGCAAAAGCCCCGCGCGGCTGGCGCGATTATGCGTTGCTGCTGGCGCTGGCGTGCTGCTGGAGTTCGACCTATCCGCTGACCAAGATCGGACTCGGTTCGATCCCGCCGATCACCTTCATCTCGGCGCGCTCGCTGATCGCAGCGCTGTTCCTGCTCGCGATCCTGTACGCGCGCGGCCTGCGGATCCCGACCGACATCAAGGCCTGGAAGCTGTTCGCGTTCCAGCAGACCATCAATTCGACGATCCCGTTCCTGATGATCACCTGGGCGCAGCAATTTGTGCCGGCGGCCCCCACCGTGGTGCTGGCCTCGACGACGCCGATCTTCGCGTTCCTGATCACCTGGGGCATCACCCGGCACGAGCCGGCGACGCTGCTCAAGCTCGCCGGCGCGATGCTGGGTCTTGCCGGCACCGCCGTGATCATCGGCCTCGACGCGCTGGGCGGGCTCTCCAGCAACCTGTTTGCCGAAATGGTGATCCTGCTCGCCACCGTCTCGTTTGCGTGCGCGACCATCTTCGGATTGCGGCTGTCCGATTACGACCCGATGGTGGTCGCGGCCGGATCGCTGCTGTTCGGTGGCACGCTGCTATTGCCGGTCGCGCTCATCGTCGAGCATCCCTGGACCTTGCACCCGACACGCGAGGCCCTGATCGCCACCGCCACGATGGGGATCTTCTCCAGCGCGTTCGGATTGATGCTGTTCTACATGTGCCTCGGCAGGCTCGGCACGCTGACCACCAACGCGCAAGGCTACTTGCGCATTCCGATCGGCGTCGGCCTCTCGGTGCTGCTGCTCGGTGAATCCGTACCGGCGAATCTCGCGCTCGGTCTCGTGCTCGTGATGGCCGGCGTCGCCGCGATGACGATTCCGAAAGACCAGTATGGGAAGTGGCTCAACCGGTTGCGCGGCAAAACTCCGGACCCAGCCGCAGGCGAATAGGCTCTGTCGCCTACTTCTTCTCTTCCAGCAGCTTGCGGTATTTCTCGACATCGCGCGTCACCAGTTTCCCGAGCACGTCGGGCGTGTGCTCGCTAGCGTCGGGGGCGACGGTGGAGAGATCGTAGAAGCGCTTTTTCACCGGCTCGCTTTCGACCGCCGTGCGTGCCGCCGCGTTCAATTTCTCGATGATCGCCGGCGGCGTGCCCTTTGGCGCGAACAGGCCGTTCCAGCCCTGCGCCTCGAATTCGGGAAGGCCCGCCTCCGCCGACGTCGGCAGATCGGGCAAGGTTGCCAGCCTCACGGTCGAGCCGACCACGAGGCCCCGCACCAGCTTGTCGTCGATCGCCTGCGACACCGAGGCGGCGGCATCGCAGACGCCGTCGATCTGTCCGCCGATCGCATCCGTCAGCGCAGGTGCGGCGCCGCGATAGCCGACCAGCGTGACGTCGATGCCGGCGGCCTGCACGAAGCTCTTGCAGATCAGGAAGTTCGACGAACCGACGCCGGCATGGCCGAGATTGATCTTGCCGGGATTGCTCTTCGCATAGGCGATGAACTCCTGCAGGTTCTTGGCCGGAAAGTCCTTGCGCAGCGCGACGATGCCGAACGTCTTCGCCACCATGGCAATGGGGGCGAACGAGTCCGGCGTGAACGGCAGTTTCGGATAGATCGTGTAGGTCGCGGCACTGGTGCCGGCGTTGCCGATCGCGATGGTGTAACCGTCCGCGTCGGCGCGCGCGGCGCGTGCCAGTGCGGTCGAGCCGCCGGCGCCCGCGACATTCTCGATCACGACCGGCTGACCCAGCGCCTTGCCCATCTCTTCGGCGACCGCACGCGCGATCACGTCGGAGGTGCCGCCGGCTGCGAACGGCACAATCATGGTGATGGGATGCTTCGGAAAATCCTGCGCCTGCGCGGGAATCACGAACGAGAGCGCCGCGAGCGCGACCGCCAGTCTGGCCACGAATGAGTTCACGCGGCTTTTTCCAGGTGTGCCACAAGGCCGGCAAACAGGCCGCGGCCGTCGGTGCAGCCCATGATGTCTTCGACGTGGTTTTCCGGGTGCGGCATCATGCCGAGCACATTGCCGCGCTCGTTGACGATGCCGGCGATCGAATCCGCGGCGCCGTTGATGTTGGAGGCCTCGTCGACCACACCCTCCGCCGAGCAGTAACGGTACAGCACCCGCCCCTCGCCCTCGAGCCGCTTCACCGTCTCTTCGTCGGCCTCGTAATTGCCTTCGCCATGGGCAACCGGCACCCGAATGACCTGGCCGGCGTTGTAGCCGCGCGTGAACGGCGTGTCTGACCGTTCGACCCGCAGATGCACGTCCTTGCAGATGAATTTCAGCCGCGCGTTGCGCATCAGCACGCCGGGCAGAAGACCTGCTTCGCAGAGGATCTGAAAACCGTTGCAGACGCCGAGCACGAAGCCGCCTTCGGCGGCAAACGCCCGCACCGCATCCATGACAGGCGCGCGCGCGGCAATCGCGCCACAGCGCAGATAGTCGCCATAGGAAAACCCGCCGGGCACCACGACGAGGTCGGTACCCTTGGGCAGCGCGGTCTCGGCATGCCAGACCATCGCGGACTCATGGCCCGATGCCAGCTTCAAGGCGCGCGCCATGTCGCGCTCGCGATTGATTCCGGGAAAGACGAGAACGGCAGATTTCATTGATTGCAGCCTAGAGAAGTTCGACCCGGTAGTTCTCGATCACGGTGTTGGCCAGCAGCTTGTCGGCGGCGGCTTTCAGGGCCGCCTCCGCCTTGGCCTTGTCGGAGCCGGAGAGTTCGATGTCGAACACCTTGCCCTGACGCACGCTGGCGACGCCATCGACGCCGAGCGTTTTCAGCGCGCCTTCGATGGCCTTGCCCTGCGGATCGAGAATGCCGGACTTCAACGTAACGGTAACGCGTGCTTTCATATCAACCCCGTCATTCCGGACGAGCCGCGCAGCGGGTCGATCCGGAATCTCGCGCAATAAACTTCTGGATTCCGGGTTCGCGGTCTACGCCCGCGCCCCGGAATGACGTCCTAGCTTTTGACGAGCACCGGGCCGCTGCCGGCCGGACGCTCGTTCTCCATCAGAATGCCCAGACGCTTGGCGACCTCGGTATAGGCCTCCAGCAGTCCACCGAGATCCCGGCGGAAACGATCCTTGTCGAGCTTCTCGTTCGACTTGATGTCCCACAGCCGGCATGAGTCCGGCGAGATCTCGTCGGCGACGATGATCCGCATCATGTCGTTCTCGAACAGGCGGCCGCATTCCATCTTGAAATCTACCAGACGGATGCCGATGCCGAGGAACAGCCCGGTCAGGAAGTCGTTGACGCGGATGGCGAGCGCCATGATGTCGTCGATTTCCTGCGGCGTTGCCCAGCCGAACGCCGTGATGTGCTCTTCCGAGACCATCGGGTCGTTGAGTTGGTCGTTCTTGTAATAGAACTCGATGATCGAGCGCGGCAGTTGGGTGCCTTCCTCGATGCCGAGACGCTGCGACAGCGATCCCGCCGCCACGTTCCGCACCACCACCTCCAGCGGCACGATCTCGACTTCGCGAATCAGTTGCTCGCGCATGTTGAGGCGGCGGATGAAATGGGTCGGCACCCCGATGTCGTTGAGGTGCTGAAACAGGTACTCCGAAATCCGGTTGTTGAGGACGCCCTTGCCCTCGATCACCTGGTGTTTCTTGGCATTGAACGCGGTCGCATCGTCCTTGAAGTGCTGGATCAGGGTTCCCGGCTCCGGGCCTTCATACAGGACCTTGGCCTTGCCTTCATAAATGCGGCGTCGACGGCTCATTGGGATGTACCGTGTTTTGTTGAAATCCATGAATTTGGTGTGCTCCGGATGACAAGGGTTACGACCACGACGGAGCTGCCGTGAAGGCCGGGAACTCGAATACAAGCACTGGAAACAGAACAAGAACCTGACCTGGGGGCAACCTACCTGATTGGCCTATCCAGCACAATCGATCCGGCCCGGTTGGGCCCAACTTATACCGGTTGCCCTGCGGCTTAACGGCTCGTTGTTTTGCCGATTCGCCGCCTCTATCTAGGTGTGCGAGCGGACCGCCGCAATGCGACCGCGTTTACCATTTGCCGGGATTGGAACCACAGAAATGACCACTTTCGACAAGCGCGAGGAAGGCTTCGAGAAGAAGTTCGCCCTCGACGAGGAGCTGAAATTCAAGGCCGAGGCGCGCCGCAACAAGCTGCTCGGGCAATGGGTGGCTGAAAAGCTCGGAATTACCGGCGATGCCGCCACCGCCTACGCCAAGGAAGTGGTTGCCGCCGATTTCGAGGAAGCCGGCGACGGCGACGTGCTCAGCAAGGTGATGGGCGATATCACGGCCAAGGGCGTCGCCCTCAGCGAGCAGCAGATCCGCGTCAAGATGGACGAGCTGATGGCACTCGCGGTCACGCAGGTGAAGGCGGGGACGTAAGGCCTGTCGTCATTCCGGGGCGTGCGAAGCGCGAACCCGGAATCTCGAGATTCCGGGTTCGCGTCTGCGACGCGCCCCGGAATGACGTGACCGCTACTCCTCCTTGAACCCGTATTCCGGCACGTTGCCGCTGGCGCCGTAATACTTGTACGGCAGGAATTTTCCGGACATCGAGATCTTGACCCGGTCGCCCTTCGGATTGGCGACGCGCTCCATCACCATGTCGAAATCGATCGCCGACATGATGCCGTCGCCGAATTCCTCCTCGATCAGCGCCTTCCAGGCCGGGCCGTTGACCATCACCATTTCGTAGAAGCGGTAGATCAAGGGATCGGTCGGCGGCATCGGCGTGCCGGTGCCGCGCATCGGCACCTCGTTCAGCATCGCGGTCTCGGATTTCGACAGCCCGAACAATTCACCCGCATTGGCGGCCTGCGGTTTTGTCAATTTCATCTGGCCGAGAATGGCGCCTGTTATCAGCACCTCGGAATAGCCGCCGATCTTTTCGCAGATGTGCTTCCAGCTCCAGCCCTTCTCGCGCTTGATGTCGAGCAGCTTTTCAGTGAGGTCTTCGCGTTTCATGTGTCGTCTCCTTGGCACCCGTCATGCCCGGGCTTGTCCCGGGCATCCACGTCTTTTCTTGTTCAGTCTAGGAAGACGTGGATGGCCGGGACGCAGACAAGTTTACGCAGTCTGCGCCTGCTATGCCCGGCCATGACGCCTGCCTTGAATCATCTCCTACCGACGCAATCGCCAGATCCGGCAGACCAGGCCGCACCGTCGGCACGTTGCGGGGGTCGTGGTTGGTCACGGTGGCGGTAAAGGTCTTGCTGCGGCTGACCAGAAAATCGACGATATGATTTCGCAGCGCGTAGTAATAGGGGTGGCGGTGCAGATCGATGCGGCCGCGGTCCTTCGGCAGCGGATTTTCGACGATCTCGGCCAGCACGGCACCGGGGCCATTGGTCATGAGGAAGATCTTGTCGGCGAGATAGATCGCTTCATCGACATCGTGGGTGATCATGAAGGCGGTCTGGCCGGTCTCCAGACAAATCCGCCGCACCTCGTCCTGCAGCGTCCCGCGGGTCAGCGCATCGAGCGCCGAGAACGGCTCGTCCATCAGCATGATTTTTGGCGTGATCGAGAGCGCACGCGCAATGCCGACGCGCTGCTTCATGCCGCCCGACAGTTCGGATGGGCGCTTGTGCTCCGAGCCGGTCAGGCCCACGAGGTCGATAAAGGTCTGCGCGTGGGCCTTCACTTTGGCGCGGTCCCAGTTGCGCCATTTCGAGGTCACGGCATAGGCGACGTTGCCGAGCACCGTGCGCCACGGCAACAGCGCATGGCTCTGGAAAATGACGGCACGGTCGAGGCTGGTGCCCTCGATCGCCTGCCCGTCGACAATGACCGTGCCTTCGCTCGGTTGGTCGAGGCCGGCCAGAATGTTCAGCACCGTGGTCTTGCCGCAGCCGGAATGGCCGATCACGCAGCCGAATTCGCCGCGTCCCATCGACAGCCACAGGTTTTCGAAGATCGTGGTGGTAGCCCCATCGACGCCGGGATAGCGCCGCGCGATACCTTCGATCGAAATGAACTTGTCGGTCATGTCAGGGTCATTCCGGAAACGTGACCAGGCGCGTGAAGCGCGCCAGCACCTGGTCGAGCAACATGCCGACGACCCCGATCAGCAGGATGGCGATGATGACGTTGGTGATCGAGAGGTTGTTCCACTCGTTCCAGACGAAGTAGCCGATGCCGGTGCCGCCGACCAGCATCTCGGCCGCGACGATCACGAGCCAGGCGATCCCGATGGAGATGCGCATGCCGGTCAGGATCGTCGTCGCCGCGGCCGGCAGGATCACGGTGAAGGCGCGCCTGACGGTGCCGACCTCCAGCGTGCGGGCGACGTTGATCCATTCCTTGCGCACCGCGGCGACCCCAAAGGCGGTGTTGAGCAGCATCGGCCACACTGAGCAGATGAAGATGACAAAAATCGCGGAGATGCTGGAATCCTTGATGGTGTAGAGCGCGAGCGGCATCCAGGCCAGCGGCGAGATCGGTTTCAGCACCTGGATGAACGGATCGAGCGCCTTGTTGATCAAGGGCGACATGCCGATCAGGAAGCCGAGCGGGATCGCGACGATCACCGCCAGCAGATAGCCGAGGCCGACACGCGCGATCGAATAGCCGAGCTGGATACCGAGGCCCTTGTCGTTCGGGCCATTGTCGTAAAACGGCCGCTTGAGGTGCTCCCACAATTTGGCGCCGACATCGAGCGGACCCGGCATCGCCGACTTGCCCTGCGTTGCCGTCAGCCCCATCAGCTTGGCGTATTCCGGCGTCATGGTGGCAACAGCCGACGTCGAGCGCGTGGCGAGGTGCCAGATGCCGAGGAACGCTGCGAACAGCGCGATCGAAACCACGGCGGCGCGAAAGCGGAGAGAGAAGGTCATCTCCTTCTCCCCGCTTGCGGGGAGAAGGTCGGGATGAGGGGCTGCTTCCGCAGACTGCGCTCGTGGAGAGTCCCCCTCACCCGGATCGCGCGCTGCCGCGCGCCATCCGACCTCTCCCCGCACGCGGGGAGAGGCAAAGCAGAAGCAGTTACCTCGCTCACGTCACCTTCCTGATCTTGAAGCTCGCCAGATAATCGTCCGGCTTGGTCGGGTCGAACGTCTTACCCATCACGGCGAAGGATTTGTACGAGGACGACGGCGGCGTCAGTCCCATCTCGGTCATCACCTTGCCGGTGTCGGTGGCGAGATAGACCTGTTCGGCGACCTGCTTGTAATCGACATCGCCCTTGATCTGGCCCCAGCGCTTCATCTGGGTCAGCATCCAGACCGCGAACGACTGCCAGGGGAACGGATCGAAATCGACGCGCTTGGCGTCGGTCTTGATACCGCCGAGACCATCGGCGTAGGTGCCAGTGAGGACCTGCTCCAGCACCGTGACCGGGGCGTTGAGATAATTGGCAGGCGCAATCGCCTCCGCGATCTGCTTGCGGTTCTCGGCCTTCGAGGCATAGGCGGTGGCGTCGACGATGGCGCGTGTCAGCGCCGCAAAACTGTTCGGCGATCCCGTGATGAATTCCTTGCTCGCGGCAAAGCTGCAGCAGGGATGGCCGTCCCAGATTTCCTTCGACAGGATATGCAGAAAGCCGACGCCGTCATAGATCGCGCGCTGGCAGATGTTGTCGGGCGCCAGAAAGCCATCGATGTTGTCGGCACGCAAATTGGCGACCATTTCCGGCGGCGGCACCGAGCGGAGCTGCACGTCGGTGTCGGGATCGAGGCCGTGTTCGGCGAGGTAGTAGCGAAGCAGGTAATTGTGCATGGAATAGTCGAACGGAATGGCGAACTTCATGCCCTTCCAGTCCTTGGGATCGCGCTTGTCCTTGTGCTTCATGGCAAGCGTAATGCCCTGCCCGTTGATGTTCTCGATCGCCGGCACTGCGAACGGGATCGGCTGCGCACCGAGTCCCAGCGAGATCGCGATCGGCATCGGCGCCAGCATGTGCGCGGCGTCGTATTCCTTGTTGATGGTCTTGTCGCGGATCACGGCCCAGCCGGCGGTCTTCACGACTTCGACGTTGAGGCCCTGCTTGGCATAGAAGCCGAGCGGCGACGCCATGATGATCGGCGTCGCACAGGTGATCGGGATGAACCCGACCTTGAGATCCTTTTTCTCGGGCACCCCGGCGTCGGCGAACGCTTCGGTCGCGGCCTTGATCGGAAAGAATTGCGAGATCGCGGCCAGCGCGGTCGAGGCGCCGACCGATCTCAGAAAGGCGCGGCGCGCGGCATCCCTGGGAAACATCGCGCGAACCACCGCGGAGGCCACGACGCCCTGGTAGCGTTTTTCCTCACTCTCGGTCGGCACCGGTTCGCAGCGCAGCGCCAGCGTCGCATGCTCATGTTCGGCCGCGGAGCGATGCTGGCCGCAGATGCAGCCGGCCCGCGAAAGCGCGCGGTCGGAATCGAAGGGATCATCGAAAGTAGACATGCTGCGCCCCTTTGTCACACCGGCGCGGCGGAAGTCCCATTCCGCCGCGATCCGGTCATTGATTCACGGCCCGGCCTTTGCTGGCCGGGCCGTAAGCAACATGCACGTTTTATGCCGCCCTGCCTGTTATCCGGGCATCCGTTGGCAAGCCCTCCTCGATCGGCAGCGACGGATCGCGCGACCACTCGTTCCAGGAGCCAAAATACATCCGGACGTCCTTCACCCCTGCGTTCTTCAAAGCGAGGAAGGTGTTGGAGGCACGCGCGCCCTTGAAGCAGTAGAGATAGACTGGCGTGTTCGGGGTGATCCCGACGGTGGCGCATTCCGCCAGGATCTCGTTTTTGGACTTGAAGCGCGGCCCTTCGGCGGTCGGCTTCATCATGCGGTACCATTCGAGCCAAACCGCGCCGGGGATGCGTCCCTTACGCGGGCAGAAATCCTTGCCGTAGGGCGAGGAGCTTTCGCCGATCCATTCGTCGATATCGCGCACGTCGAGCAGCGCGATGCCGGGCTTGCCGACAGCGGCCAGCATGGTCTTGGCATCGATCAGGATGTCGCCTGCCACAGGCACGATCGAGAACGACGCCTTCACCGGCGACGGCACGTCTTTCGTCACCGGCAGTCCGGCAGCCGCCCAGGCGTCGTAGCCGCCATGCAGAACCTTGATCTTGGCATAGCCGAGCATGGTGAGGAGGTAATAGCCGCGGCAGGACTGACCGAAGCCGGAATTCATCGACTGTTCGTAGATGACGGCGGTTTCCTTGCCGGACAATCCGGCGGCGCCGAACGCATCGGCGAACTTCGTCTTCAGTTCGGCCATGCCTTCCGGCGTCGAGGTCGCAAGGTAGGTGAAGATTTCGTGGACGTTGACGGCGTTGGGGAGATGTCCGGCGCCGTAGGCATCGGGATTGCGGGTGTCGATGACGACACAGGGTTCCTTCTTCAAGAATTCGGCGAGTTCACCGGCAGAAATCAGCACGTCCGTCATGGCAGGCCTCTCCTGTTTTGTGGTTGCTAGTGGGTGGTCGATCCGAAATCCTCTAGTGTTCATCGCCTGCCAGCATCTTGCGAAGCTGCTTGGTGGCGGGGGTGATGATGGCGACGAAATAGGCCTCGCGCAGCCGGCGCTGGGCGCGATGGCTCTTCAGATATCCGCGCGCGCCGCAATGGAGCATCGCCGCATGCGCGGCCGCGACGCTGGCGTCGCCGAGACGAAGCCGTAGCGCCACGACGCGGCGCCAGTAGCTGTCATCGGCATTGTAGGGATCGCGCGCCAGCGCCATCGTCTCCTTCTCGAACTCGGCATGCAGCTCGCGAAACTGCACCGGCTGTTGCGGCAGATAGCGGTTGACGTGGCCGAGCGGCGCGTCGACCTCGTCCATGATCTGGATGCAATCCTTGATCAGGCCGAGCCCCATGCCGGCCTGCAGCAGGATGAAGCCGGCGCGGATCTTCTTGACGAACGGACGTGCGGTTTCGGCTAGGATCAGTTCATCCGGCACGAAGACGTCGCGGAACTGCACGCCATAGGTGCCGGTGCCGTCCATGGCGAGAAACGGTTTGCACGGCTGCAGGGTGATCCCGGGATTGGAGCAATCGGCCAGGAACATCACGATGCTGCCCGGCTCATCCTCGCGTTCGAAGATGGTGCCGAAATAATGGTCGGGACCGAGATTGGAGACCCAGGGCAGCGCGCCCTTGACGACATAACCGCCCTCGACCTTGCGTCCCTTCAGTTTGAGCTTCTCGATGCCGAAGAAGCTCTTCATCGGATTGGAGAGACCGGTACCGCCGAGAATTTGCCCCGAGGCAAATTTTTCCGCGAATTTGGCGACGAGCGCGGGATTGTCCGAGTTGGACGCGTACCAGACCAGCGTGTTCTGGCACCACGCCATGAAGGCGGTGGCGCCGCAGACTTCGCCGAGTGCTGCGATCGACTGAATGGCGCAGCGCAGGTCGGCTGCGCCATTCTCCGGCTGATGACTGCCCCAAGCCCCGACGTCGCCAAGCCGCCGCAGCAACTCGTCGGGATAAACTGTGCCTTCGTCGATCGCCACCGCCTGGGGTGCGAGGTTCTTGCGCGCGATGACGGCGACCTGATCGGCGATCGATGCCGATGGCAGGACGTCGTCAACCGCGAG
The DNA here is from genome assembly GCF_900099825.1 of Bradyrhizobium ottawaense. Classification (NCBI taxonomy): domain Bacteria; kingdom Pseudomonadati; phylum Pseudomonadota; class Alphaproteobacteria; order Hyphomicrobiales; family Nitrobacteraceae; genus Bradyrhizobium; species Bradyrhizobium ottawaense. The sequence continues at coordinate 6,736,665 of NZ_LT629693.1, read as the reverse complement.
CCTGGATACCGCCAATGAACCCATGAAACCCTCCGCACCCCGTTTGGCTGTCGTGGCTGCTTAAGCGCTGACTTCGAGATTGACCGGGCGGGTAAAGGTGTTGGCGACCGGCGACCACTTCTTGACGTGATCCACCAGCGCATCGATCTCGGCTTTCGGAACGCCCTCGCATTCCATGTCGACCTTGACGCGGACGTCGGTGAAGCCGACCGGCTTCTCGCTGACGTCGCCGGTGCCCCAGACCGCTGTGATGTTGAGGTCGCCTTCGAGCTCGAGTTCGAGCTTGTTGACGATCCAGCCGCGGTGAACGGCATTGGCGTGAAGGCCGACCGCGAGGCAGGAACCGAGTGCCGCGAGCGAGGCTTCCGACGGATTGGGCGCGGTGTCGTCGCCGAGCAGGCCCGGCGGTTCGTCGACGATATAGGGCGCGAGGTTGCGGATGTAGTTGGCGTGACGGAACTTGCCTTCCGCCACCGTCTTGCACTTCAAGGTCTTGATGACCTTCGGATTGGCCTTGCCGTTGGCAATCAGCTGTTCCAGCCCGTTCTTGTCGATCGGAGCCAGGCAGCCTGTGAGTACTGTTTTTTGTGCGACCGCGGTCATCATTTCTCTCCCTAGGGGGTAGGATACCGAACGGTCTGTTTCCTGCACGAAGCGTGCCAGACGCGAGCTTTGCCAAAAGCCGAACTTCTCTCGCCGCTTAGCTGTCTCTGCCTCGAAATCGGTCAGCGCCGCGTTGCACAAGCGCGATGCAATTGCCGCGGCAGCGCGATTAATTTGAGCGCAAAGATGCAGCTTGATGATTGCGCCGCGGTTCGATTAACTGGCGCGCATGGGCAAATCAGTTCCGAAGAAGAAACCGGTCGCGGCAGCGCATGGCGCAGGCGACGAGGAATCCGCGCGCGGACGCCTGCTCAACGCGGCGACGCGGCTGTTCTGCCGATACGGAATCAACGCCACCGGCATCGATGCCATCATCAACGAAGCCGGCACCGCGAAGACCACGCTCTACAAATTGTTCGGATCGAAGACCAACCTGGTGCATGCCGTGCTGGAAAGCGAGGGCAAGCAGTGGCGCGAATGGTTCATCACATCGATCGAAACCGGCGGCGGCGACGCGCAGGCGAAGCTGACGCGGATCTTTCCAGCATTGAAGCAATGGTTCGCCGAAGAGCGTTTCTACGGCTGCCCCTTCATCAACGCCGTCGGCGAGCATGACAAGGACGCCAAGCAGTTCCGCGCCATCGCGCTGAAGCACAAGAAGGTCGTGCTCGCACATATCGAGAAACTCGCCGGTGAAATGGGCGCGGGCGAGCCGCAAATGCTGGCGCATCAACTCGCGCTGTTGATCGACGGCGCCATTGTCGCCGCCATGGTGACCCGCGATCCCGGCGTTGCCGACACCGCAGGCCTTGCCGCCGGCAACCTGTTCGGACCTTCCAAGGCGAGGAAGCCGAAACGGGCCGCTGGCCCGGCGGCGCAGCTCGTGGCGGTCTAGCTTGCGCCCGTTCTACTTTGCATGGGGTTGTTTTCGCGTTTTTTTGTCCGGTACGTAGGATACGCCAAGCGACTTGTCCGCCGTAGCTCAACGAGCGAAGGCGGAAGCGTGCCAACCATGCAAGACAACCGTTTGGATGGGTGGTGGGCACGGCGCTACGCGCCTTTGCCCACCCTACTAACTAACTCGCCTGCCGAAGGCTGGCCTCCAGCCGCGCGAGTTCGCCATCGAGGTCGCGCTCGACGTCGGCCACCGCCATCTCGACCACCCGGTAATCGCGCGCTTCCAGCCATGCCCTTCGGCCGGCACGGTCGGCAACGATGGCCTCCGACTCGTGGGCGTTGACCAGCTCGATCGCGATCCGGTGCACGAAGGAGACGAAATCTGGGATGTGGCGGCCGACGGGCGTCTGCCGCTTGAACTGTCCGGCGAACCGGCGGTCGCGGGTCAGTGCCTGCCACAGGATCCGCTCGGCGTCGGTCGGGTTGCGCCGCAGCAGCCGGGCCAGCCCGCGAACCGTGCTGTTGTCGCCGGGCGCCGCCGCGCCCTGCCCGTGCTCGGCCAGCAGCGCGCGCAGCCGGGTCGCCTGTTCGCCGTCGAGCACGCCGCCCTTGGCCGGACCTTTGCGGCCTTCGGCAATCGCCATAACAACCCCATGCAAAGTATGCATGTCCTGCTTGGTCGGGTCCATCCGCGTAAAAATGTTGCGCAGGTTGACCAGCATGGTCTCCCGCTTTTCCGGCGGGCGCAGGAATTCGACCTTGTCGAGTTCCCGGATCAGGTTGTCGAAGAAAGCCTGCATCTGGTGCTGGGAGGCGCGCTCGGAATGTTCGGGCATCGCGAACGGCAACGCGCCGCCGGTCGAGAGCTTGAACCATTCATAGCCGATCAGCAGCACCGCCTGCGCCAGGTTGAGCGACGCAAAACCCGGGTTGACCGGAAAGGTGATGATCCGGTTGGCGAGCGCGACCTCCTCGTTCTGGAGTCCGTAACGCTCGCGGCCGAACAGGATGCCGACCCCACCTCCGCTGGCCGCATGCGTCGCGATCTCGCCGGCGGCTTCCGCCGGCGCGACCACCGGCTTGGCCTGGTCGTGGGCACGCGCGGTGGTCGCAAACAGCAGCGTCAGATCGGCGACCGCCTGCTCGACCGTGTCGAACAATTGCGCCTGCTCCAGAATCTGGTCGGCGCCGGCCGCCGCGCGTTGCGCCGCGATGTTCGGCCAGCCGTCGCGCGGATTGACGATTCTTAAACGCGAGAGTGCGAAGTTGCCCATCGCCCGCGCGGCCATGCCGATATTCTCGCCGAGCTGCGGCTCGACAAGAATCACAACAGGTCCGGCTAAGTCCAAACCAGACTTGGTTTTATCGGTGCCCGAACCGGACATTCTCACTTCACTTTCTGATTCAACGAGCAAGGATTTTGACTCAACGCGCGAGGCGCGCGATTCAAAACCTGACGATCCCGCCGCTTTCGCAAGACCGTGCGGAATTCTCAAGTCAGTTAGCAGGGTTAGTAGCGTTTCCGAACCCGCGATCAAAGCGTGGATAAAGCTTCGCTCGAAGCGCCGCTTGTGGACGCACCGCTTTCGGATAGGCTAACAAACACAACCAAAGCGAAGCTGCAAACGAACCTTGAAAGCCGGTTCAACGGCTGAGGTCACGGGGGAGACGTCCATGCGCGGTCGATGGTCACTGGCAATCCTGGGCGTGATCCTGATCCTGGCCGGCGGCTTGCTCGCTCATCTGACCCAGACCTCGGGCGGCATCAAGATCCAGGATGTGCGTTTCAAGGGAGCCAAGGGCAACACCATGAGCGCCCTGCTCTACATCCCCCCGAACGCCACGGCGCAGACGCCGGCCCCCGGCATTCTCGCGGTTCACGGCTACATCAATTCGCGCGAAACCCAGGATGGCTTTGCCATCGAGTTTGCCCGCCGCGGCTACGTGGTGCTCGCCCTCGACCAGACCGGCCATGGCTATAGCGACCCGCCCGCCTTCGCCAACGGTTTCGGCGGCCCGGATGGCCTCACTTATCTCCGCAGCCTCGATATCGTCGACAAGAACAATATCGGCCTCGAAGGCCACTCGATGGGCGGCTGGACCGTGCTCGCCGCCGCCACCGCCATGCCCAACGACTACCGGTCGATGGTGCTGGAGGGCTCCTCCACCGGCAAGCCGTTCGCCGCCGACGGCACCCCGAGCTGGCCGCGAAACGTGGCGCTGGTGTTCGCCCGGTACGAGGAATTCTCCGCGCTGATGTGGGGCGAGGAAAAGGCCCGCGACGTCACCCAGAGCCCGAAGCTGTGGGCCTTTTTCGGCAGCCAGGGCGCGGTCGAACCGGGCAAGGTCTATGGCGACATCGCGCAAGGCACGGCGCGGGTGCTCTACACGCCTGATATCACCCACCCGGCCGAGCACATCTCCCATGAAGCGATCGGCTACAGCCTCGACTGGTTCGCCAAAACCCTGCAGGGCGGCACGCCGCGCCCGGCCGACGACCAGATCTGGTTCCGCAAGGAGATCGGCACAGGGCTGGCGCTGCTCGGCTTCGTCGCGCTCCTGATCGGCGTCTTCGACGGCCTCTTGGAAGCTTCGATGTATTCGAAAGCGTTGCGACTGCCCGAGAGCACCGACGGCACCATGCCGGCCCATTCGGCCGCGAGCGGCAACCGCTGGACCTTGGCCTTGATCCTGTCGGCCTTCATTCCGGCGCTGACCTATTACCCGGCGTTCGCGTTGGCGGGCACCTTCGTCAAACCTTCCGCCTGGCTGCCGCAGGGCATCACCAACCAGATCGTGGTCTGGGCCGTCATCAATGGCCTGATCACGCTGGCATTGATGCGGTTCGCGCCCAAGCGCACCAGCCGGAGCGGCCTTGTCGGCCAGTCGGTCGTGATCGCGGTCGCGACCGTCGCGATCGGCTATGCCGCGCTGTGGCTGGCCGATCTCGCCTTCAAGATCGACTTCCGGTTCTGGATCGTGGCGCTGAAATTGATGAGCGCCAAACAGTTCCTGGTCTTCCTGATCTACCTCGTGCCGTTCACGGCGTTCTTCGTGGTCGCGCTGCACGTGCTGCACCGGAATTTCTCGACCATGGCAGCCGGCCGCGGCACGCTCTATTTGACCAACATCTTCGCGCTGACACTGGGCTTCATCGTGCTCTTAGGCGCACAATACGGCACGCTCTGGTTGACGGGAAAACTGTTCAACCCGCTGCCCGATCCGGGCTTCGTCCCGCTCTCCACCATCGTGGCGATCCAGTTCGTGCCGCTGCTGGCGATATGCGCCGTGATCGCGACCTTCACCTGGCGGCGGACCGGCTCCAGCCTGCCGGGCGCGCTGATCTGCGGGCTGTTCGTCACCTGGTACGTGGTGGCCGGTACCGCGACCCAGGCGGCGTTCTAACCCCAAGGCGTTCTAACCCCAAGGATGGGCTGAAAGTGCATAACGGCTTGGCTTCCGCAGCCCCGTTTGCGGTGCTATAGCCCGACTATAATCCTCCACTGACGCCCGAAATGCGCGTTTTTCCAGAAAAAGGCCCCCTCCGTCATGGCAAAAATCAAGGTGACCAACCCCGTCGTCGAACTCGATGGCGACGAGATGACCCGGATCATCTGGCAGTACATCAAGGACAAATTGATCCTCCCGTTCCTCGATATCAACCTGATGTATTTCGACCTGGGGATGGAATACCGCGACAAGACCAATGACCAGGTCACGATCGACGCCGCCAACGCCATCAAGAAGGTCGGCGTCGGCGTCAAATGCGCCACCATCACCCCGGACGAAGCGCGGGTGAAGGAATTCGGCCTGAAGGAAATGTGGAAGTCGCCGAACGGCACCATCCGCAACATCCTCGGCGGCGTGATCTTCCGCGAACCGATCATCTGCAAGAACGTGCCGCGCCTCGTCCCCGGCTGGACCAAGCCGATCATCATCGGCCGCCACGCCTATGGCGACCAGTACCGCGCGACCGACATCAGGTTCCCGGGCAAGGGCACGCTGACGATGAAGTTCGTCGGCGAGGACGGCACCGTGATCGAACGCGAAGTGTTCAAGTCGCCCGGCAGCGGCGTCGCCATGAGCATGTACAACCTCGACGATTCGATCCGCGACTTCGCCCGGGCCTCGCTCACTTACGGCCTCAACCGCGGCTATCCGGTCTATCTGTCGACCAAGAACACCATCATGAAAGTCTATGACGGCCGCTTCAAGGACATCTTCGAGGAAATCTACGAGAAGGAATTCAAGAAGGATTTCGAAGCCAAGCGCCTCACCTATGAACACCGGCTGATCGACGACATGGTGGCCTCTGCGTTGAAATGGTCCGGCGGTTATGTCTGGGCCTGCAAAAACTACGACGGCGACGTGCAGTCCGACACCGTGGCGCAGGGTTACGGCTCGCTCGGCCTGATGACCTCGGTGCTGATGACGCCGGACGGCAAGACCGTCGAAGCCGAAGCCGCCCACGGCACCGTGACCCGCCACTACCGCGAGCACCAGAAGGGCAAGGAGACCTCGACCAACTCGATCGCCTCGATCTTCGCCTGGACGCAGGGCCTGTCGCATCGCGCCAAGCTCGACAACAACGAGGAACTGGCGAAGTTTGCCAAGACGCTGGAGAAGGTCTGCGTCGACACCGTCGAGGCCGGCTACATGACCAAGGATCTGGCTTTGCTGGTCGGCGCCGACCAGCGCTGGCTGTCGACCACCGGCTTCCTCGACAAGGTCGCGGAAAACCTGACCAAGGCGATGGCTTAAACGACCGGTGGCGGGGTTACCGGTTCTTGGGGTTTAACTCAGGAAAGTTCTTGGGCCCAACTCAGGAAAGTGTGACCATGTCGCTGTATAAGCCCGCTGCGCTCGCGGTTCTGTTGCTGTCAGGCTCGCTCGCGAGCGCCGCCGCCGAGACACCCCTTCCCGACGCCATCGCGGCGCCGGGAGAGGCTGTTATCCTAACCCTGCATGCCGAAGGCGCGCAGGTCTATGACTGCAAGCCCGGCGCCGACGGCAAGCCGGCCTGGGCCTTTCGCGAACCGATCGCCACCTTGATGGCCGACGGCAAGACCGTCGGCCGGCACTATGCCGGCCCGAACTGGGAATACAGCGACGGCAGCGCCGTGGTCGGCAAGGCCGCCGGTAACACTCCGGGCGCGACGCCGAATGATATTCCCTGGCTGAGGCTCGCGGTGGTTTCCCAACGCGGCAACGGCGTTCTCTCGGGCATCACGACGGTGCAGCGGATCAACACGCAGGGCGGCAAGCTCGACGGCGCCTGCGACAAGCCCGGCGCCACCCGTAGCGCACCCTACTCCGCCGATTACGTGTTTCTGCGCAAGGGCTGACGAACAGCCAGGGCGTGAGCCCTTCGCTTGAGCTACATGGGATCGAACGCGCGGATCGGCGGGAGATTGCCGTTGAAGCGTTCGACCTGGACAGTCGTCAATTGGCCGGTGCATCCTTGCGCGAAGGACGAAGTGCCGATGTCGCGCGTGAGCACATTCGGATTGCCGTGAACGCAGAGTGATCTGTCTTCTTCTGGATCCATAGGGTCGTACCAGGCACCCGTCGGCAGCTGGACAATCCCCGGAGCAATCGCGTCCGTGACGTGCGCCGCGGCGAGGCAGGCTCCGCGCTCGTTGAACAGGCGCATGATGTCGCCGTCCGCAATGCCGCGGGCGCTCGCGTCGCGCGGATTTATGCGCGCAACCTCGCGGCCGCGATGTTTGGCCGCCGTCGAATGTCCGCCAAAATCAAGCTGGCTGTGCAAGCGCGTCACCGGCTGGTTGGCGACGAGGAAACACGGCACGCCCGGCTTTGGCACGTCGGTCTTTTCGAGCCACACGGGATGGCCGGGACAATCGGCATCGCCATGGCCCGCGATCTTCGACGAGAAAATCTCGATGCGTCCGCTCGGTGTCGGCAGAGCGTGGGCGATCGGATCCTCGCGGAAGCGGCGCAACTTGCCCCCATCATCCGGCCGCTGCGGTACGATCAGGCTGCCACGCTCCCAGAAGGTCAGGAAGTTCGGGGCTTCGAGGCCGCGCGCCTCGAGTGAGGCGCGGGTCGGCTCATACAGATGTTCCAGCCATTGCCGCGACGTGCGGCCTTCCGTGAAGGGTTCGTGAGCGCCGAGCCGATCGGCAAGATCGGCAAAGATGTCATAGTCGTCGCGCGCCAGCCCGAACGGTTCGGCGATCCGGTGCATGGCGACCATCAGCGGATCGTTGGTGGAATAACCGATGTCCTCGCGCTCCAGCGTCATCGTCGCGGGCAGCACGATGTCGGCGTGCCGGGCCGTGGCAGTCCAAGCCAGTTCATGCACCACCAGCGTATCGACTTGAGCGAAGGCCTTGCGCAGCCGGTTGATATCCTGGTGGTGATGGAAGGGATTGCCGCCTGCCCAGTAGACGAGACGGATATCCGGATATTGGCGCGTCTCGCCGTTGTAACGATAGGTGGTCCCGGGATGGAGCAGCATGTCGGCGATGCGCGCCACCGGAATGAAATCCGAAACGCCGTTACGGCCCTGTATTAGCGTCGGGCCGGGCACGTCGTTGACGCGCCGGCCGTAATAGCCGATCGCGCCGAGCGAATAGGCATAGCCGCCTCCGGGCAGGCCGATCTGGCCAAGCGCCGCCGCCAGCACCATCCCCATCCACACCGGCTGCTCGCCATGTTCGGCACGCTGCAACGAATGGGAGACGGTGATGAGCGCCCTTCGCCCGGCAAGGCGACGCGCCAGCTTTCGTATCGTGAGACCATCGACACCACAGATCGCCGCAGCCCATTCGGCGCGCTTGGGTTGCCCATCGCTCTCGCCGGTCAAATAGCGCAGGAAGACCGGCCAGCCTTCCGTATAGCGATCGAGGAAGGCCTGATCATGCAGACCCTCGGTGACCAGCGTGTGGACGATGCCAAGCATCAGCGCGGTGTCGGTACCGGGCACGCACGTCATCCATTCCGCGCCGGCCTCCGCCGGCAGATCGTCGCGCAGCGGGCTGACGAGGATGAACTCGCAGCCGCGCCGGCGCGCATCAGTCATCGCGCCGCGCTCGACATGCTTGCTGATCGAGCCACCCGCCACCATCGAGTTCTTCAGCGCCATGCCGCCGAATGCCAGCACGACCTGACTCTCAGCCGCGATCTGCTCCCACGTCACATTGTGCTTCGTGATGTCTTCATAGCCTGCCAGGATCTGCGGGAGCAGCACCGAAGAAGCGCCCGACGAATAGCTGTTGACCGAACGCACGTAGCCGCCCAACGCGATGTTCAGGAAGCGGTGAACCTGGCTTTGGGCGTGATGAAAGCGGCCCGCGCTGGACCAGCCGTACGAGCCGCCAAAGACCGCACCGGGACCGCGCGTATCGCGGATGCGCATCAACTCACCGCTCAGCAGGTCGAGCGCTTTTTCCCAGCTCACCGACACATACTCGTCGCGCCCCCGGCGATCGTCGGGACCGGGGCCACGCTCGAGCCAGCCACGACGAATCGCCGGTTGGGCAATGCGGACCTGGTGGCGCAACGCGCCGGGGAAATTGTCGATGATGCCGTTCGGATCGGGATCGCCGGCATATGGCCGCACTTGCAGCCCATCCTCGCTTTGACGCGCCGAGAACACGCCCCAGTGCGAGGTGTGCGGCTTGAAGCCGTCCGTGAGGTCGAGGCCCGAGTCGGGGTAACCAACACTATCTCTCATTCAGTCCTGCCCTTCTCGACAGATCGGGACGCAGCACCCTGGCAACCCCTGACCATCATGCGTTTGCTGGCGAAGCATTCCCCGATGATAGAACCTGCCGCCGATTTGGCCATTGGCAAATTCGGATGCAGCGCCGGAATAGGAGCCATGTCCGAAACGTGTAAAGCTCCGTTCGTGGCCCCGAAGCTGCTTGGCGCTCGCGTCGAGTCCACCGCTTGCAGGAAGGTGCCAAGTTGCAGTGTGCGGAAGAAGTCCGCTCCAGCTAGTCCCGCTCCGCCTGTTCGATCTCACTAGCCGCGATATCGCCCTTCGGCGCCTGCGCGGTATCGGCCATGCGGGCTTCGGCGGTTTCCTTGACATGCGCGGCGAGCGCCGGGACCCGCGCGATCAGCGCGTGAAAATCGTCCGCGTCGAGCACCAGCAGCTTGGTCTTGCGCGTCGCGGTCACCGTCCCGCTGCGGCTGGTCCGGTGCAACAGCGCGATCTCCCCGAAGAAGGTGCCGTCCGACAACTGCACCCGCTGGCTCGGCAGCTCGATCTCGACCTCGCCCGCGGTGATGAAATACATCGACGAGGCCGGATCGCCGCGCCGCACCAGGATCTCGCCGGACTCGATGGTCTGCGCGCGCAACAGCCGCATTATGTCGGCGATTTCAGAAGCGCCGAGATGCGAGAACAGCGGCACCCGCGCCAGCATGCCCCAGGTGACTACGAAATCGCGCCGCCGCACCTCCTCGGCAAACGCCGTCGAGATGATCGCCACCGGCAGCGCGATCATCGCGAAGCCGACCACGATGGTGAATACCGACACGATTTTGCCGAGCGGCGTCACCGGCACCACGTCGCCGTAGCCGACCGTGCCAAGGGTCACGATCGCCCACCACATCGCCTGCGGAATCGTGCCGAATTTCTCCGGCTGCACGTTGTGCTCGATCGCGTAAAGCAGCGAGGCGAACAGCAGCACCGCCCCCGTCAGGATCACGATGCAGCCGAACAGCGTGCGTCGCTCGGCATGAAGTGCGGCCAGCAGCGAGCGCAGCGCCGGCGAATAGCGGATCAGCTTGAGAAACGGCAGCATGCCGAACAGCACCAGCACCCAGCGGTCGCCGATGATCAACGCAATCGCCGCCGGCAGGAACGACAGCAAATCGATGATACCCAGCGCCGACAGCGCATAGTCGACACGCGCGCGCATCGGCGTCATATCGCGCAGGGAATGTCCGACCACGGTCCAGAGCCGGGCCAGATACTCGAGCGCAAACGCCACCACTGCGCCGACCTCGAGCACGGTGAACAATGGGCCAAACCGTGCGTCCAGTTCCGGCACCGAGGCCAGGATCATCGCCAGCACGTCGATGACGATGACGGTGACGATCAGCCGGACGAAGCGCGAGCCAACCGAATGCGGCAGATGATCGTGTTCGAGCAGTTCGTACAGGCGATCCCGCAAATCCGGGTCGCTGATCGCGCGTCTGCCCGGAATGGTTGCCAATGTCTGTTACGTCCCTGTTCAGGCGCCGGCCGATTCTTGTTTAGTCATGGCCTGTTCGATCGCCGCCAGCGCCGCATCCGCCTTGGCGCCGTCGGGCCCGCCGGCCTGCGCCATGTCGGGCCGTCCGCCGCCGCCCTTGCCGCCGAGCGCCGCGGAAGCGATCTTGACGAGTTCAACCGCGCTGAAGCGCGAGGTGAGATCCGCGGTAACGCCAACCACGACGCCGGCCTTGCCGTCCTCGGTGACGCCGACGATGGCGACCACACCGGAGCCGATCTGCTTCTTGCCGTCGTCGACCAGGCTCTTGAGATCCTTGGTCTCGACGCCCTCGACCGCACGGGCGAGCAGCTTGACGTTGCCGACTTCGCGCACGCCGCTGGCCACCGCAGCGCCGTTGCCGGCACCGCCGCCACCCATCGCGAGCTTCTTGCGCGCATCCGTCAGATCGCGCTCGAGCTTCTTGCGCTCTTCCATCAGCGCGGCGATACGCGCCGGCATGTCGTCGACGGTGGTGCGCAGCTCGGAGGCCGCGGTCTTCGCAATCGACATCGTGTCGTTGGCGTGCTTGCGCGCATGACGTCCGGTCAGCGCCTCGATACGCCGCACGCCCGAAGACACCGCGCTTTCGCCGGTCACGGAGATCAGACCGATATCGCCGGTACGCCGGACATGCGTGCCGCCGCACAGTTCGACCGACCAGCCGAGCGCGTTCTGGCCGTGCTCGCGGGACTGCTTGCCCATCGACACCACGCGCACTTCGTCGCCGTATTTTTCGCCGAACAGCGCGCGCGCGCCGGCTTCGCGGGCGTCGTCGACCGCCATCAGCCGCGTGGTGACCTCGTCGTTTTCGAGCACCACCTCGTTGGCGATGTCCTCGACCCGGGCGAGCTCCTCCGCCGTGATTGGTTTCGGATGCACGAAATCGAAACGCAGGCGATCCGGCGCCACCAGCGAGCCGCGCTGGGCGATGTGATCGCCGAGCACCTGCCGCAGCGCCTCATGCAACAGATGTGTCGCCGAGTGATGCGCCCGGATCGATGAGCGGCGCCCATGATCGACGTCGAGCTGCAAAGCGGTGCCCAGCTTCACGGTACCCTGCTCCACCGTGCCGATATGCACGAACAGATCGCCGGCCTTCTTCTGAGTTTCGGTGACACGGAACTTGACGCCCTCGCCCGTCATCAGGCCGGTATCGCCGACCTGACCGCCGGACTCCGCGTAAAACGGCGTCTGGTTCAATACGATCGCGCCGCTCTCGCCAGTCTTGAGACTGTCGGCATCCTTGCCGTCCTTCACCAGCGCGGTCACGACGCCCTCGGCGGTCTCGGTGTCGTAGCCAAGAAATTCCGTGGCGCCGAGCTTCTCGCGCAGCGGGAACCAGACGTTCTCGCTGGCGGTGTCGCCGCTTCCGGACCAGGACGCGCGCGCCTTGGTGCGCTGGCGGTCCATCGCATCGGTGAACGAGACCTGATCGACGCTGATGCCGCGCGACTTCAGCGCGTCCTGGGTCAGATCGAGCGGGAAACCATAGGTGTCGTACAGCGTGAACGCAGTATCGCCGTCGAACATGTCGCCTTTCTTCAGGCCTGCGCTCTTCTCGTCGAGGATGGTAAGGCCGCGCTCCAGCGTCTTGCGGAAGCGCGCCTCTTCCAGCCGCAGCGTCTCCTCGATCAGCTTTTCGGCGCGGACCAGTTCCGGATAGGCTTGGCCCATTTCGCGCACCAGCGCCCAGACCAGGCGATGCATCAGCGGATCACGCGCACCCAACAACTGCGCATGGCGCATGGCGCGGCGCATGATCCGGCGCAGCACATAGCCGCGGCCCTCGTTCGACGGCAGCACGCCGTCCGAAATCAGGAAGGCCGAGGAGCGCAGATGGTCGGCAATGACCCGGAACGAGGCGACGGTCTGCTCCTGCGGTGCGTGCCCGAGGGCGGAAGCAATTGCATCGATCAAGTTACGGAAAAGATCGGTCTCGAAGACGCTATCGACGCCCTGCAGGACGCAAGCCATACGCTCCAGCCCCAAGCCGGTGTCGATCGAGGGACGCGGCAGCGGCAGGCGCTCCTCCTTCGTCACCTGCTCGAATTGCATGAAGACGAGATTCCAGAATTCGAGGAAGCGATCGCCGTCCTCCTCCGGGCTGCCCGGCGGACCGCCCCAGATGTGCTCGCCACGGTCGATGAAAATCTCCGAACAGGGCCCGCAGGGTCCGGTATCGCCCATCGCCCAGAAATTATCCGAGGTCGCGATCCGGATGATGCGATCGTCGGTAAAGCCCGCAATCTTCTTCCAGAGTAAGGCCGCCTCGTCGTCGGTGTGATAGACGGTGACGAGCAGCTTGTCCTTCTTGAGCCCGAATTCCTTGGTGATCAGATTCCAGGCGAGCTCGATCGCACGCTCCTTGAAGTAATCACCAAAGGAAAAATTGCCGAGCATTTCGAAGAATGTGAGATGCCGCGCGGTGTAGCCGACATTGTCGAGGTCGTTGTGCTTGCCGCCGGCGCGCACGCATTTCTGCGACGTGGTGGCGCGCTGATAGGGCCGCTTCTCGACGCCGGTGAAGACGTTCTTGAACTGCACCATGCCGGCATTGGTGAACATCAAGGTCGGGTCGTTGCGCGGCACCAGCGGCGAGGACGGCACGATCTCGTGGCCGTTCGCCGCAAAGAAATCCAGAAATTTCGACCTGATATCGTTAACGCCGCTCATGTTCATCCAATCGGAAAAAGGGCCCGGTTCAGGCCCCAAATAGCCCGTTCCTCCGGCAAAACGCTTTTAGACAAGGCCAATCGCGCTGTCCAGAAACTGTGCAGGCGGATCATAGGCTTGCCGCAGCACACAAGAGTGGTTGATTAAGGCTCCGCCGCGTTGACAGACTTGGCCCGGCCGTGTTTCCCTCCTATCTATTGAAGACGTCACGTCGGGAGAGATCGGCTTAAGCGCCGGCGCCGAAGGAGCAACCGCCCCGGAAACTCTCAGGCAAACGAACCACGTGACTGACTAGCATCTGGAAAGAGACGCCGAAGGGTTTTGGCCCCGACGCGTCCGCCGACGGGATAATACTCTCAGGCACAGCGACAGATGGGGCTTTCTTTCGGGTTTTGGGGACTGGTCCCCACGACCCCTTGAGGGCCTCTGGATGCTTGCACGCGACGAATCTCCCTTACAAAGTACAGCCTTGCAACGTACCCCCTTGCACGCGCTCCACGTGGCGCGCGGCGGCAAGCTGGTTCCCTTCGCCGGCTATGAAATGCCGGTGCAATACCCGGCCGGCGTACTCAGGGAACACCTGCATACCCGCTCCAGCGCAGGCCTGTTCGACGTCTCCCACATGGGCCAGCTCGCTTTGCGCCCGAAGTCCGGCAAGGTCGCGGATGCCGCGCTGGCGCTGGAACGGCTGGTGCCGCAGGACATCGCAGCGGTGGCGCCGGGACGGCAGCGCTACGCGCAGTTCACCAGCGGCGATGGCGGCATTCTCGACGATCTGATGGTGGCGAATTTCGGCGACCATCTCTTTCTGGTGGTCAACGCCGCCTGCAAGGCCGAGGACGAGGCGCATCTGCGCGCGCATCTGTCGGATGCCTGCGTGATTGATTCGCTTGGCGACCGCGCGCTGGTCGCGCTGCAGGGCCCCAAGGCCGAATCGGCGCTGGCGAAACTTTGTGCAGACGTGACCGCGATGCGCTTCATGGATGCCGGTCCCCGCAAGGTCGCCGGGATCGACGCCTTCGTCTCGCGCTCCGGCTATACCGGCGAGGACGGGTTCGAGATTTCAGTTCCGGCGGACCGCGCCGAGGCGCTGGTGACGGCGCTGTTGGAGAACGCCGACGTGCTGCCGATCGGCCTTGGCGCGCGCGACAGCCTGCGGCTGGAAGCCGGCCTTTGCCTCTACGGCCACGACATCGACACCGCGACGACGCCAGTCGAGGGCGCGCTGGAATGGTCGGTGCAGAAAAGCCGCCGCAACGGCGGCGCCCGTGCGGGCGGTTTTCCCGGCGCGGAAAAAATTCTCGCGCAGTTCGAAAACGGCGCGGCGCGCCGCCGCGTCGGATTGCGCCCCGAGGGACGCGCGCCGGTGCGCGAAGGCGCCCTGCTGTTTGCGGATGCCGTCGCCGGCGAGCCGATCGGCAAGGTGACATCCGGCGGCTTCGGCCCGAGCCTCAATGCGCCGGTCGCAATGGGCTATCTGCCGACATCGCTTGCCGCCAACGGCACCCAGGTTTTCGCCGAAGTGCGCGGCCAACGCCTGCCGCTGCAGGTCGCGCCGATGCCGTTCGTTCCCAACACCTATAAACGCTGAGCAAAAGGACTTTTCATGACGACGCTGTTCACCTCCGACCACGAATGGCTCCACATCGAGGGCGATGTCGCCACCATCGGGGTCACTGATTATGCGCAATCGCAGCTCGGCGACGTCGTGTTCGTCGAGCTGCCCAAGGTCGGCCGCACCCTGAAAAAGGCGGAAGCCGCCGCGGTGGTCGAATCCGTCAAGGCGGCATCCGACGTCTACGCGCCGATCTCGGGCGAGGTGCTCGAGGTCAACGAGGCACTCGCCGCCGAGCCCGCGCTGGTCAATTCCGACGCCGGCGGCAAGGCCTGGTTCTTCAAGTTGAAGATCGCAGACAAGAGCGAACTCGGCGGCCTGATGGACGAAGCCGCCTACGCCAAGCACACGGCCTGAGGAAGAACCCATGAACGCGCCGCTCAAGACGATCGCCACCGAAGCCGCCACCGATTTCGTGCGCCGTCACATCGGCCCCTCGCCTCGCGACATCGCGGCGATGCTGGAGACGACGGGCGCCAAGAGCCTCGCGGAGCTGATGGGCCAGACGCTGCCGTCGTCGATCCGGCAGAAGGCGCCGCTCGATCTCGGGCGCGCCTTGAGCGAAACCGAGGCGCTGTCGCATATGCGCCAACTCGCCGCGCAAAATCAGGTGTTCACCTCGCTGATCGGCACCGGCTATTCCGGCACCATCCTGCCGGCGGTGATCCAGCGCAACATTCTGGAGAACCCGGCTTGGTACACCGCGTACACGCCGTATCAGCCGGAGATCAGCCAGGGCCGGCTGGAGGCGCTGTTTAACTTCCAGACCATGATCTGCGACCTCACCGGGCTCGACATCGCCAACGCCTCGCTGCTCGACGAAGCGACCGCCGCGGCCGAGGCGATGGCGCTCGCCGAGCGCCACTCGCAGGTGAAGGCGAAGGCGTTTTTCGTCGACAAGGAGGTGCATCCCCAGACGCTCGCGGTGATGCGCACCCGTGCCGAGCCCTTGGGCTGGACTCTCGTGGTCGGCGATCCCCTGACTGATCTCGACAAGACCGACGTGCTTGGTGCCCTGCTGCAATATCCCGGCACGTCAGGCGCGGTTCGCGACCTGCGGCCCGCCATCGCATCGTTGCGCGCGAAGGGCGCGCTGGCGATCGTCGCGGCGGACCTGTTGGCGCTGACATTGCTCAGCTCGCCCGGTGAACTCGGCGCCGATATCGCGATCGGATCGGCGCAGCGTTTTGGCGTGCCGATGGGCTATGGCGGGCCGCACGCAGCCTATATGGCGGTGCGCGACGCGCTGAAGCGGTCGCTGCCCGGCCGCATCGTCGGTCTCTCCGTGGATTCGCGCGGCGCACCAGCCTATCGGCTGGCGCTGCAGACCCGCGAGCAGCATATCCGCCGCGAAAAGGCCACCTCCAACATCTGCACCGCGCAGGTGCTGCTGGCGGTGATCGCCTCGATGTACGCGGTCTATCACGGCCCCGAGGGATTGACACACATCGCCCGCAGCGTGCACCGGCGTGCCTCCGTGCTTGCGGCGGGACTGGCCAAACTCGGCCACGCGCCGAAGTCGCAAGACTTCTTCGACACCATCACGGTGGACGCCGGCCCGAAGCGCGATGCGATCGTGGCGCGGGCGCTAACTGAGCGGATCAATCTGCGGATCGGCGAGAATGTACTGGGCATTGCCGTCGACGAGACCACGACGCCTGAGGTAATCGAAGCGGTGTGGCGCGCGTTCGGCGGCAAGCTTGCTTACGCGGACGTCGAGTTAAGCGCGCGCGACGCGCTGCCCGGCGAGCTGAAACGAACCAGCGCGTTCCTAACCCACCCGGTGTTCCACGCCCATCGTTCCGAGACCGAGCTGCTGCGCTACATGCGCAAGCTCAGCGATCGCGACCTCGCGCTCGACCGCGCGATGATCCCGCTCGGCTCCTGCACCATGAAGCTGAACGCGACCTCGGAGATGATTCCGCTGACCTGGCCGGAGTTTTCCAACCTGCATCCGTTCGCGCCACCGGAGCAGGCCAAGGGCTATCACGCGCTGTTTGCGCGGCTGGAGCAGTGGCTGTGCGACATCACCGGTTATGACGCGATCTCGCTGCAGCCGAATTCCGGCGCGCAGGGCGAATATGCCGGCTTGCTCGCGATCCGCGGCTATCATGCCGCGCGCGGAGAACCGCATCGCAAGGTGTGCCTGATCCCCTCCTCCGCGCACGGCACCAATCCGGCTTCCGCCAGCATGGTCGGCATGGACGTGGTGGTGGTGGCGTGTGACATCAGAGGCGACGTCGACGTCAATGATTTGCGCGCCAAGGCGGACCAGCACGCCAACGACCTCGCCGCGATCATGATCACCTATCCGTCTACGCACGGCGTGTTCGAGGAGCACATCAGCGAGATCTGCGACATCGTGCACGGCCATGGCGGACAGGTCTATCTCGACGGCGCCAACATGAACGCGCAGGTCGGCTTGTCCAGGCCCGGCGATTACGGCGCCGATGTCAGCCATCTCAATTTGCACAAGACGTTCTGCATTCCGCATGGCGGCGGCGGCCCGGGCATGGGACCGATCGGCGTCAAGGCGCATCTGGCGCCCTATCTGCCGGGGCATCCGGCGACCAACGGCGCCGTGCCGCATCCGGTCGGCCCGGTATCGGCGGCGCCGTTCGGCTCGGCGTCGATCCTGACGATTTCCTACATCTACATTTTGATGATGGGCGGCGAAGGCCTGACGCGCGCCACCGAGCTTGCGATCCTCAACGCCAACTACATCGCGACAAAACTCGATCCGCATTTCCCGGTGCTCTACAAGAACGCCAAGGGACGGGTCGCGCATGAATGCATCGTCGATCCCCGCGCGCTGAAGATCTCGAGCGGCGTCACCGTCGACGATATCGCCAAGCGGCTGATCGATTACGGCTTCCACGCCCCGACCATGAGCTTTCCGGTGCCGGGCACGCTGATGATCGAGCCGACCGAATCGGAATCGAAGGCGGAGCTGGACCGATTTTGCGATGCCATGATCGCGATCCGCAACGAGATCGCCGAAATCGAAAAGGGCCGCTGGAAGGTCGAGGCCTCGCCGCTGCGCCATGCCCCGCACACCGTGCACGACATCGCCGACGACAGCTGGCAGCGCGCCTATAGCCGCGTCGAGGGCTGCTTTCCGGCAGGCTCCGCGCGGACCGACAAGTACTGGTGCCCGGTCGGGCGCGTCGACAATGTTTACGGCGACCGCAACCTGGTGTGCTCGTGCCCGCCAATCACGGACTACGCGCAGGCGGCGGAGTAGCGAATTCGTCATGCCGGGCAGAAGTGCGAAGCACGTCTTCGCGTTGGATGACCCGGGCATCCGTCTTAAGAGAATCATTCCAGGGCGATGGATTGCCGGGTCGAGCCTGGTCGAGCCCGGCAATGACGATTGGACAAAACAAAAACGGGCACTGAGAACGTCGGCAACTCAACGTCCGCAGCACCCGTTATGTCGAAACTCCGGTTACGCGAACCAGGTTTCGGAAAACCTCACTCTTCGGTCTCGGGATCCTCACCGTCGGCGTCACGCTCGGGCGAGCCGGCCAGGATCTGCTCGGCGATCAGGCCGGAGTTCTGGCGGATCGCCATCTCGATCTTGGCGGTCATGTCGGGATTGGCCTTGAGGAAGGCTTTTGAGTTTTCGCGGCCCTGCCCCAGCCGCTGGCTGTCATAAGAGAACCAGGCGCCGGATTTCTCGACGATGCCGGCCTTGACGCCGAGGTCGAGGATTTCGCCCATCTTGGAGACGCCCTCGCCATACATGATGTCGAACTCGACCTGCTTGAACGGCGGCGCCAGCTTGTTCTTCACCACCTTGACGCGGGTCTGGTTGCCGACCACTTCGTCGCGTTCCTTGATGGCGCCGATGCGGCGGATGTCGAGGCGGACGGAGGCGTAAAACTTCAGCGCGTTGCCGCCGGTGGTGGTTTCCGGCGAGCCGTACATCACGCCGATCTTCATGCGGATCTGGTTGATGAAGATCACCATGGTGTGGGACTTGTTGATCGAGGCGGTGAGCTTGCGCAGCGCCTGGCTCATCAGCCGCGCCTGCAGGCCGGGCAGCGCATCGCCCATCTCGCCTTCGAGTTCGGCCTTCGGCACCAGCGCAGCGACCGAGTCGATCACCAGCACGTCGACCGCGCCGGAACGCACCAGCGTGTCGCAGATTTCCAGCGCCTGTTCGCCGGTGTCGGGCTGCGAGATCAGGAGTTCGTCGATGTTGACGCCGAGCTTGCGCGCATAGACCGGGTCGAGCGCGTGTTCGGCGTCGATGAAGGCGCAGATACCGCCCTTCTTCTGGGCTTCCGCCACCGTGTGCAGCGCCAGCGTGGTCTTGCCCGAGGATTCCGGCCCGTAGATTTCGACCACGCGTCCCTTCGGCAGCCCGCCGACGCCGAGCGCGATGTCCAGTCCGAGTGATCCCGACGAAATCGTCTCGATGTCCATCGAGCGGTCGTTCTTGCCCAGCTTCATCACCGAGCCCTTGCCGAACTGGCGCTCGATCTGGGAAAGCGCGGCAGACAGCGCCTTGGTCTTATCCATGGACGATCCTTCGACGATACGCAGGGCAGTGGCGGACATAGGTCGTGCTCCTTATGGCGGGGATTCGCTAGCGGGACAAACGGGCGACGAAATCTCGGGAAATCGGCGGCTGATGGGAACCTTGTACCACGTTTGTTCTATGTTCGCAATATGTTCTTTTTGGTGGCGGGGTGCTGGCCCCTTTCCATCCCGTCGTTTACGGGGTGGTCCCTTTTGAATTTTGGAGTGGTCCCTTTCGGTAAAGCGCAATCAAACTGTCACATGCGGTTGCTAGCTGGATAACGTCGCGGCGCTTTGGAAACTCGTCGCGGCGACTTCATCAACCCCGCTCGCGGTCCGAGCGGGGCTTTTTTGTAAGGCCGCCTCAGTTGGCGGCCTCTTTCATTTAATAACCAGCGGATTTTCCGACGGCCCGGTTTTCGCAGACTGCTCAGGTAGAAGCACCTTCATTGCTGTTAGGCGCTCAATCACCTTCTGCACGCCAGCCTGATCGTAAAGCAGCGCGGCTAGTTCGAGACGATCATCTTTGATGGCTATCGAAGAACCGATAAGACCAACAAGCAGAGAAGCGGGGCTTTCATGCTCCGATATGCAAAGGGGAAAGCCCTCAATCCTAACATCGGCGGATACCAATCCGCCGCAGCGTTCGGGCTCTTGAAGGATTATCTTGCTGAGGAAGGGGCTGAAGCTGACAAAAGCATCTGTGTGACCTTGGATGCATTCAGCGGCACACTTTACCCCGCTCCCGGCAGCGCCATTACAATGTTCGCCAATATGAAGGCAGCTTGCCAGACGATCGCAGAGCGCTGGCCCAATGTCCCGCCGCCCAAGGGGGCAATTCTGTAGCGGTCCCTTTTGAAATTGGTGGCCTAATTTGAATTTTGCAGTGGCCTAGTTTGACCCCGGTGCAATACGGACGGTGGCAGTCATATTCATTGGAACCCAATCAAATAAGATGGTTCCGCGAATCAACCACAGCTTGGGGGCTGACAATATGCGACGCGACCGAACTCCGGTTCTAAACGATGCTCCGCCCATCGCCTTTAGCCTTAGCGATGACGAGTGTGTTCAGAAACTAGCGCTACTCATTGAGCACCGAGACAACAGAAACCTTGATGAAATCGTCGCTCTGATCGCCCGCTTAGCGGTTCCGATAGAGGGCTAAAAATTCCAATTTCCGGGAGGCCGCCTAATTTGAGTTGTGTTCACTTTGGAACTGTTCCCCGGGCGGCGGCATATTAGGATCGGCAGTTCCTCAAACCAACGGTCTAGGAAGCCGTAAGAAAACGAGGTGTGTCATGCAGCGTCGCCGATCCGCTCCCCACACATTTGAAGAGAACATCGCAGCCGAGAAAGCCCGTTGCGAGGAGCAACTAGCAAGAGCTCCCCACGGCCCCGAACGGGACGCCCTGGTAAAGAAGATCAGGCAGCTAGAGACCGCCAGCCATATGAGCGATTGGCTGAAGTCGCCGGAGCTTAGGCCGCCGGAATAGTAGTTATCTCAGGGCACGCAACTAAATCGTCCTATCTTCGTAATATCCCGCACAGGTGGCCCGGTTGGCTTCCGCCTGAGGGCGGGGAACGGGTATGTGCGAGAAGTGCGACGAGATAGACAAGACGATTGAGCGGTATCGCAGGATCAAGGAGAGAATCCTTGATCAAGCGTTTGTTGACCGCGCCAAGGAATTGATTGCCGAGCTAGAGGCGGACAAAGCCGCCCTGCACCCAAAGCCCGAGTAAGGCCGCCAACTGAGGCGGCCTCTTTCATTCGTCGTGGGTACTGGCCTGTTTCGACCCCTAGTGGCTTAGTTTGATTTTTGCAGTGGTCTGTTTTGAAACTCGCAATAGTTGATACGGAACCATACTCACAACCATTGAGTTAATCCCCCAAGGCAACACACCTTGCCGGAGGACCAATGTAATGGATTCCGTGAAAAAGCGTCCATCGTGCCGCGATCAATTTGAACAGACGCCTCAACCCCGGCCCGAACCAGACGAGTGGACAGACAGGTTCATTGCTCGGCTGCGCGCGCTATTAGGTCGCATGACAGGCAAGAAGTAAGGCCGCCTCAGTTAGCGGCCTTTTTCTCTAGTTCAATCTTCATTTCCCGTCATAGATTGCAAAACGTTCATAGCGAACGTTCGAAACCAACGCACTCGCTGTGACGCAGGCCAGCCCTTTGCTGCTTCCGCGATCTTCTTTAGAAGCGCGACCAAAAGCGGATCAAGGTTTAAATCGTCAGGGCTGCCCCCATCCCCACTGCGCTTTTCGCGCGGCGGTTTTTCTTCCCGCGCGGTATCCGCCTGAGCAGCGCCGGGCTTAACAAAGCGCCCAGTTGATGCATCGATGAAGCCTGCATATTGGATATTGGGCGGATTTCATAAACGTCTGACGCGCGCGCGCTCCTTTTGCTTCGGGGAGACGCCCAATTCCGTCACTTGCCTTTCAATGGCCGCCCCGAGCGTGGGGACCGCGCCGAGCACTAGGCTTGACGGCCCGTTCTATCGAAATGCGCGCCAATGAATAGCAGCACCAAGCCGTAGTTCTCGGCTTGATCCTCGCTTGGAGAGCATAGGTGCGCAGCCACGCGCTCCACGGTGCAGGACCGTCCTGCCTTACCGGGCAGCAGCATCCCCCCAATCAGCAATGTAACGAAGCCAGCGAGCTTCATCGCGAGCCCTGCAACAACTTTCGGCGGGGATTCCACTGTCATCTCCGTCAAATCCAGATCGCACAATGACGGATGGAACTTACAAAACCGTATCCAGCACTGGCCTATTTTGAATCTGCGAGTGGCCTATTTCGGCCGGTACCGGGGTGGCGGGTGCTGTCCGTATTTGACCCCGCGTGTCCTAAGTTGATTTTGGGAGTGATCTAATTTCATGGACTTCCCGGCCTCGAAGGCGCGTAGTCCCAGGAATGGAAGACCTACGGGCGAAGCTGGAAAAGCTACTCATTGAGGCGGAGGATTGCGACCTGATTGGCAGGCTCGCGACCGATCCCAGGAAGCGTGAGCTGTTCAAGAAGCTGGCCGCTGATCTGCGCGCCATAGCGCACGATATTCAGACCGTGATTGCCGGGCGGACCCGCGTAATCTAAGAACGGTTCCACATCGCTACAGCGCCTGAGCTAAGGTAGCCTGACCTCGGCCTTTTGCATCTTTCGGGATTACGCGCTTCAGTTCGGTCAGCACACCCGGCGCGATCCGCTTCCAAACGATGTCATTAGTAAGCGTGCCGAAATACTGCGGGGCGCTTAACGGATTCCGCGCTGTAAGGAAGGCCGCGCAAGCGCGGGTGTCAAAGAAACGACCCCAGCGCGCGCTGGGGCTGTCTGGGAGGAGACGATGCAGGAGCGGCGGCGCTCCAACATCATCCATCGGCAAATCCAGCATGTTGCTCTGATTAGTGATGTTCAAAATTGGACATCGACAGAAATAAATACGCGTCTTCCCTGCTGTCCTAATTTCAAATCACGGGTTTCCTAATTGGGACAGCACCGGAGTGGCGGGTGCTGGTCCGTATTTGACCCCGAGCGCCACGGTCGTGGCGGCTCGGATGTTCCGATATGAAACCCGCAGCGCTAAGCCCTACTATCATCGCAACCGGTTCACCGGCGTGATCTGCGCCTCAACTCAGGAATGCTGGTTCACGACGCACAGGGTGTGGAATTAGGCCGCCTCAGCAGCGCACCTCAATCAAAAGGGGCCGCTCACGTCAGCGACCCCCTGCCGGAAGAATTGAAAAATTTATTCGAAATGAAACCAGCCCCGGCAAGAGCAAGATAGAATTTTCCACGGATTTTGTGGAGTCCGTAAAAGTTCGGTGTTCCATTACCGGAACCACGAGTGTCCTAATCTGCCTTCCCGGGTGTCCTAATCAGGACAGCACCGAAGTGGCGGTGCAGCAGCGACACCAATTCAAACTATCTCAACCTCTGGAACAGCGCCTTGCAGATGAGGCGCACCGACTGCGTGAGCAAGCTAAACTGCTTCCACCTGGGGCGGTTCGAGAGGCCGCAATCCGCAAGGCGCGACAGACCGAAACCGGATTGCACCTGAGCGAATGGCTGCGATCACCCGGCCTGCCCCGCTGAAAAATGCTTACGTTAGTGACGATATTGGCCGGACCTATCGTGGTGACGACAATCGTGACGATTGTCGTCTTCGAGATTAAGGACGCATGGGACCGTACCCGCCAGATGAAGTAAGGCGGCCTCAGTTGGAGGCCTCTTTCTTTAGTGGAGTGGCTTGAAGGGATCGCTTGGCGACGGAAGTGCCGAAGCTGATCGCGGCCAACAAGCCGGAAAAGCTGAACTGAGAAACGGAGCCCGCCCTAACCGGCGGGCTTTTTGTTTGCAGGTTCCTGGAAGAAAAACGGCCCCAGCTTCGGGAAGGAAGCCGGGGCCATCTCATTTGCCCAACCCGGCGGCCTTGGGGGCTGAACGCCGGATCAGTGCAGGTCAAATGGCGTGGGAGCCCAATCGTTCCAGGGGCCTGCCTTGAATCTGCAAGCGGCCGACTGGAGCAGGTAAATCGTCCCCCGTTTGGGGGACGACTTCCAAAACACCGTATGGCTCATCCAGTCTGGCCGAGGGGATTTCAGAAATCTCGGTAACTAACCGCGCCGCCCAAGCGATCATATTCCGCTTGAGCGGCGCGCGCTTTTCAGCGGCCTGGTTTGATTCAGCGAGTGGCCTATTTCGGCCAGTACCGGAGGTGCGGACCCGCTTCGATCTTGATTCCTCAGGGCGCCACGAAATGAAGGATAACGGCACCAGCGATGCAGGTGCCAATGGCAATCACCCCGCCCGATCGCCGGTCGGGAAAAACGCCGAAGGTGAGTATCGCCAGAACAGCCAACAGCGCGATTTTGAAAAAGATCGAAATCATCGTCACCGCCCTTAATCCTGCGCGGACCATAGCACGGAACCGGCACGCCCAGGCCGGCCTCCGCAAAAAGTGAGCCGCCCTGTCATTCGCGCCGCACGTAGCCCGGCTCATCCAGCCGACATCAGCGCCACCGCGATAACTGCGAGCCAGCCGACAATCACCAGCGCCGCGACGGCGCCTACGGTAATCCGGGCCTTCTCCTTGAGCGTATAGTCGCGGATCGCAATGCTCCGCGACCGTCTTAATAGCAGAACCATGGCCGATGGATCCGGCATGGTGAACAGCTCGTTGATCATTTGAAGTATTGTCGCGGTTCGACCTGAACCCTCCGTCAACGGGGCGGCGCTATATCTTGCCGTCATGGAGCCAGAATTCACCGATGCCACCGAGGCGACCGTGCTGCAGACGCTGCGGCGGCGTTACGCCTATCTGGCCGCCTGGCTGCTGCGGCTCAATCGGGCGCCGGAGCCGGCACGGCTGCCCGAACCGGTGCGGCCCCTGGCGCCGCCCAGAACGCTGGTGCCGCCGCGCCAACCCCACCCGCCGCGCCCGGAATAAGGCCGGTGCCTGCAGACCGGCGTTCACGTCGGGCCCTATAGCGGCAGGCAGTTCGCCGGCATGGCGAGGATGTAGCGATCCAAAGGGCCGCCGCAGGCAGGCGACCCGGCCCGAACGACCCCGCCGCACGGGGACACGCGACGAGGTCGCCGATGGCGGGGAACAATCTGGAGGACCACCCCGCCTCCGAACAGCTACGCAAGCCGCCCGTCCCCGTTTCAGCGACCGGGTCGGAAGCCTGCCAAATTCCCCGAGAGCGGCGTTGAACCTTTTTGGTTTCGCCCAGACATATTCCTGCCTGGGACATTGCATCACTCGGGGAATAGGCCTGCGCCGCCAAGCGACCATACTCCGCTTGAGCGGCGCAACGCTTTTCGAAGCGCGCGATGGAAGCCTTAGCGCGCGCCCCCCGCGCATTCCCAATTCGCAACCACGCCCTGCAATCCCGCGACTGTTCACGCAAGCCGTGTTGCTGTACAAGTTCGCAGCTTCTTCCAGAATTCGGAAAGGAGCTTTTTCGTGAACGAACTGCATTCTGAGCCATACGCCGAACTGCATTGCTGGCTTTCAGGCCAGCATCCGGGTCTTCGGACCTTCAAAATCCTCCAGCACAAGCTTGCCCTGCTCGCCGTGGATCATCCCGAACAGCGGGCGATGTGCCGGCTGCTTAACGGCATCGTCAACAGCTATGTCGAGGAGTTCGACGAGGCGCCGCTGCCGACGGCGACAGCCGATCGCGCTTACCAGCGGCTGCTTCGGTCGCTTGCGGAAATCGACTGTGCGGCGGAACCGGCACGGCAGCTGGGAAATCTGAACCGGCTGGCGGGGTTGGTCCTTTCGCAATAGCAGCGCAGTTCCCGGCCGGGAACTAGTCGGCGCTGGCGAGCCGGCGCATCGTAAATTCGATGTCGCCGCCGGGGAGTTCGCGCCAGCTTTCGACCGAACTCATATAGGCCGCCTTGGGATAGCGGTTCAGAAAGTCGCGCGCCCGCGTCCGCGCCTTGTCGCGCGGCAATGTGAAGGTCTCGCGCAAGTAGCCGTCGTCCGGCTTGCGCCGGCCAGCCATCCGACTCGCTAGATCGCGCGGACGAAAGCCCAAATCTCAGCTCCAGAAGTCGTAACTTCAGACCAAAGGATGACAGCCTGAAGGTGAATGAATCCTGCCGGCTGCCGCGGCTACTGGCTGCGCTGCGCGCTGCTTCCGGTCTTGGTTTTCGGCTTGGCCGGCGCCGCAGCCTTCGGCGCATCGGTGCTCCGCACCGCGCCCCACGGATCGGAAGAAGTCTTGGCTTCGGGGATCTTCCTCAGGGAGTCCTTGTAGGCCTTGTCCCTAGCCGCTTCCGCGTCCTTCTCTTCCGGGCTCTTGGACTGCAACTCGGGGATCAGGTTGATATTGGGTGTTTGCGCGTAAGCGGGTGCCACCAACAGCACCAACATCGCAGCCGCGCTCAGCATTCTCATCACGCTCTCCTTTGGGACGTTCGGCCTCGCCTTTTCGATGGAATATACCACCGCCCGAACCGCGCCGCCAAGCACGGGGCCTGCACCTAAAGGCGGTCGGACTTGCAGGATTTCGGCGATTGCGTCCAGTCGTCCCAGATCGGACCGCATTTGGTGCAGCCTGAAAGCGCAAAGCCCGCGGCGAGTACGCTGACGAGCAAGATCAGGCGGCGCAACATAACGGCCTACTCCCCAAGGGCCAGATCATGGGCCGCAAGTCCGGCGTTTTCAAGCCTGACCGGGTGTTCCTTTCGGCCGAATGGCCCCTACAATGCGCCAACGATCCTATCGGGCGGGGAACACCGGTTCATGCAACAGCAAGCCACGGAATTCGGCATCGGCGAAGCAAGGCGCGTGCTCGGCGAGGTCTTTGCGCCGTGGGTGCTCGATCTCAACCTGTCGATCGAGGGTTTCGACTTTACCCCGCCGCCCGGCGCGGCAACCGACTGGCAACCGGGCGCGATCCTGCGCATGCCGTTCTCGGAACGGCTGTGCCGCAACGGCGGCGTGGTCTGCGGCCAGGCGCTGATGGCGTTCGCCGACACCTCGATGGTGATTGCCAACCTCGCCGCCAACCGCGGCTATCGTCCGATGACGACGGTCGACCAGACCACGCATTTCATGCGCGCGGTCACCGGTGACGTGCTGGCCGACGCGCGCGTGGTTCGCCTCGGGCGTACCATGAGCTTCGGCCGTGTCACGCTGTTGAGCGCCACCGACAACAAGCCGGTGGCGATGGTCTCGAGCGCGTTCGCGATGTTGAACGCCTGAATAGCGTTTTCAAGCGAAGTGGATACCGGTTCGCACAGCAATCAAGTTTACGCAGTTTGCGTAGACTTATCTGCGGTAGAAAACGCGTCAAATAAACGCGTCAATCCTGGAAGATCGTACTGCCTGGAGATCTTACTTGCCGAGAATTTCTTCCGCCGCATTGACGATGCTGATGGTCGGATTTTTCGCGCAGTAGGTGCCGAACTTCTTGGCGTTGTCGACGAACACATCGGTATCGATGATCGCTTGGTCGGAATCGCCCTTGTACCAGCCGTCCATCCAGGTCAGCACCAGCTTGATGGTGTCCTCGCCGCCTTCGATAAATTGCTTGCAGGTCATGGTCGAGAGGTCGAGCTTGACGGCATTCGCCGGCGCGGACGAGAGCATGAGCGCTGCGGCGAACAGGATCGAAACGGTCGTCTTCATGATGATCTCCATTGGCGCATGACACTCGCAAGGCAGGCGTGCCGGAAACCCGCGCCAGCAAGTTCCCCCAGCCATTGTCGTAAACGAAATCTGAATGTCTGCGCAAGTACGGCGAGGTTTGAATTTAATTGTCGGTAATTTCGCCGCGCTATGAACAGCCATCCACATTGTTTCGGATTTGCGACATGATCGAGCGACGCACAGCCCAACGGCACCGGGTTCTCAAACAAGGCATGCTGGCGTTCAACGGCGGCGGCGGCACCGATTGCACGGTTCGCAACATCTCCGAAAGCGGTGCACGGATCGAGATCGCGAGCCCGGTCGGCCTGCCGGATGCCTTCACGCTGGTGATCGCAGCCGATCACTTCCTGCGGCATTGCCATGCGGTCTGGAGCGCCGACCGGCGGATCGGCGTCGCGTTCGACTAGGCGAATCTTTTGGCGCGCCGCCGCCAGCGCCACGCTGCGATCGCCAACAGCACCACCACGAAGGCAAACGCAATCGCCTTGGCCATAAACCGCCCGCCGGGCCGGTCGACGGTGCGCGACCACAGCGACGGCGCCTCGCCCGGCCGCGCCAGACGAAAGGCCACCACGCTGTCGCCGATCGTCGTGCCCGACTCGGAATGCCCGCCGGCCCCGATCGCGACATACTGCTCGCCTTGCCACAGATAGGTCATGGGGTTGGCGACGCCTGGCACCGGCAACCGGCCCTGCCAGAGCTCCTCGCCCGACCTGGCGTCGAAAGCGCGCAGGTACGCATCCATCGCGCCGGTAAAGGCAAGACCGCCCGCGGTGATCGCGACGCCGTTGACCAGCGGTGTGCCCCAGCCGAAGGCGATGCCGAGCGGCGCACGGTCCTCGGTGGTGCCGACCCGCGACCGCCACAGAACTTTCCCGGCCTTCAGATCGACGGCGACCATCTCGCCCCATGGCGGCTTGTTGCACAACAGGCCGAGCGGCGACATCGCGACCGCGCGCGTCATCGCGAACGGCGCGCCGATTTGTTGTCCGAAATCATGGCCGGGCGGCGGATTAAACCCTTGCGCTGTGGCGCGCGGAATCAATTTCACGATGTGCACGGCGCGGCTGGTATTGGCATAGAGGATCTGGTTGACCGGATCGAACGCGGCACCGCCCCAGTTCACGCCACCGCCGGTCATCGGATACACCACCGTCCCCTGCGTCGAGGGTGGCGTGTAGAGCCCATCATTGCGCGCCGCCGCGATCTGCTCGCGGCACAACGAACGGTCGCGGAAGGGAATGAGGCCGAACACATCGTCGGCCGAAATCCGCTGCGGTACCAGCGCAGGCACATGGGTCGGAAACGGCTGCGTCGGCGACAGCTGTTCGCCCTCCGCCCCGCTTTGCGGAACGCTGCGCTCCTCCACCGGCCATACCGGCTTGCCGGTGTCGCGGTCGAGCACGAACACAAAACCCTGCTTGGTCGGCTGGATCACGACGTCGCGCATGCCCTCACCGGTATCGATGCGCGCCAGCGTCGGCTGCGCCGGCAGATCGTAGTCCCAGACATCGTGATGCACGGTCTGAAACGACCAGACCAGTTCGCCGGTCTCGGCGCGAAGGGCGACGACCGAATTGGCGTGATCGTTGTTGCCCGGCCGCTTGCCGCCCCAGAAGTCCGGGCTCGGCGAGGACGTCGGCAGAAATACCAGGCCGCGATCCTCGTCCATCGACATCGGCGCCCAGACATTGGCGTGGCCGGCGATGACGCCGCTGTGCACCAGCGGATCGAAATTCCAGCGCGCGACCCCGGTGCGCGCATCGAAGGCCCGCACCGTACCGGCCGGCGCCTCGACGCGGCGGTTGTCCGCGATCGAAGACCCGACAATGGCGACGCCGCGGATAATCACGGGCGCCGAGGTGATCTGGAATTCGCCGGGCCACTCCAGCGGCGGCGTCGCCAGTCTGACTTCGCCATGGCTGCCGAAGTCTTCGCAGGGAATGCCGGTCCTGGCATCGAGCGCGATCACGCGGACGTCGTTGGTACCCATGAAGATCCGCGCGCGGCAGGCGGCATTTGCGCCCGCTCTATCGTCGACCCAATAGGCGACGCCGCGGCAATTGTAGCGATTGGCCGGGCGCTGACTGGTTGAGATCTTCGGATCGTATCGCCACTTCTGCGCACCGCTGCCGGGATCGAGCGCGATGACTTCGTTGAACGGCGAGCAGAAGATCAGGCTGTCTTCGACAAGCAGCGGGGTGGCCTGAAACTTGGTCCGCTTCATCACCTCGGGCGCCCGGCTGTCGAGGTCGCCGGTACGAAATTCCCAGGCGCGGACGAGATTGCCGACATTGCCCGGTGTGATCTGGGTGAGCGGAGAGAACCGCGATCCGCCGCGGTCGCCGCCCCAATGCTCCCAGGCAAGTGCGAGCGACGAAAGGCAGAGACAGCAAAGCCCGACAAAAGCAGCGAGCAGCCGAACCGGTTTTCGCATGGTGTCTCCGCCAGCCAAGCAAGCGCCTGCGAAACCGATTACGCGATTACCGCCTCAGTATCCACCCCTGCCGCGGCCGCCACCACCATAATTGCCTCCGCCGTAGTGACCACCACCGATGCCGATGCCGATACCGATGCCGACCGGCGGTCCGGGCTCATACACCGGCGGCGGACGGCGATAGACCACGACCTCGTCATCCGGCTCCTGCAGCCGCCGCGGCGGCTTGCGAGCGACCCGCTTGGGCGGGGCAGGATCGGCGTTTTTGGGCGTCTCGACTTTCTTCAACTGCGGCTGCGGGGCCGGCTGAATGTTGCAGGGACAGGTCAGCGCAACGCTTTGCGGTGCCGCGCTTGCACCGGCAACGACGGCCGCGATGTCGGGGCGGTTGCGCAGCCGCTCTTCCAGCTTGCGCGCCGTCGCGGTGAGATCGCTGTCGGGGAATTTGGCGAGGAAGCCACGATAGCCGGCCGCCGTGTTGATGATGACGGCGTTGTTCCAGGCCACCATGCGTACGTGACGATTGAGCCAGTCGCGCGCCAGCACGCCGAGCGGCGTCTGCGCGTACAGGCCGGCGAAGGCCTCATAGGCCTCGTCGGTACCATCGGCCACGATCAACTCGTTGGCGGCCTCAACCGGCTTGCCCTTGAGGTCGCGCGTCCACTCCGCAACGGTCTTCTTGGTTGCGGCCAGCTTCGGACCGGCAACCGCCGGGCCCAAGAACCGGAAATCCTCGGTCAGCGAAGAACTGTCCCAGGGGGTCTGCCGGCCATCGGTGGCCTTGTTCACCGCCAACCGCACCCGCTTGAATGTTTCCTCGATCGGAATCCCGGACTCCTTGCCGGCGCTGAGCAGCGCGCTGGTATACGGGCTATTGGCGCCGCTGCCGTCCTCGGCGACGGCGCCCGGCGATGTCGAGAACGACAGGAACGTTCCGGGCGCGCCGATCTTGGCGTCGACGATGGCCAGGCCGCCGCCCGAGGTCTTGCTGAGGTCGGGGAACGGATTGTTGCGGCACGCATCGAGCATCAGAATGCGCATCTTGCTCGGCACCGACGTCAGCGTATTCAGGATGTCGTTGAGGCGCACCGCCTGGAGCGGAATGTCGGCTTCCCGCTTCGGATCGACATCGACCGGAACCAGATAATTCTCGCCATCGATCTGCAGGCCATGGCCGGCATAAAATACCAGCGCGACGGTGTCGGCCCCCTTGGCCACGACCTTTTCGGCAAACGCGCTGACCTGTTGCCGCATCTCGTTCTGCGAAAGATCGGCAGCCGTCGAAACCTCAAAGCCGGAATCGGTCAGCATTTGCGTGACCGCCTTGGCGTCGTTGGCGGGATTTGGCAGCGCCGGAACCGAGCGGTAGGCGGACTGGCCGATCACCAGCGCGAGGCGGTTTTCGGCAAATGCCGAACCCGCTGCCAGAACCATCGACGCCGATATCATCAGCTTGAAAAACGTGTGACGGAACATGAGACCACTCCCGGCCATGCAGGCTTGAGATAGGTCAAGCGCTGAAAGCGAAAGGTTCAAGCAAGCCGCGCCATGTGAGGCGGCAGTCGCCCTCAATTCGACGGCTATATTGCGCAGCGGCAAGGTGCTGCAATTTCGGGACGTTATTTCGGCTTCTTGGCGGGTTCAGCCGGGCGCGCGACGCCCCAGGGATCGTATTTCTCCTTGGGCTCGGGAATTCTTTCCAGCGCGGCCTTGTAGGCCTTCTCGTCTACCTGCGGCTTTTGCTCCGTCTTCTTCTTGTCATCGCCTGCCGGCCGCCTCGTCTGGGCGTGTACAGCCGTCGTCAGCATCGCCAGCATGACAGCCGCAATGGTGAAGGTCCTCATGGCGCTACTCTCCGGCATCCCGCTCGCTCGACCATCTACCCTGCCGCGGGATCATGGCAATCCCGGGAGGACTTTGTGATCCAACATAGCCTGTTCCATCACCCCCTGTCCGGGGTAAAAAGCCCCGGATGCGGCGGGATATCGTTCACATAGCGCTGATGGCGGGTGGGGCATTGTGGCTTGCGGGGTGCGGCATGGCCGATATTCGCTCGCCAGTGCCGGAATTCATGCGCGCCAAGGCCCCCGAACCTGCCCCGCTTGAGGCGCCACCCGACGTCAGGCGGATGCTGAGTGAAAAGCTGGACTCGGTTTTTACGTCGGCGTCGCATCCGGAGCATGTTCGCGTCTCCGAGCCGCGACACAATCTGCGCGGCCCGGGCTGGACGGCATGCGTCAGAGCGGAGCTGACATCGGTGATCGGCAAGCCGCTGGGGACGCAGACCTACCGGATCACGATCGCTGACGGTGTGGTTTCAGATCGCCGGCAGATCGAGGCCGATGACACCTGCGTGACGGAGAGTTACGAGCCGATCTAGCATCGCGCGATCGGGCAATGCCCGTTCGGACCGCAGGCCACGGCCGGATACTGAATGATCCGTTAACACTACCGCTCAAATCCGAGCATCGTCTCAACGGCATTTTCCATTTCTCACGGCTAATGTTGCCCGTGAACGCGATGCAAGCAAGCGGCACTCCCGGTGCGGCCTGCGCGACAATCGCGAACGGGGATTTGGGGAAGTGACCGAGATTGCGGAATCAGCCGGGGTTCGCCGCGCATCGATCGGGGATGGCGACCGCATATTTGGGCCGGCCGCAACCGCCGCCGGCGCGCTGACGCCGCTTGTGGATGTTGCCGCGCCCGCATGGCGGGCGCTTTCCGAACGCGCCGTCGAACCGAACGGTTATTACTTGCCCGAATGGGAATTGGCGGTGAATGCCTCCGCGCGCGGTCGCGGCAGCGCCGCGGCGCTCAGCGCATGGGGCGATACGTCGCAACTGATCGGGCTGATGCCGGTGGTCTCACTGTGGCGCGCCTGCAAGATTCCCCTGCCCGCGCTGGTCAGCGCCGATCCCTATGGCTCGCTGTCAACGCCACTACTTGATCGCGACCTCGGGGCAGAGGCGGCCGCCGGCCTGCTGCAACAGGCGCGGCGATCCGGCGCCCATGCGCTGATCCTGCGCGACATGTCGCTCGATGGCGCCGCCATGAAGGTCTTCGCAGACATCCTGCGGCGCGACGGCCTGCAGCCGCTTGTGCTGCAGTCGCATGTCCGCGCCTGCCTCGACGCCACCCGCGATGCCGATGAACTGCTTCAGGAAGCGCTCGGCAGCAAGAAATTGAAGGAGTTGCGTCGCCAGCGCAACCGCCTCGCCGAGCACGGCGCCATCAGGTTCGACGTCGCCCGCGAGTGCAAGGACGTCGCGGCGGCGCTCGAGACCTTCCTGAAACTGGAAGCCAGCGGCTGGAAGGGCCAGCGCGGCACCGCGCTCGGGCAGCACGCGGGCGATGCGGCCTTTATCCGTCGCGCCACCGAAGGCCTGGCAGAAACGGGCCAGTGCCAGATCGTGACGCTGCGTGCCGGTGACACGCCGGTGGCATCCGCGATCGTGCTGCGCCATCAAGATCGCGCTTTCTACTTCAAACTCGGCGTCGACGAGCGTTTCGCGAAGCTTTCGCCGGGTGTGCAACTGACGCTGGATCTGACCCGGCAGCTCTGCGCCGACCCATCCATTGGTCTGGTCGATTCCACCGCAAACCCCGACCATCCCATGATCAACCCGATCTGGCGCGGGCGCCTGGCGATCGGTGACGTGCTGATCCCATTGCGGCGGCGCGATCCGGTCGTCGCACTGATTCATGCCGCACTCGGCTTGCGCAAGGCGCTCCGCGAGCTGGCCCGCCACCTCGTCCAGCTCATCCGGAAACATCGGGAGAAATCCTCATGAACACCGTTAGCTCAGTCGCGCCCGTGATTTCGGCCGATCGTGACGCGCTCCGGCGCGACTTTCCGCACCAGCCGTTCGCGATCCGTCACAAACTGGCCGGGCATCCGCTATTGATGCTGCCGCGCATCGCGCAGCTCGCCGCCGAACTGCCGCGTGACCTGATCGAATACAATTCCGGCAAGGTCGCGATCAGCCAGGACCCGGATTCCATTCCCTCCGTCGATCTCGATCCCGTCGAGATCGTGAGAAGGATCGAGACCGCCGGCGCCTGGATGGTGCTCAAGCGCGTGGAGACCTCGCCGCAATACCGCGCCCTGCTGGAAGACACGCTGTTGTCCGTCGCCCGCGCACGCGGCTTCAACAGCATGGCTGACGCCGGTTTCGAGCAGCTGGAAGGTTTCCTGTTCGTGTCGTCGCCGAATTCAACCACGCCGTTCCATCTCGACAGCGAGGACAATTTCTTCGTCCATGTCCACGGCGAAAAGTTCTTCACGATTTTCGACAATACCGACCGCTCCATCGTCTCCAACGACGAGATCGAACGCTCGATGACCAAGCACCGTAATCTGACATACGACGAGAGCTTTGCGTCGAAGGGCAAAGAATTCCATCTGTTCGCGGGCGACGGCTGCTACGTACCGTATCAGTGGCCGCATTGGGTTCGCACCGCCGACAGTTTCTCAATTTCGATGGCGATCACCTGGAAGACGCGCGAAGTGCGCCGTCTCAACGACCTGCATTTCTTCAATTCGATGCTGCGCGGCATCGGCCTGCCGCAGCAGCCGCCCGGCCTGCAGCCGGTGCGCGACGCGCTCAAGCTCGCCTTCTATCGCGCGGTGACCGCGGCGATCCGCCCCTTGCGCGCCTCCATGGCGATGCGCCGCGTGTTGCGGCGGATCGCGCTGGGGAAACGGGCGAACTACTATCTGAAGGAGACCTGAGCTCCCGACAGCCTCACTTCAACGGCGAGTGCGGCGCCGGCAGCATGATCGTCGAGTGCATCTCCTCGAGGAATCCCGGGCCCTTGGTAAGGAAGTCCTGCCAGGCCGGATCCTTCATCGCGTCACCGCGGGCCTTGGCGCGGGCGTTCAAGTCGGGATAGGCCCAGATGTGGGAGACCTCGTTCGGCTGCCCCGCTTCGGTCTGCCAGAGCCCGACGATCTTGGAATACTTTTCGCGTTCCGGCAGCACCGCGGTGAATGCCTCCAGCCATTGCCTGACGGGACCGACGGCCCTGGCGCGATAGTTGCGCAGTTCGTAGATGTTGCCTGAGGTCGCAGGCGCCACCGGTGGCCTGATCGCGTTGAGCAGGCGGATATCCTGGCGCACCACGATGGGGCGGATCAGCGGAATATACTCGTTATTCCAGCGCGGGTTCTTGGCCAGCTCGCCGCGCAGCCGGGTACGCTCGTCATAGCTTGCGTAACTCCACATATGCATGACCTGATTGAGCGGCCCGATTTCGGTGAACCAGTAGCCTTCAAGCTTGCCGTAATTGTCGCCGCGAACATGGCGCGACACGGTGCTGGCCGCCTTGACGATGTCGCCAAGCGTGCCGGGCTTTACGGTGTAGGTTCGCAGTTCATAGAGCATGACGCCTCCCTGCATTTCTTGTTGTTGGTTTCGTAGCCCTAGCAGGCGCCGCCAACGCTGGGAAGGCAGGGTGATGCGCGGGCGGGTATGAGCGTCGGCTACGCGATGCACCGGACCGCGCTCGGAACGGGTGAGGGATTATTTGGAGAGCGTTAGAGATCGCTGTCCGAAATATCCGCGAGCTTCGCCAAATGTCGCAACAACCCGGTCTTCAAAGGCTTGCTGCCAGAATCGGAATTGA
This sequence comes from Bradyrhizobium ottawaense, assembly GCF_900099825.1. Classification (NCBI taxonomy): domain Bacteria; kingdom Pseudomonadati; phylum Pseudomonadota; class Alphaproteobacteria; order Hyphomicrobiales; family Nitrobacteraceae; genus Bradyrhizobium; species Bradyrhizobium ottawaense. The sequence continues at coordinate 6,700,890 of NZ_LT629693.1, read as the reverse complement.
AAGCCTGACAACGCTACCGCTTTTGCCGTAAATATGGTGACTGCCACTGACGCGCAGCAATGTCCAACCGCGTCGCTCAATGATCCGAGCGAACTCGCGGCCAGATACAGATTTCATGCAGGCAATTCCAGCATCCGTTCAGTACCGCCCGGCTCGGGCGGAGCGACTTCGATGGAAAGACACCCTTCAATCGCCTCGTGCAGATTTTGCATCAGCTCTTCCATGCTGTCGCCTTGCGTAGCACAGCCGGGGATAGCGGGGACTTCGGCCCAAAAGCCTCCCTCTTCAGCCTCATGCACAACGATTTTGATCTTCATCACCGATCTCCGATCACCGAACTTCGCGCGGACAGACGTAAAATTCAAGTCCCGGCCAGGCAATCCGCCCTATTCCGCCGCCTGCGCGTTGATTTCGCCGGACACCTGACGGATGGCGCGGGCGAGCTGGTCGGCCGGTTGCGCGCCGGACACCGCGTATTTCTGCGCGAACACGAATGTCGGCACGCCGGAGATGCCCTTGTCGGCGGCTTCCTGCGCCTGTCCGGAGATCAGCGCGACGTCCTCGTCGGTCGCCAGACGCTTGCGCACCTCGTCGGCATCGAGCCCGACATCGGCCGCGGCCTGCACCAGCACGTTGACGTCGGTCAGATCGCCGCCATCGCGGAAGTACAGCTCCATCAGGCGCTGCTTCATCTCGGCGGATGTGCCCTGCGCTTCCGCCCAATGGATCAGGCGATGGCAATCGATGGTGTTGGGTTGGCGCTTCACCAGTTCGGGACGATAGGTCAGCCCCTCCTCGCCCGCGGCTGTCACGACGCGGCCGGCAATGCCCTTGTAGGCCTCGACCGAACCGAACTTGGCGGTGAGATATTCATCGCGGCTGATGCCCTCGCGCGGCACCCAGTTATTGAGGAAAAACGGCCGCCAGCGCACTTCAACGGGCACGTCAGGCACCAGCGCCAGCGCGTTCTCGATCCGGCGCTTGCCGATGTAGCACCATGGGCAGACCACGTCGGAGACGATGTCGATCTTCAGCGGCTTCAGGGTGCTCATCGGCGTTTCCTCGGGCAAAATGATGCCCGCAAAATAAGCCGAAACCACCGCCAGACAAGGCGCTATTTGAGACTGTCTGCCATCTCGCGCATCCGCCGGGCGGTCAGATCGTCGGCGGGAAAGAAAGTCTCCAAGGCCAGTTCCGACAGCGTGATATCGACCGGCGTCCCGAAAATCATGGTGGTGGAGATGAAGCTGAGCACATCGCCGCCGCGCCGCAGCTTGAACGGGATCGCGACATTGTCGGATGAAAGCGGCCCGGAGCGCGCCGGGATCGGATAGGCCTTCAGTTCCTGATAGAGCTTGAGCAGTTCCGGATCGGCGGTGGCCTCGCACTGGCGGTGCAGCCGCTCCAGGAGATGGCTGGACCATTCGGCGAGATTGACGGTACGCGGCGCCAGCGCCTCCGGATGAAAGGCGAGCCTGAGAATATTCAGGGGTTGTCCGAGCAGATGCGGCGCAACGCCGTCGAGCAACGGCGCCACCATCCGGTTGGCGGTGACGAGATTCCAGTGCCGGTCATAGGCCAGCGCCGGATTGGGCTCATGCGCCTTCAGCACCAGGTCGATCGCGGCCCGCGCCGATTTGAGCGCGGGATCGTCGAGCGAGCGCTGCGGAAACGCCGGCGCAAAACCCGCAGCCACCAGCAGGACGTTGCGTTCGCGCAAGGGAACCTCCAGCCGTTCGGCCAGCTTCAGCACCATTTCGCGTGACGGCGCGGCGCGGCCGGTTTCCACAAAGCTCAGGTGACGCGCGGATATCTCGGCATCGCCGGCCAGGTCGAGCTGGCTCAGATGACGGCGCTGCCGCCAATCGCGCAGGTGATCGCCGATATGGACGGGTTGGGTTCGTTCGGCTCGGGCCGTGGAAGCATGTGCGTTCATGGTGGAAAACCTACCACGCGAATTTCGTGGCTTCCATTACGTCGGAGGTAATCGAATTGGGTCGCCGGCCGGGTCATCCTGGGCATCACAGGAGATGACCATGTTGATGCTTTCCCTTATCCGCTCCGTCGCCGCCGTGATCCCGTGGGCGCTCAAGCTCGGCACCTGGGCGCTGGCGCGATCTCTCAGCATGCCCGAACCCGTGGTCCACGACACCGGCCTGTTCGTATTCGCGCAGGTGCAGACCTTCGAGAACAAGGTCGGCCAATCGCTCTGCCCGCTCGGGCTGCTGCGCCGGCTCCGCGCGCGGCTCCGTTCCTGACGCAACCACTGGCGCAACTTCCTGTCCAACCACCCAAGCAACCAAAGGAGACAACCGTCATGATCTACCCCTCCACGTTCCTCAGCCGTGCCTTGCTGGCCGATGCCGTCTTCAGCGGGATATCGGCCGCAGGCCTCACGCTGGGCGCCGGCCTGCTCGCGCCGTTCCTCAATTTGCCGGAAGCCTTGCTGCGCGAGACCGGCCTGTTCCTGATTGCCTATACCGCCCTGGTCGGCTGGCTCGGCACCCGATCATCGGTGCCGAAGGTGCTGGTGTTGATCGTGGTCGCGGGCAACGCGGCGTGGACGCTCGCCAGCATCGCGCTGCTGTTCTCAGGCGCGGTATCGCCGAATCTACTCGGTGAAATCGTCGTCGTGGCGCAGGCGATTGCTACCGGCGTGTTCGCCGAGCTGCAATATATCGGGCTGCGCAGGAGCGGCGGCGCGGTGGCCGCGTAGCCGTCATTGCGAGGAGCCAACGGGTCGCGCGAATGCGCGCCCGATGACAGGCTCCGCGACGAAGCACTCTTCCTTTACGAGGTCAGATGGATTGCTTCGCTTCGCTCGCAATGACGAGCGAAAGCGTCTCAGCTCAATACCAGGGCAGCGATCATTCCCGCGAGGGTCAGCACCAGCCCGATAATCAGCATCGGCACCAGGCTGCTGCCGGAATAGGGATTGGCCGCCTTCCTGGCGGTCACGAGATGTGCCCGAAAGCTCATTGGCCGGCTCCTGCTTGGTTGCGCCGAAATCGTTCTCCGATACCGAGCAGGACGCCCTGCCCGTTGGCGATGCCGAGTTCGAGGCTTGCCGCAATCCGCCGCGCCCGCTCGACGAAATGTGCTGCCGCCTCGGGCGGGCAGATTTCGCGCGCGGTCGCCTCGAACAGATCGAGCCAGCGGTCGAAATGCGCGGCATCGACCGGCAGCGGCAGGTGCTTGACCATCGGCGTACCGTGATAGCGGCCGGTCATCAGCGCGACCGACGACCAGAACGCGCACATCTGGGCGAGATGCGGTTCCCAGTCCGCAATACGGGTGTCGAAGACCGGAGCCAGCACCGCGTCCGAGCGCACCTTATCGTAGAACGCGTGCACCAGACGCTCGATCATGGCCTCGGTAATCCCTGTCCGTTCGCTGATCTCGGCCGTGATCTGTTCGCGCCGCTCGGCTCCCGTCACGATCATTTGCTCATGTCTCGCTTAAATAGGTATTTCAAATACCTATTTAGACCGCTATAGAGGATTTGCAAGCAAAAACTTGCGAGGGAATCCCATGCGCCTGACATCGTTCACGGATTTTGCGTTGCGCGCCCTGATGCGGCTGGCGGGCGAGCCGACGCGCTCGTTTGCGACCAACGAAATCGCGGCCGAGTTCGGCATTTCGCGCAATCATCTGGCCAAGGTGGTGCGCGACCTCGCCGACGGCGGCTTCATCGCCACCCAGCGCGGCGCCGGCGGCGGGTTCTCGCTCGCTCGCCCCGCCCAGTCGATCACGCTTGGCGAGGTGGTGCGGGCGCTGGAAGGGCCGCACGCGCTGGTCGAATGTTTTCGCGACGATGGCGGCTCGTGCGTGCTGACGCCGCGCTGTCGCCTGAAAGCCAGGCTCGCCGCCGCGCGCGAGGCTTTTATGCGCGAGCTCGATGCGACAACGCTCGAGGAATGCGCCTATCCTGCAAAGCCCAGACGAAGCCCGGTGCCCGCTTGAGCGCCACAAATGGCCAACTTCAGGTGCTCACCATGAAACCGATCGAATTCGAAAATGGGGAGGTCCAGATCGATGCAGCCATCGTCGCCGACGGGCTCGGCGTGACGCTGCCCCTGCTCCAGGAAGGAATGCGCGCGGGCAGTATCACGAGCCTTGCCGAGCGCGGGATCGATGCGGATCTCGGCCGCCACCGCTTGACCTTCTTCTCGGAGCATCGGCGGTTTCGTGTCGTGGTCGACGCGTCAGGCGCCATCATTCAGCGTTCGGCGCTCGACTTTGGCGATGCATCGCTGCCGAAATCGGCGCGCAAGCCCGGCGGATGAAACCGCGACGCGCTCAGGCCTGCAGCGCCGGTGCTGGACTGGCCACAGCAACCTGCGGCTTCGGAGCCGATGACCTTTTGCTGGCCACCCGGACGCGGCTATTGCCGTTTGCCTTGGCGACCTTCGAATGACCGTTCAGCTCCCGCTTTCGCTTCAGCTTTTGCTTCAGGTTTTCCCTGGCCTTCTTCACCTTTGCCGCCTGCTTCTCGGCCTCTTTCAGCGCCTTCCGCTCGGCCTTCGCCTTCAGGCGCAATTTCTCGGCCCGTGCCTCGGCGCGCTTCTTCTTGCGCTTCTTTTCGCAAGATTCGCATTTGCAGCCGATCGGCTTCAGGTAGGCTTTGAAATAATCGGTGCCGTAATCGTAGTTGATCTCCTCGCCCGGCTCGATGTCCTTGATGGCGCGGATGATCACCTTGCGCTTGCGCGGCTTGACGTCGGATTCGGCGTTCGGCTTGCAGGCATGGTTGATGTAGCGGGCGATGTTCTTGCGCACCGAGCCGTCGATGGTCCAGCGGTTGTTGAGCTCGAACAGGTACTTGTTCTCGATCGCGTCGTCTTTTTTCTTCTTCGAATCCAAGAGCGGGCCAAAATAGCGAATGATTTTGCTGCCCTTCTTGATCGGCTTGGTGGCGAAGAGGCCGAGGCCAGTGGAGGAGCGGCCGACGCGATAGGGCTTGTTCTGGGGAATGGCAGGCATGGGATTGACGACTACACGCTCGGGAGACGAGGAATGGCGAAGCCGCTCTTCTAGGACGATTCCGTGGTCCTGTCAGGTATTTCGCGAGTTTGTCTTGAACCTTCCCCAGATTGCACACGTCACATCGCCAATGTTCCCGGGAGCCCCCCAAGTGAAGACTGGCAGATGAAACGCGCGCCCTGCTCGCAGCCCACCGGATTGGCCGTCGCGGCGCTGTTCGGCGCCGCATTGGGCCTGATTTCACCGGCCAGCGCCCAAACATTCGGCAGTAGCTATACGTCAACGGCGCCGAAGGATTGCCGCGTCACCAGCGCCGGCACCGAGGTCGACGACAGCACCCTCCGGACCTGCCCCGGCAAGGCCGGTCTCGTGGTCTTGATCAGCGAGGACGATCTGCGCGAAACCGTCTCGGTCGGCCGCAACCGCGCGGCCGCCGCCAGGGAGCCCGCAGCAGGGGTCTGGTTCGGCCCATTCAATTCGACCGAGCACATGGTCGAGTGGCGAACGATGAACGGCAAGCCGTTCGCGATCATCCAGCGCTGGCACATTGCCGACAATGCCGACGAGGACAAGAACGGACGGCCGATCGCCAAGCCGATGCTGGCCGTTACCCGGCTGCCGCCGGGACAGGTCTGTCACGTCGCCTATATCGATGCGCAGGCCAATCCCAACCCGAACGAACTCGCCCGCAAGGCGGCTGACGACCTGGCACGCGATTTCAAATGCGGCAAGGACGAGGTGAAGGTGATCGGCGAAACCGGCAAGGCCGTGGGCCTCGCGAAGCGCTAGCCTTCTATGACCCCGGCGAGCGGGCCACCGTCGAACGCAGCATCGCCTCCAGCAATTGGTCGGGACCGGTGCCTTCGGGCAGCCGGTGCAGGATGTCCTTCAGCCGGCCGTCGAGCAGCAGCATCGTGAAGCCGTGCACCAGCGACCAGCTACGCGCGATGGCCGCGGCCTGGTCGAGCGACAGCGTCTCCAGCGCCTCCCCGGTCAGCCGCTGGCTTCCGCCGACGCCGACCGAGTTCGCCAATCCCTCGAAGGAGGCGGACGCGGCCTCGTGCAGCGACGGCCGCGTCATGTCGAGCCGCTCGTTGCGGAACATCAGGCTATACATGCCGGGATGCGCCTGTGCGTACGCGACATAGGCCTTGGCGTTGGCCATCGCCTTCATCAACGGATGGGCTTCGCTGGCGCGCGCGGCGATCATGGCTGTGTTGAACATCCGGAAGCCGATCGCGGCGAGTTCGCTCAGGAGACCCGTGAGGTCGCCGAAATGGTGGGTTGGTGCGGCATGCGACACGCCGGCTTCGCGCGCCACCGCGCGCAGCGTCAACCCGGCGATCCCGTCGCGCTCCAGCACCCGTTCGGCCGCCTGCAGCAGCGCCTCATGCAGGTCGCCATGATGATAGGGCGTGTCGCCCGATGCCCGGCGCCGCCGGGCGGCCGGCCGCTCAGCCACCGCCTTGACCGATCTGCGCGCTTTCGCGGCAGGACGAATCGCCCGGGTTTCTCTCGATACTCTTGCCATCCGAATCCTTATAGTCACAATTTTTACACTGTAAAGATTTTGCTTGACGCTAGGCCCCGGCATCGTTACTGACATCTTTACGATGTAAAGATAGAACCGGAGGAACGTGAGATGCTCGACCAGGTGGCTGACAACGCGGCCCGCACCAACCTCGCGCCGATCCCGATGGAATGCGATGCGCCGTTTCTCAAGGTGACCGGCGAATTGCCGCGCGAACTCAACGGCACGCTCTATCGCAACGGTCCCAACCCGCAATTCGATGCGCCGGGCGCGCACTGGTTTGTCGGCGACGGCATGCTGCACGCCTTCCACCTGGAGAACGGCCGTGCCAGCTATCGCAACCGCTGGGTCCGCACCCCGAAATGGCAGGCCGAGCACGACGCCGGCCGCGCGCTGTTCGGCGGTTTCGGCCGCAAGCTGCCGGATGCCCCGCCCGCGACCATCGACGATGGCGGCGTCGCCAACACCAACATCATCTTTCACGGCGGCCGCCTGCTGGCGCTGGAGGAAGGCCATCTGCCGACCGAGATCGAGCCGGGCACGCTGAACCGCCTCGGCTATTGCGACTACAAGGGCGCCATCAAGGGTCCCTTCACCGCACATCCCAAGATCGATCCGGTCACCGGCGAGATGGCGTTCTTCGGCTACAACGCCGCAGGACCGTTGACCCCTGCCCTCTCCTTCGGAACCGTCAGCGCGTCAGGCGTGGTGACGCGGTTCGATCGCTTTGAGTCGCCCTATGCCAGCATGGTGCACGACTTCATCGTCACCGAAAACCATCTGTTGTTTCCGATCCTGCCCATTACCGGCAGCATGGACCGGGCGATGCGCGGCCGGCCGCCTTACGCCTGGGAGCCGGAGAAAGGCGCCTATGTCGGCGTCATGAAACGCAACGGGTCCGCCAACGACCTCGTCTGGTTCCGCGCCGAGAGCTGTTACGTGTTCCACGTCATGAATGCCTGGGAAGAAGGCAACCTCATCATCGCCGACGTGATGCAGTTCGAGGAAGCGCCGCTGTTCACCCATCCCGACGGCTCGAAGACGGATCCGGAAAAGTCGCGCGCACGCTACTGCCGCTGGACCTTCGACCTCGCCGGCAATACCGACCGTTTCACCCAGACTTATCTGGACGACGACCTGACCGGCGAATTCCCGCGCATCGATGATCGCCGCGCCGGCCTCAAGAGCAATCATGGCTGGTACGCCTGCGCCAACCCTGACCTGCCGATGTTCGGCGCGCTCTCCGGCCTCGTGCATGTCGACGGCAACGGCAAGCGGCACGGCAACTATCTCTTGCCCGCCGGCGACACCATTTCGGAGCCGGTGTTCGTCGAGCGCGGTCCTGATGCCGCCGAGGGCGACGGCTGGCTGTTGTCGGCGGTCTGGCGCGCGCGGGAAAACCGCAGCGACCTTGCGGTGTTCAACGCCGGGGATGTCGAATCCGGCCCGGTGGCGCTGGTGCATCTCGGCCATCGCGTGCCCGATGGCTTTCACGGCAACTGGGTGGGCGCGGAGTAAGTTAGTCCCACCGTCATTCCGGAGCGATGCGTAGCATCGAACGGGAATAGAGCGCGGGCTTCAGGAATATGTATCGCCCGAACCGTTCAACCAGCGACTCGACCCGCGTTGGCCCCAGACGGAGGCCGACGCAGTACCAGCCAAGCGCGCCCAACGTGGAGCGGGCCGCGGCCGCGGCGAAGGTGACGGCCAGATCGCTTCGGCCCGACGCCGCGGTGCCCAGCAGCACGAAAACGAAATACGAGGGCAGCACCGGAAACAGCTTTTCGGCAAGCGCGACGCCCGCAATTCCGATGGGGCCCAATTCGGCGAGCAAGGCGATGCAGGCCGGCACATTCAGACCGGCCGACATCAGGTTTGATCCAGCTTGCATGAATCGCTTCGCGTGATGCGATACACCGAGGCCGGCGGAATGTTGAGAAGCACGCGTCCCATGCAGGCCGCCTGCAGTCCGAGCTGGTCCAGCAAGGACTTCGAAACCGGGCACTTGGTGCCGTAGGTGAATTGATAGAACGCCCCGCCCTCGCGAAGAGCACCGAAGGCGGCGGCGAGAATGGCGCTGACTTTTCCGGGCGGAAAGTTGAGCAATGGCAGACCGCTCACCACGGCGCCCAACCTCTCCTCGAACAGATCGTAGGAAGCCATCCAGGCCGCATCCATCCAGAGCACGCGCGCCCTGGGGAAGCGCGACTGCAGCAATCGCATGAAATCCGAACCATATTCGATCAGCGTGAGATCGCGCTCGCTGACGCCGCGCGCCAGCAATGCTTCGGTGAAGACCCCGGTGCCCGGACCGAGTTCGAGAACCGGGCAGGAGGCCTGGCTGATTTCGCTCGTTATCAGGCTTGCCAGGTCGGCTCCCGACGGCGCGATCGCTCCGACCCTGAAGGGGTTGAGTGCAAGCGCGCGAAAGAACAGCAGGACATTTTGTGTTGCCATGAGAATGAGTCACCCATCCAGTCAAATCGCATCACCGACTGATGTCGGGATCGATGCGATATGAAGGACGGACGTTGTGTGAGCATTACGCGGCGCGCCGCGCAGAGAACAATTCGACCGGTTGAGGCGCGGATGCGCGGCGAACGGCAATGCAGGCGTTTGCGGATCAAATCCCGGCCGGCCGGAACGTCATCTCGACGCAGGCGCCGCCGGAGCTGCCGTCGCGAATGACGACGACGCCATCATGCCGCCGGACAATCTCCTGGACGAGATTGAGACCAAGCCCGGCGCCCCGGTTACGGCCGTTCAGCCGGTAAAACGGTTCGAACACGCGCTCGCGATGCGGTGGCGGAATGCCTGGGCCGTCATCCGTGACCGAAATCCTGGCCGGACGATCTACCCTTACCGCAATCATTCCCTTGCGGCCGCCATACTCGATCGCGTTCTGAACGAGATTGGTCAGCGCCCGTTCCAGCGAACCCCGATCGCCGTGCACATGGAGGTGCTCCGCGGCGGCCTCAAACGACAGCTCGTAATTGGCGGCAATCGCCAGCGGCGCAAGGTCGGCCACCACCGCTCTGCCCATGGCGACGATATCGACATCGGTCAGCCCGTCGCTGCCATGATCGACGCGCTGGATGTCCAAGAGCTGATCGGCCAGGGTGGACAGGCGCGCGACATCCTCAAGGACGCGCGGCGCGTGAGGTCCGAGCGGGATCGATTCAAGCCGGGTCTGCAGAATGGCGATCGGCGTCCGTAGCTCATGGGCCGCATCGACAAGGAACCGCTTGTCTCGTTCATATCCCTCATCGAGGCGCCGCAGCGCATCGTTGACGGCCGATACCAACGGAACGATTTCCGATGGCACGCCTTGCAGCGCAAGCCGCGCCCCGCGCCGGTCAATGTCGATTTCTTCCGCTTGCGCGGCCGCACGCGCCAGACCGGCAAGGGTGCGGCGAATCACGATCGGCGTTGCGATCAGCGTTGCCAGGCTCATCAGAACGATGATCGGCAACACCACGCACAGGAACAATGTCGAGGTCGCCAGTACGACCCGTCGCCAGGATACCGTGCCACCCGGACCGGTCAGGATCTGAACGTCGCCGGCCGGCGTTTCGATCCACTTCATCCGCGCGGTCGGACGCGGTCCATCGCCAAGATTCCAGCCGAGCCGGGCCTGGCCGATGCCATCGAGCGCGGCGCCGATATCCGCATATTCCCGCGGCACCCTGCCCTGTGAAACCGAATGTCCTTCCCGGTCCCTGATCACGAACCAGAAATTGGGCGACTTCTCCCGCCGCTCCGAGACGGCCGGGGTCTCGCGCACCGATATCCCGCCGTTGGCATCGTGGCCGATGGCCTCGCGCAGCGCATCGATCGTGTCGTCCTCCGGCTCCAGCGTAACCAGAGATCCGGTGCCCCACAGCACCGCGATCACAATCAGGACGAACAGCGCCAGCATCGTGGCTTGCAACACCGCCAGCCGGCGCACCAGGCGCCACCGGAGTGACCGCGGCCGCACGTCCGTCATGACGCGGACTTCAGCAGATAGCCGACGCCGCGAATGGCGTGGATCTCGATCCCGGCCTTGGCTTCAGACAATTTGCGGCGCAGCCGGGATATATGGGTATCGAGGGCATTCGACTGGATCTCGTCGTCGATGCTGTAGACTGCCTCGTCCAGGGACGCGCGGGCGACGGTGCGGCCCATGCGTCGCAGCAAGGTCTCCAGAACAAGAAGTTCACGGCGTGGCAGATCGAGCGGCCGGCCGGCGACGCTGGCTTCGCGATGGCCGGTGTCGAACGAAAGCTGGCCGAGGCGGATGATTTCCGACGGCAGATCGGCCGGCCGGCGCAGCACCGCGCGCAGCCGTGCCAGCAACTCCTCGACGGCAAAGGGCTTGCCGAGATAATCATCCGCGCCGGTGTTCAGGCCTGCAACGCGATCGACCAGATCTCCCCGCGCCGTCAACACGATAACGGGAACAGCGATGCCGACGGTTCGCAGTTTGGGAATGAGCGTCAGTCCGTCACCATCCGGCAGCTGGCGGTCGAGCAGGATGGCCGCGTAGGTATTGACGGAAACGGCTTCCTCGGCATCAGCCAGCGTCGAGATATGGTCCACCACCATATCGTAGTTCTTCAAGGCGGCCGCGAGCGCGGATGCCATTTCAGGTTCGTCTTCCACCAGCAACACGCGCAATGTCTCACCTCAAGGTCACGCTCTCGCGAGCTGACGCTACTGCGGGAACATTGCGGCAGGGTTGCAGGCGGGTGCGGCGTTTCGCGGATCGAGCGGAGTAGCGGCCTGGCCCGCATTTTCCTCTTTGGTCTCCTGTTATTTCATGTATATCATTGAAAATATTAACTATTTTTGTTTTGATCAGGATATTTTGACACTGTAAAGATTTCGCTTGACGACTCCTGCTCTCGTCCCTAGTTTATCTTTACGATGTAAAGATTAGCCCGAGAGGCTACCATGACGATCTTTCTGATCCTTGCCCCCTACGGCGCCTTCGCCATGTTGATGCTGGTGACGTCGGCGACCACGAGCCTGTTTGCCGCGGCGGCGATCTGCCTGGCCGTGATCGCGTTCGACATCGTGCGCGGACGCTCGATCAAGATCCTCGGCGCCGGCTCGGTGATCGTGTTCACCGCAGTCGGCGGCTACCTCGCTCTGGTCGATCCCGCCTTCAGCAATTCCGCCATCAAGTTCGCGGTCGATGTCGGCATCTTTCTGGTCTCGCTGGGCTCGATCGTGATGCGCGTGCCATTCACGCTTCAATACGCCCGCGAAGTGGTCGACGCCGAGACGGCAAAGCTGCCCGGTTTCCTGCGCGCGAACTACATCATCACCTGGGCCTGGACCGGCGCGGCGCTGTTGATGATGGTCGGCAATATTGCGCTGATCTATGTGCCTGGCCTGCCGCTGTGGTCCAGCCTCCTGATTGCGTTTGCCGCCCGCACCAGTGCGGTCTATTTCACCAAATGGTATCCGGAATATCGCAAGGTGAAGTACGGAACGCCGCCGGCCAACGCCCTGCCCGGCACCAACTAGCCACTTCAACCCACACACTCAGCGAGCAGAGAGCCGAACGATGAAGGATGTATTCGCCAAACTGGGCGCCGATTTTTTCTCCACCATCTTGTTTGTCGCGATCTACCTCGCAACCGACAACGTCCTGCTCGCGACCGGCGTGGCGATCGCGGGCGCCATCGCCCAGGTGATCTATTCGCGCGTCAAGGGCAAGCCGCTCGGCTACATGACCTATGCCAGCCTGGCGCTGGTGATCGTGCTCGGCAGTGCGACGCTTTTGACCCACGACCCGCGCTTCGTGCTGGCGAAACCTGCGATCGGGCATTTTGCCATCGGTGCCATCATGCTCAAGCGCGGCTGGCTGCTGCGCTACCTGCCCGCGATCGTGACCGAAACCATTCCGGAATACGTCACGGTGGCCGGCTATGCCTGGGCCGCGCTGATGTTCGTGCTCGGTGCCGGCACCATTGGCGTCGCGATGACCGGCGACATGAAGCTGTGGACGTTTTATGTCACGGTCGTGCTGGTCGGCGCCAAGATCGCCGCCTTCGCCATCCAGTATGTCGCATTTCGCCTGCTGATCGGCAGCCGGATTCGCGCCGCCGCCCGCGCCTGAATGTCACAAACAACGTTATTGGGCTTGGGCGGCGAGATAGGTTATACCGCCGCCCGAGCCAAATCTCAGAACCATACCGGTTGGCTGGGACATGTGGGGGAGACCTGAAATGGCCGTGGACGGAAACTGGAATATCACGATGAGCACGCCGATGGGCGAGCGCAAGGCGACGCTTAACGTGACGAGCGCGGGCGGCACGCTGACCGGCACGCAGGGCGCCGACGGCAATTCCGGCGAAATTTTTGACGGCAGCGTTGCCGGCGACGACGTCTCCTGGAAGATCTCCATCACCAACCCGATGCCGCTGACGCTTGCCTTCTCCGGCAAGGTTGCCGGCGACAGCATGTCCGGCGAAATGGGCATCGGCCCGATGGGCAGCTTCCCGTTTACGGGAACGCGGGCGTAATTTTCCCCGCGCGTCATGGCCGGGCAGAAACGCGAAGCGCGTCTTCGCGCTGGATGACCCGGCCATCCATCACTCTTCGAAGAAAGGTGGATACGCGGGTCAAGCCTGCGTATGACAACTGAGCATGATGAGGCGGCTAATCCCCCTCACCCCAGATTCAATTCCTTGAAGAAGTCGTTGCCCTTGTCGTCGATGATGATGAAGGCCGGAAAATCCTCGACCTCGATGCGCCAGATCGCTTCCATGCCGAGTTCGGGATATTCCAGCACCTCGACCTTCTTGATGCAGTGCTCGGCAAGGTTCGCCGCGGCACCGCCGATCGAGCCGAGATAGAAGCCGCCGTGCTTCTTGCAGGCCTCGCGCACCGCGACCGCGCGGTTGCCCTTGGCCACCATCACCATCGAACCACCCGCCGCCTGGAACTGGTCGACAAAGGAATCCATCCGTCCCGCGGTGGTCGGGCCGAACGCGCCTGACGCGTAGCCGTCCGGGGTCTTGGCCGGACCCGCATAGTACACCGGATGGTTCTTGAAATAGTCCGGCAGCGGCTCGCCCTTCTCCAGCCGCTCACGCAGCTTGGCATGCGCGGAATCGCGCGCCACGATCATGGTGCCCGTCATCGATACCCGGGTCTTGATCGGATGTTTGGCGAGCGCCGCCAGAATGTCCTTCATCGGCTGGTTGAGGTCGATCTTGACGACTTCGCCGCCCAGCGACTGTTCGACCGCCGGCAGATACTGCGCCGGGTTGTGCTCGAGCTCCTCGAGATAGACGCCGTCCTTGGTGATCTTGCCGAGCACTTGACGATCGGCCGAACAGGACACGCCGAGCCCGATCGGCAGCGAGGCGCCATGGCGCGGCATCCGGATCACGCGCACGTCGTGGCAGAAATACTTGCCGCCGAACTGCGCGCCGACGCCGAGCGATTGCGTCATCTTCAGGATTTCCTGCTCCATCTCCAGATCGCGGAAGGCGTTGCCGTCGGGCGAGCCGTGGGTCGGCAACGCATCAAGATAGCGCGCGGAGGCGAGCTTCACGGTTTTCATGCAGAGTTCGGCCGAGGTGCCGCCGATCACGATGGCGAGGTGATAGGGCGGGCACGCCGCGGTGCCGAGCGTCAGCACCTTCTCCTTCAGGAACGCCAGCAGGCGATCCTTGGTCAGCACCGAGGGCGTCGCCTGGAACAGAAAACTCTTGTTGGCCGAACCGCCGCCCTTGGCCATGAACATGAACTTGTAGGCGTCATCCCCTTCGGCGTAGATCTCGCACTGCGCCGGCATGTTGTTGGCGGTGTTCTTTTCCTCATACATCGACAGCGGCGCCACCTGCGAATAGCGCAGGTTACGGCGCAGATAGGCGTCGCGCGCGCCTTCCGACAGCGCCGCCTCGTCGTCGCCATCGGTGATGACGTTGCAGCCCTTCTTGCCCATGATGATCGCAGTGCCGGTGTCCTGGCACATCGGCAACACGCCGCCGGCGGCGATGTTGGCGTTCTTCAGGAAGTCGAAGGCGACGAACTTGTCGTTGTCAGAGGCTTCCTTGTCTTCGAGGATGTTGCGCAACTGCTTCAGATGCCCGGGCCGCAGATAGTGATTGATGTCGCCGAAGGCGGCCTCCGAAAGCGCCCGCAACGCCTCGCGCGACACCACCAGCATGTCCCTGCCCAAGACCTTCTCGACCCGCACGCCCTCGGCCGTGACCTTCTTGTAGGGCGTGGTGTCCGCTCCCAGCGGAAACAGCGGTGTGTGCTTGTAGGGCGGAACGGGCTTCTGGTCGGGAAAGGCGGTGGGGGCGTTCATGGCGTGATCTCGGGTTGGAGCCGGCAGCGTCCACAGGACGCTACGCGTAATAGACCCGTTCTAAGCACTTTTGGGACAAATGGAAGGTTTTGGCGGGGGCGCCCAAAGCCGGTCCGTCATGCCCGGCGTGGGCGGCAGGCCCGCGATCACGCGGCTCGCCCCATCCCTTCCCGCTCTGCTTCTCCGCATAGGCATGAAGAACGTCACCGGCCGCGCGCACCCCGACACGATGCACCGCGGCCTTCCTCGTCAGGTAGCCGCCGCCCGTAGTCACAGCCCGCTGCGTATTGACGTGCTCGCGCAGACCCTGCATGAAACCTCCCGCGCGCGTTTCAATGCTGTGGGGGTTTCATGACAAAAAGACTGCGCAACCACGCCGTGTCGGGCCTGCGAACCGCGGGCCTCGCGGTCGCGCTGATGGTGCTTGCCGCCCTCGCCGCCTCGCCGGCGCGGGCCGACCGCTGCGACGATACCGCCAAGCAATTGGCCGGCGCGATCGACGGCCTCAAGATCGGCATCACCGCCGCCAACTACATCTACCTGTCGCATCCGGCGGCCAAGGAGTTGTCGCTCGGCTGCCGCGGCCAGAACTTCTCGATCGAGCTCTATGCCAAGACCGACCGGAAGCCCAAGCCGGAGTTTTTCAACCTCGTCGCGTCCGCGGCCGCCGTCATCTTTACGGTGCCGAAGGACGATACCGCGACGGGCACCTCGCGCTGCATCAAGCGCATGGGCATTTTGCGCGGCGACAAGGTCTCCATGCGCTTTCGCCGGCTCAACATGGAATGCTCGCGCACCAAGACCGAAGCCTCGATCGTCGTGACCCGCGGCAAGGACGAGTAATCCGCGCCCGGCCTGCATCCAGCCATCCGGACACTTGTAATGAAATCGCGCGCCTCCCGTTCACCATGGAACGGGATTGGCGGCGATGCTTCGGGATTGACGGAGCGGATTCACCACTCGTTCGCTTCAACCGGCCAGTGTCGGAAGCAACGAAAAGGATGTTTCCGATGAGTTTCTCCGCAGTCGCCGCACCGGTGGCGATCACCCCGCCCGTCGCCAGCGCGCCGCCCCAGGCGCCCGCGAAGACCCCTGACGTGCAGAACGGCGCCGCGGCCGACGGCACCCGCTCGCCGCAGCCGACGCTGGTGGCGCCCCTGCCGCCCGGACAGGGCACGCGGGTCGACCAGCTGGCATAACGACCGATCTTCCGGCCTCGCGGCCGGGAATCCAACGCCGCAAGTTTGCCGGAAAACCGCGTCATCATGCCGCCCGTGAGCAAACGGGATCGCGCATGATCGCAAAACTGCTGCTGCAGAACACTCTCTTCGTCGTCGCCATGGCCGCGCTGCTGTTTGCGACGTCGGGTTCGCTGCACTGGCCGGCGGCCTGGGTGTTCCTGATGACCAGCGCGATCATCGGTCCGGCCTGCGGACTGTGGCTTGCCTGGACCGATCCCGCGCTGCTCGCCGAGCGCATGCGCCCGACCTTTCAGGCCGGCCAGCCCGCCGCCGACAAGAAATTCATGCTGATATTCGTCGCCGTGACGCTGGTCTGGCTCATCGCCATCGGGCTGGACCGGCGCGCGCACGCCTCGAATGTGCCGCAAGCCCTGCAGGTGATCGGCTTCGTGATGTACCTGCTTTCGACGGTTTTCGTCATGTGGGTATTCCGGGAAAACTCCTTCGCCGCCCCCATCGTCAAGGTGCAGGCCGAGCGCGGCCACCATGTCATCTCCACCGGGCCCTACGCGATTGTCCGCCATCCCATGTACGGCAGCATCATGCTGTTCTTCTTTGGCGTGCCGCTGCTGCTGGGCTCGTGGTGGGGTTTTCTGATCGCACCGCTTTTTGCCGTGCTGTTTGCCGTTCGCACCGGGATCGAGGAACGCGCCCTGGCCGCCGACCTGCCCGATTATGCTGACTACGCCGTGCGCGTGCGCTATCGTCTGCTGCCCGGAGTGTGGTGAGAGCAACATGGCGGTTACACATGCCTCATGGGGTTACATATGCCTGATAGCAAGACCTATACCGGCGGCTGCCATTGCGGTCAGGTGCGCTTCGAATGCACCACCGACATGGCGATGGTGACCGCCTGCAACTGCTCGATCTGCACCAAGAAAGGCCTGCACTTCACCTTTCTGGCGCCGCAGAGTTTTCAACTCCGCGCCGGCGAGGACAATCTACGGGAATATCTGTTCAACAAGCACGCCATCCGCCATCAGCTCTGCCTCGATTGCGGCGTCGACGTCTTCGCCCGCGGCAAGAAGCCCGATGGCACCGAAGTGGTGGCGCTGAACGTCGCCTGCATCGACGGCATTGATCTCGCGAAGCTGACGATGACGCCGATCGACGGAAGGAACAGGTGACGTTTCGCCATTCCGGGGCGACGCCATCGTAGTTCGCGACTTCGTCGCGCCCCCGAATGACAAGAACCCTATCCATCCAGGGCCTTGTACCTTCTGAAAATCCCGTCCTCGTTGAACGCGATCCGCCGGTCGCTGGCGAGATAGGCCTTGATGTTCGGCCGCGCTGCGACGCGGTCGTGCAGGCCGACCAGGCCGGGGATTTCCGATTCAAACGCCTTCATGCGTTTTGGAAATGCGTAGCGCAGCCCCTCCACGATCTGGAACAGCGACAGATCGACGTAAGTGAGCCGGCGGCCCGTTACATAAATGCCGCCATTGGCTGCCAGCAGCTCCTCGAAATAGCCGAGATATTTCGGCACCCGCTCCTTCCAGAACTCGTCGGAGCGTTTCTTTGCCGCAGCCTTCTGCTCCTCGTAGTAGAGCGAGGAGCCTAGCGGGTGATGGGTGTCGTGAACTTCCTGCACCAGATCCGATATCGTGAGCTGCAACTGATGTAGCCACAATTTGCCGGCCTCCGCCTTCGGCGCCAGCCCATGGCGCGAACCGAGATAGAGCAGGATATTGGCGGTCTGCCCGATCACGCGCTTGCCGGCCTTCAGGAACGGCGGCGCGAACGGCGGGGTTCCTTTCCCAACCGCCATCAGCTTCATCATCGCGCCGGTACCGTTGCCACTGCGCGCCACGTCGGTGTATCCGCAGCCAGCCTCCTCCAGCGTCAGGCGGACATATTCGCCGCGGCCTTGAATGGTCGGCCAGTAGTAGAGCTGATAGTGCATCGACGACGCCTCCGTGCCGGTTTTGACAGGCTTAACAAATCATTCCGCCGTTGGTTCGTCACGCCCGTTCGCCGAAGGTGTGCCGAACCTGCGTCGGCGGCTTACGGTTCCTCAACATTGTTTCGCAACAGACGCCCCTTTCCGGCTCGACATATGCGCGTTCCAACAACCGGTTAACCGCGTCCCCGTAGCTTGTCCGCAGAGGGGAAAGCGACGTCATGCCGGAAGCCGCCACATATGCTTTTGCGTACCACCAGATGCTGGTGGCGGTCGCGGGCTCGGTATGCCTGTTCGGCACCTGGGTCGGCATGCGCCATTTCGCCCGCGCCCGCGCGACCGAGGGAATGACGCGGATCGGCTGGCTGTTCATGGCCTCCGTCGGCACCGGCGCGGCACTGTGGGCCTCGACCTTCATCTCGATCCTCGCGCTCGACCCGTCCCTGAACTCGGGTTTCGAGCCGGTCGCGACCGGCGCGGTTCTCGTCATCGCCATCACCGCCTGTCTCGTCGGATTCGAGATCGGCAGCCGCCACTTCACGCTGGCGCCCGAAGCCGGCGGCCTCGTCATGGGTGTCGGCATTCTCGCGATGCACTTCATCGCCTTCAAGGGCTGGCATATCGCCGGCCATGTCGAATGGAATATCTACGGCGTGACGCTGACGCTGCTGCTCGGCCTTTCGCTCTCGGCGCTCGCCGTCAACCGCGCCAACCGGCCGGTGACGCGCTGGTGCCGCCATGGCGCCGCGATCGTGCTGGCCTTCATGATCTGCGTCATGCATTACGCGATGACGGCCTCGACGTCGGCCGTTGCCGACGCCTCGGTCGTCCTGCCGTCCTACCTGATCCCCGCGCACATCCTTGGCCTCGCCGTGGTCGGCGCGGTACTGCTGGTGATGGGATCGGGCTTCTCGACCTACATCATCGACCTGAAGCTGCGTACGGAATCGGCCGACCGGATCCATCAGCTCTCCTTCAACGACACCATGACGGGCTTGCCAAACCGGATCGCCTTCAACGAGCGGCTGGCCTTCGACGCGGCCGACGCCCATGAGAAGGCCCACAAGCTCGCGGCATTCTCGATCGACATTGACGGTTTCAAGGACGTCAACGACGTGTTCGGCCACTCTGCCGGCGACCTGCTGCTGATCGAGGTCGCCGACCGCATGCGCCGGATCATGGGCCCCGGCGAGTTCCTGGCACGTCAGAGCGGCGACGAGTTCCTGGGCCTGCAGATGTCCGGTAACCATCCCCAGGACGCGCAGGCCTTTGCCGAACGCATCGCCCGGATATTTGCGCAAGCCTTCCAGGTCCACGGCCAGCCGGTCACCCTCACCGCCTCGATCGGCTACTCGATCTTCCCGACCGATACGCCGGAGCGCGACCAGGTGCTCAGCAACGCCAAGCTGGCGATGCACCGCGGCAAGAGCAAGCAGCGCGGCCTGATCTGCCAGTATCACCGCGAGATGGACGATAGCGCGCGCAGCCGCCGCGCGATGGCGCGCGATCTGCAGCATGCTGCCGAACGCGGCGAGCTCGAACTGCATTATCAACTTCAGACCACGCTCGCCGACGGGAAAATCTGCGGCGCCGAGGCGCTGATGCGCTGGCGGCATCCCAAGCGCGGCATGATCTCGCCGGCCGAATTCATCCCGCTGGCTGAGGAAACCGAAGCCATTATCGAGATGGGCGAATGGGCGCTACGGACGGCCTGCCGCGATGCCGCCGCCGGCAAGATTCCTGGCACCATCGCCGTCAACCTTTCGCCGGTGCAGTTCAAGAACGACAATCTGGCCGAGACCATTCACGCGATCCTGATCGAGACCGGCCTGTCGCCGCGGCGGCTTGAGGTGGAGGTCACGGAATCGACCATCATGTCGGACCAGACCCACGGCCTGCACATCCTGCGCAAGCTGAAGGCGATGGGCATCTCGATCGCGATGGACGATTTCGGCACCGGCTATTCGTCGCTGGCGACGCTGCACGCGTTCCCGTTCGACAAGCTCAAGCTCGACCAGTCCTTCGTGAAGCGCCTGCCGGGCGACGCCGCGGCGGCCGCGATCGTCCGCACCGTGCTGGCGCTTGGCGACAGCCTCGGCATGCCGGTGCTGGCCGAGGGCATCGAAACCGACGCACAGTGGCAATTCCTTAGCGAGGCAGGCTGCGCCAAGGGCCAGGGCTATCTGTTCGCAAAACCGGTCAGCCTGGCGCTGTTGCCGGCGGCGATCGACGCTGCCGCGCGGTTCGTTCGCGACGAGCCGTCGATGCCGGAGACCGTCCGCGCCACGGCGGCGGCGTAGAACACATCGCACGCCGGACTGCGGCTCGCCCCGCCAAAAAATCTGCACAGGCCTCAATCTGTCCGAAGACGCGCGCGCCTGTTAGGCTGCCCGTTCTTGAGCATCGAATTTCTCATCACGACAGGAGAACGGGATGGCGGACGACAAGAAAAAGCGCGGCGGTATGGATCGCGCGCTGATCGCGCTGAGCGAAGCTTATGAAGTCGCTTACTGGTCGAAGAAGCTGAAGATCACGCCGGCCAAACTGAAGGCCGCCGTCAAGAAGGTAGGGCAGTCCGCGAAAAAAGTGGAAGCCTATATCAAGCTGCAAAAGCACAAGGCCGCCGACCGGGCGCTGATCGCGTTGAGCCAGCCCTATGAAGTCCGCTACTGGTCGAAGAAATTCAAGGTCACGCCGGCCAAACTGAAGGCTGCGGTCGGCGCCGTCGGACATTCCTCGAAGAAGGTCGGCGAATATCTCACTGGCAAGAAGGCGAACAAGAAGAAGGCCGCCAAGAAGGCTGTGAAGAAAACGGCCAAGAAAGCCGCCAAGAAAACTGCAAAGAAGGCCGCGAAGAAGCGCAAAAAGAAAAAGGCCGCCTGACAAGGCGGCCTTTCTCGGCAGGCTTCGGCGCCGCTCGCTTTCGCACGTCGTCGACCAGGGCGACGGCTTAAGCGACGACGGCTGTACCGTGCTACTTCATAGCGTTTTCAAGTGAAGTGGGTACCGGTTCACGTGAAGAAAACGCGTCAAACAAAAACTAATATCCGCAGCTATTGCAGCGCGGCGCGACCGGAACGTAGTAGGTGCGGGCCGGCGCCACCATTTCGACGCGCTCCTGGGTCGCGTATTCCGGGGCGGTCCGCTCGTAGGCGAGGCCCTCGGGAGCAACCATCACCGTCTGCGGCACCATCACGGTGCGGTACTGCGCCGGCGTGCGATGGGCAATGACGCGGCCTGGCGACACCATCACGGTCTCCTGCACGGTCCGGTACTGCGCCGGCGCGACCTGCTGCTGATACTGCAGCTGGACGCAGCAGGGCTGCGGCGGCGCATAGCACGAGTAGCAGCCGGCCGACGCGGCGGTCGGCAGTGCGACGGCAACGAGCGCGGTGGCAAAAGCGGCGGCAATAACGCGGGACATAATTATACCTGCTGGCTTGAGAAAATTCATAGGCGAAGTTGCGCACAACCCCGTTTCGCCGAATGATCTAGCCGGGCAGCACCTAACGTCAACTTGAGATGGAAATTTACCTTGATGAAGATCACTAACGCCTCGTAAACGCGGCGGGGGGCGTAGCGCACGCGGACAAGCGCCCGCACTCACGCCGCCGTCATTGCGAGCGCAGCGAAGCAATCCATCCAGCAGCGTAAAGAATGAATGGATTGCTTCGTCGCGGAGCCTTTCATCTGGCGCGCCTTCGCGCGACCCGTTGGCTCCTCGCAATGACGATTTCGGCAACAACGAGCGTCAATTCGCCGCGAAGCAGTACATCAGGCCGTCGCCGCCGGTGCTTTTGAAATCGGCCTGCGAGCAGCCGCCGTCGGCTCCGCGCGAGGGGTGCGACGAGTTCCAGGATTTCGAGGCGTCGTCGTCACGCAGGCCGATGCGGTCGATATGCCCGAGCATGGCCGCACCTTGCGTCGAGCTCGTCCAGTTCTTGCAGGTGCGATCCTCGCCGGCCGCAAACGCCGTGCCGTCGGGCTGTGAGCCTGTCAGCGCGTCGTGGCGGTTCGGCGTATCGCCGCGGCCGTTGACGACTTCACCCTTCTCGTTGAGTGCGGTCTGCTTGGTCAGGCCGTTGGCGCCGTGCAATTCGGCGACGTCCTTGGCGATCACGACGCCCTTGGCATTCTGCCACGGCCCCTTGCCGATGCGGTCGCGCGCGTTCACGGCAGGCGTGCCGGAGGCCTCCTGGGTTGAAAGATAGGCGCGCCAGGTTTTGGCGCCCGCTCCGGCGGCCTGCGCCAGGGTCTGGCATTGATTGTCGGCGCCGGCGAGACCGCCGAGATTGCCGCCATTGCCGATACCATTGCTGGTCACGAAAAAGCTGGTGGCGGCCGATTGCGCCTGCGCCGGCTGCGCGGCGACAAACGAGATCGCGGCAAGGGCTGCGGCCGGCGCCATGATCCTGGCAAAATTCTTCATCTGGTTCCTCCGGTTTGTTTTTGTTCGCTGTCGTTCAACCCGCCACGGCAGCCATTATTCCGGACGCGCAACGGCGAAATGAGCAAAGCGGGAATTCAATAAAGGCCGGCGCGATACGTACTGTACGTCAAAAGAAAAAGGCGCCGCGGAACGAACCGCAGCGCCTTCGTCATTGCCGTCAGGCAATCCGTCAGTTGGTCTGCTGGATCGCCGAGAGTTCCCAGTTGGCGCCGCGCCGGCGTGCGAAGGTCCAGACTTCGGTGGCTTCGATCGGCGTGTCGCTGCCGGCGACCAGCCGGCCGGTGCCGCGCTCCAGCGTCTTGTCGACCAGCGAGAAGCGCATCGCGACGCTCGCATAGTCGGTTTCGCCTTCGCGCCACGCTTCCGCGAGGTCGCCCTGCAGCAGCTTGACGTTCGAGGTCTTGTTGACGTCGTTCCGGGCCTTGTTCTCCTCGAGATCCTTGGAGAAGTAGGACACCATCTCGGGCGTCGCCAGCGTATTCAGCTTGGCGATATCCTCGTCCGACCACGCGCCCTGGATCTCACCGAGCAGCCGCTCGAAGGCTTCATAGTCGGCCGGCAGGATCTCCAGCGGTGCGCTGCCCGAACCGAGCCCAAAGCCCATTCCGGAGCGGAAGCTGTTCTGCGCAGCGGCAGGGCTCGGAGCAGGCCCGCTAGCGCCGGCATAGGCCGCCGCCGGGGTATGGCGGCGCTGCCACCACGACATTGCCAGCCGCACCACGATGATGATTAGGCCGATCTGCAATATCAGGCCGAAGATCGACGACAGGCCGCCGAGGCCGGAGAACATCCCGCCCCCGAACAGCATGCCGAGCAGGCCGGCGCCCAGGAAGCCCGCGGCCAGACCGCCGAGCAGCCCGGGCCGATTGAAGAACCCGCCTTTGGCAGCGCCTGCCGTGGCCGGTGCACCCATTCCGGGGCTACCCGGCTGGGTAAAGGTGCGGTTGAACGGCTGCGCCGTGCCCGGCGCGGTGGTCGTGCTGGGGGGCGCCGCAAAGGTCCGCGATCCCCGCGAACCGGAACTGCCGCCACCGCCGATGCGGGCGTCAGCCGACGAGATCGCGATTACCAGCGGAACCGCCAGTGACAGGACAACGGCGATGGCCCGAACAATTCCGCGCATATGCGTGAAATTCATGTCTGTTTCCTCAATCCCCGGCATGGGGAAGCGCCCCTAAGATGGGCAGAGATGCCTAAAAGTGAAGCCACTATCGGTGGGCGCGGCTGCGGCCCTCAGTCGCGGGGATGTGACGATTTTGCCGGAACCGGCGCCACTTTGCCGGAACCGGCGCCACGCTGTGCCACGGATCGGACCGGGGGGATACCCGCAAGCCGCCCGATTAGCCGGCGGACCGCTCGGATTCTTCCCATACGGGTGAATTGGGGTCGGACAGCGAGAGAATGTTCAACGCCATCCGGCCGATCGGCGACGCTTCGGCGCTTTCGTCTCCCGTCAAGGCGAGTTGCATTGCATGGGCCCCGAGTTCGCACATCGCCTGGGTGGCGACGTCGCCGCGGCGGAGACATTCCTTGGCCAGGAATTCGAACTGGGCGCGGGCCTGGCGCAACGTTTCCTTCGGCACGGTGGCGCTCGCTTCGTCGACCGGCGAATTCGCTTCACCAGCGAGAACGGGAGCCAGATCGACATCGTGTCGTTCGGGTTCGACGCGCAACTGGCTGATCCGCTCGAAGCTCAATCGCAGCTCGGCCCGCTTCACCTCGAGCGCTTCGATCTGTTCCCGGAGTGTTGCGGATTCACGTTCGGAATCGGCGCGAGACGCCAGCAGCGCATCCTCACGGGACTTGAACCGGGACTGCAGTTCTTCACGTTCACGGTCAAAGGCAAGCCGCAGTTCGGCCACTTCATCTTCACGCCGTTTCAGCTCGGCCGCAATCTCCGCCCGTTCGCGTTCGAACACGCGGCGCTGTTGTTCGACTTCCTTGGCACTGACGTCCGCGGCTGCCATCAGCCCCAGGCGGTCCTGGTCGAATGCCGTACGAAGGTCGGTTACGGCGCTTTCGTGGGCCTGCGATGACGTCGCCGACTGATCCAGTTCGCGCTGCAATACTTCACTGACTTCGAGCAGTTCCGCTTCCCGCTTTTCCAGCGCGGTCCTGAGCGAATCGCGTTCCGCCAGGATGAAACCGGCGACGTTCACGTGTCCTTCGATGTCGTCCTTGAGGCGCCCGCATTCCGCTTCCAGCTGGTCGGTATGCTGGGTCAGGGTTTCGTACTTGTAGCGCCACAGCTTCTCCTCATCGGAGGCGGCGGAAGCCTGGGCGGTTAGGGTTTCAAGGAGTTCGGCTGCCCGAAGCAGGTATTTCGCGTTGTGCCCGTTGGACATCAAGTCGGCGAAACGGCGCAGAAAATGCGCAGCCTCGGCGGCGTTGGGCGTCTCGGTGTCGATGGCGGGATCCGTTGTCACGCTTGCCTTCTCATCATCCGTCGCCGCACGCGGCCGGCACGTCGGCCGGGCACGTCTAGTGCCCGCACACCATATTTCGCTCAGAACGGCAAATGTATGATCGCGCGGATGTTCCGGTTCAAGGGCGAGAGCGGCCAACGGTCCGCCCGTCAAACAACAAACCGTGAGTCGCCGCAACTCCGTCCGGAAGGCCGGGATCGAGGTGCAGCCCTGTTCACCATCCGACCGGGAGCGCCCTACGGGCCCTCACGACGTCATCGTCTCCTTGACCTTCTCGACCAGCGCCGAGAGCGCAAAGGGCTTTGGCAGGAAGGCGAACTGCTCGTTTTCGGGCAGGCTCTTGTCGAAGGCCTCTTCGGCATAGCCGGAGACGAAGATGATCTTTAGATTGGGATTGCGCTTGCGCATCTCGCGCAGCAGCGTCGGCCCGTCCATTTCGGGCATCACCACGTCGGAGACGACGAGATCGACCGCGCCGTCCTTTTCCTCCAGCGCTTCCATCGCCTCGATGCCGTTCGCCGCCTCGATCACGCTGTAGCCGCGCGAACGAAGTCCACGCGCGTTGAGTGAGCGCAAGCCATCCTCGTCTTCCACCAGCAGGATCGTGCCCTGCCCCGTGAGATCCGTCCGCGGCTTCGGCGGCTCGGCGGCGGCGTCCTTGGCTGAGCCGTTCGCCGCCTGCGGTTCCGGCTGCACTTCCAGTTCGGGGCGGTGACGCGGCAGGAAGATGTGGAACGAAGTACCCTTGCCGGCCTCGGAGTCGACATAGACGAAACCGCCGGTCTGCTTGACGATGCCGTAGACGGTCGAGAGGCCGAGCCCGGTGCCCTTGCCGACTTCCTTGGTCGAGAAGAACGGCTCGAAGATCTTGTCGACGATCTCGGCCGGGATGCCGGTGCCGGTATCCGAAATGTCGATGCGCACGTAATCCGCCGCCGGCATGCCCTTGTAGGATAGCTGCGCGGCCTCCTCCGTCGTCATGTTGGCGGTCTTCACCGTCAGCTTGCCGCCATCGGGCATCGCGTCGCGGGCGTTGACGGCGAGATTGACGATCACCTGCTCGAACTGCGAGACGTCGACCTTGATCGGCCAGAGATCGCGGCCATGCACGAGGTCGAGCTTGACCTTCTCGCCGATCAGACGCCGCAGCAGCATGGTGAGATCGGACAGCGCATCGCCGAGGTCGAGCACCTGCGGCCGCAGGGTCTGGCGGCGCGAGAACGCGAGCAGTTGCCGCACCAGCGTCGCCGCGCGGGTCGCGTTCTGCTTGATCTGCATGATGTCCTGGAACGACGGATCGGTCGGCTTGTGGGCGTTCAGCAGGAAGTCGTTCGCCATCATGATGGCCGAGAGCACGTTGTTGAAGTCGTGCGCGATGCCGCCGGCGAGCTGGCCGACCATGTCCATCTTCTGCGACTGGTTGATCTGGTTCTCCAGCGCGCGCCGCTCGGTGGTCTCCAAGAGATAGACGATGCCGGCCTCGGTCTCGCGCTCGTTTTCCTCGACCGAGGTCACGAAGAACTGGCCCCAGCGCTCCTTGGCGCCGTCGAGCATGGCCTCGACCGGGGCGATATCGCCCTGGCCTTCGGCCGCCTGGTTGATCGCCGCGATCAGCAAGCCGCGGTCGCGCGCGTTCACGGTGCGGAAGATCGACTTGTTGGCCGCCCCGTCAGGGCTCAGGCTTTGCGCCAGCTTGGCGAAGCGGGCATTGGCGCGCACCACGGCGCCGCCGCGGTCCACGGTCGCGATCGCCATCGGGGTATGGTCGAAGAACCGCATGAAACGGACTTCAGCGGCGCGTTCGGGATCGGAATGCTCGTCGCGCGTGCGGCTGATCACCAGCGTGCGGGACGCGCCGGGCACACCGTCGGCGCCGAAAGCGAGCTTGTGATAGAGCCGCACCGGCATGGTCTTGCCGCCGCGCATGCGCAGGTCGATGTCGAACACTTCGGTTTTGACTTCGCCCGGCACCGCCACGATCGAGGTCAACAGCGAGGCGCCGTCGCCCGAAACGATATCGGTCAGCTTCAGCCCGCCGGAGCCGATTTCGGCGAGATCATGATCGAGCCAGTTCGCCAGCGTGGCGTTGACATAGATGACGTCGCCCGCCGGATTGACCGAGAAGAAGCCGCACGGCGCGTGATCGAGATATTCGATCGCATGCTGCAGTTCCTTGAACACGTCTTCCTGGCGCTCGCGGTCCCGCGTGATGTCGGCGACCGACCACACCGCGTATCTGGCCTCGCGCTTGCTCTGGCCGAGCGGGCGAACCCGCATCCGCAGCCAGCGGCCCTGCGCGCCGTCCTGCCCCGCGATCCGGACTTCCTCCTGCTGGCGCTTGCCTTCGCGCGCGGCCTTGAGCAGGCGGAATACCGCTTCCGAGACGTCGGGATTGCCGATGAAGACGCGCTCGACCGGCCGCACGTCCTGCGCGGACGCGGCCCCGGTGATCGCCAGATAGGCGGCGTTGGAATAGACGACGTGGCCGCGCGGGTCGGTCACCGCCAGCCCGTCATAGGCCTGATCGGCGATGCGTCCCATCACCGGGTCGTCGGCGGTGCGGTCGGTAAAGCGGATAATGCCGGCGGCAAAGGCGAACAGGTTGAACAGGCCGACCATCGCCAGCAGCGCCAGCACGCCGAGGATGTAGGGCTGGGCCTGGGCCCGGCCGATGGTCATCATCGCCACCGCGATCGCGACAATGCCGGCGGCTACCAGCAGCACCAGCACGATGCTGCCGCCCCGCCGCGCCGGCTCATGGGCCGCGAGGGGCTCGGGTGACGGATTGCTGTCGGTTTCGGCGGTCATATCAGGAAACGCAGCCCGTCGGCATGAAGGTGGCGCGCACATCGGATCGGCCGGACGCGGGCAAACCCGCATCCTCCCGGCACGCCCCTCCTGAGTGCCTGAATCGGCCCGGCAAGCGCAAGTCCATCAGGCGCCAATTTTCGCAGGTTGGGGGCATTTCAGGGGGATTCCAGTCATTGTCCCTCACCGACGGCCGGAAAACCCGCGCTTCAGGCCCATGACGTAGCCGATGATCTCGGCGACCGCATGGTAGTGTTCGACCGGGATTTCGTCGTCGATCTCCACCGTGGCATAGAGTGCGCGCGCCAGGGGCACGTTTTCCACGATCGGAATGTCGTGCGCCTTGGCGACTTCTCGGATCTTGAACGCGATGTTGTCGACGCCCTTGGCAACGCAGATCGGCGCTGCCATGCCGCGGTCGTAGGACAACGCGATCGAATAGTGGGTCGGGTTGGTGATGATGACGCTGGCCTTGGGAACCGCGGCCATCATGCGCTTCTTGGCCTTTTGCATCCGCAACTGCCGGATCCGGCCCTTGATATGGGGGTCGCCTTCGGACTGCTTGTACTCGTCCTTGACCTCCTGCAGCGACATCTTCTGCCGCTCGTACCACTGCCGGTACTGGAAGAAATAGTCCGCGATCGCGACCGCGGCCAGCATCGCCACGACAGCGCCCAACACCTGCAGCGTCAGGTTGGTGGTAACGTTCAGGATAACGTCCGGGTCGAACCGCAGGAACGACTCCAGCCGAAGGCGCTCCGGCCACAGCACGGCCATCATGACGGCGCCGAGCGCGATCAGCTTGAAAATACCCTTGACGAAATTCGCCGCCGCCTGCTTGCCGAAGATGCGCTTGAATCCGGCCCCCGGCGACACTTTGCTGAACTTGGGCGACAGCGATTCCGCCGACCACACCAGCCGGTGCTGGATCATGTTGCCCGCGACCGCCGCAATCATCAGCATCAGGAACGGCACGCCGACGGCGCCGAGTACCGCCGTGCCAAGCAAGTTGGCGAGCGAGAGCAGCGCCGCCCCGTCGGCATGGATCTGGCCGGCATTGGCGATGACGTTGCGCAGCGGCGTCAGGATGCCGCCGCCCATCGAGCCCGAAAAGGTCGACAGCACCAGCGTGCCGCCCGCGATCACGAACCAGGTATTGACCTCCTGGCTTTTGGCAACGTCTCCGCGCGCATGCGCGTCGTCGAGACGTTTTTGTGTAGGGTCTTCTGTTTTATCGTCGCTGTCGTCGGCCATCGCGGCGCTCTAGCTTTGTTATTTGAGTTCTAGTTCAGCGGCGTCAGCTCGTGCATGACGCCGACGAAGTAATTCAGGTAGGTTCCCATCATCGCGGTGATGACGAGCGCGAAAATCAGGAAGCCGACCATGATCGAGAGTGGCACGCCGACGAAATAGACCTGCATCTGCGGCATCAGCCGCGCCAGCACGCCAAGACCGATGTTGAAGACGAGGCCGAACACCAGGAACGGCGCCGAAAGCTGCATGCCGATCTTGAAGGCGGCGGCAAACGCGCGGGTGGCAAGGGCGGCGACATCACCGCTCGACATCACCTCGCCAGGCGAGAAGATCCGGTAGCTCTCGTTCAGCGCCGCGATGACGAGATGATGACTGTCGGTCGCAAACAGCAGCGTCAAACCGAGAATGGTGAGGAAGTTGCCGATCAGAAGACCCTGCTGTCCCTGGGTCGGATCGACAGCTGTGACGAAGCCGAGGCCGAGTTGCTGGGCGATCACCGAACCCGCAACCGACAGCGCCGACAGCGTTACGCGCGCGGTGGCGCCGAGCACGATGCCGATGACGATCTCATGCAGCATCAAGACCAGCAGCGCGGCCATCGACGTCATGTCGACGTGATAGGCGGCGCGGTGCAGCGGCAGGATGATCAGCGTCAGCAAGAGCGCGATCGAGAGCTTGACGCGAACCGGGATATTGGTCTCGCCGAATCCCGGCATCAGCATCACCATCGCCCCGACCCGGGCAAACACCAGCATGAAGGTGGCGGCGAGGGCCGGCAGCAGGGAAATATCGATGCGCATGAACAGGACAATGCATCAACCGCCTATGATTCGCGACGATATCCGCATCATGTGACTGTGCAGCGAGTCCGCCATGAACGGCAGCGCCAGCAGTAATGTGACGAAGATCGCCAGAATCTTCGGCACGAAGATCAGCGTCTGCTCCTGGATCTGCGTCAGCGCCTGGAACAGCGACACCACGACGCCGACCACGAGGCCGACCACCATCAGCGGCGACGACACCACGACGATGGTCCAGATTGCATCGCGCGCCACGTCGAGGGTTTCAGCACCGGTCATTGTTACTTTCTCGTTCTGGTTTGTGTTGCTTGGAGCTCGCGAATGGCGAATAGCGAGTGGCGAATGGGTTTCAGACCGGTCCCGCCCCTATTCGCTCCTCGCTATTCGCCATTCGCCATCTCTCAGATCGGCATCTTCATGATGTCTTCGTAGGACTGGATCACGCGGTCGCGCACCGAGACCAGGGTGGAGACCGCGACGTCGGTTTCGGCGACTGCCGTCACCACGTCCATGACGTTGGCCTTGCCCGACGTCATCGCCATGGTCTGGGCGTCGGACTTCTTGCCGGACTCCAGCACGCTGCCGACCGCATCCTTGAGCAGCGCGGAGAAGGACGGCGCGCTGCCGCCACCCGTCTGGGCACCCTTCTCGGCGCCGCCGGATTCCATCATGCGGGAAAGCGCGGCGTAGGCGTTTGCAGCAACGGTCGGTGAAGCCATTTTCTATGGTTCCTGTTCAGGCCTTGAGGATGTCGAGCGTGCGTTGGATCATGCGGCGCGTGGCGCTGATGACGTTGAGGTTGGCCTCGTAGGACCGCTGCGCCTCGCGCATGTCGGTCATTTCGATCAGCGGATTGACGTTGGGATATTTGACGTTGCCCTGGGCGTCGGCGGCCGGATTGCTCGGTTCGTATTTGACGCGAAACGCCGACTGGTCCGGGCGCACCTTGCCGAGCGTCACGACCTTGGCGTCCAGCGTGCGATCGAGCGCGGACGAGAAGGTCGGCACCTTGCGGCGATAGGGATCGCCCGAAGCCGTTTGCGCCGTGGAATCCGCGTTCGCGATGTTTTCCGAGATCACCCGCATGCGTCCCGCCTGCGCGCGCAGGCCAGACGTCGCGATGCTCATCGAGCGGGCGAAGTCACTTGCATCATCTGCCATGATCCGGTTCCCCTAAACGTCGCGCGCGTCAGCGCTTTCCGATGGCGGTCTTGAGCATTCCGAGGCTGCGCGTGTAGAGCGAGGTGGCGGCCGCGTAATCCATCTGGTTGGCGGAGACCTTCAGCATCTGGTCTTCGAGATTGACGGCATTGCCGGCGGGCTTGGTCAAAAAGCCGCTCTTGCCGCCGTCGCCGTTGAAACTCTGCGCGCTGCCGGAGACGCCGATATGGCTGGCGCTGGTGCGCATCATCGCCAGCGATCCGAATCCCGCGCCGACGCTAGACCCGGCCTTGTCGAATTTCGGCTCGACCAGGTCGCTCGGCTTGAAGTTCGGGGTATTGGCATTGGAAATGTTCTCGGCGAGCACCCGCTGGCGCTCCTGATGCCACTGCATCTTGGTGCGCAACGCCGACAGGATCGGAAGATCGTTGATGGCCATGGCTGATGGCTCTCCGTTAACCTCTGGCTAGTGCCGCGAGGTAGGCAGAATTTGCCCGGTGTATGGTTAACGGTTGGTTAAAATCGCCGATTCCCGGCATGGACAGTGCTTAATGCCCGCTGCAAGCAACAAAACGAGCGCATTTTCGCCACGAAATCTGCGTTAACCAGCAGAAGCCAACGCTGCCCGGGGCGGTCAGAAGTCGTTTTGGATCAAGCGATTCTTGGTCTATTAATTAACGAGCGGCAGCGTTTGCCGTGGGGAATTAAGAAATAAGGCTGATCTCGGGCGTGATTCGCCGGGATGGATCGCTTCGGGCACGATCCCGACGAGCGGGAAATTTCCAGGCGTCATGCTCATATGGTGAGAATGACGCGTGGCTGGGGACCAAAGTATGCAGACACTGACATTCCTCTTCGCGTTCATCGCCGTCCTGGCGCTGATTGGCGTGGCCGCATGGCTGGTCCGGCGCTTCGCCACCAACCGCCTCGGCGCCAACACCAATCGCGGACGGATGCCGCGGCTGGCCGTGATCGACGCCGCCGCCGTGGACGGCCGCCGCCGCATGGTGCTGGTGCGGCGCGACAATGTCGAACATCTCCTGATGATCGGCGGTCCGAGCGACATCGTGGTCGAATCCAATATCGTGCGGGCGATACCCGGCCGGGATCAGATGGCGGCCCGCCCCGCGGTCGCCGGCGAAGCGCCGCCGCGGATTGCGCCGCTGCCCGATGCCAACTGGAACGACGAAGCCGCCAGATCCGACCTGAGATCTGCCGATGCCTATGAGCATCATGCCGAACCGCAAATGCCGGAGCCACCGCCGCGCCCCTCTCGCCCCCCCTTCGCCGACGAAGTCCGCCGCCCGGCGCCGCCGCCGATGCCGGAGCGCCGCAACGATCCGCTGGCTGGTTTTGCGCCCGAGTCGATGGGCAGCCGCGCCGAACCGCGGCCCGAGCCCCCGCCGCCGCGCCTGACCCGCACCGATCCGTTGATGCCCCGCCCGCAACGCCCGAGCGAACCGCCGAAGGCGCCGCCGCCGGTCCGCGCGCCCGAGCGCGCCGTAGCACCGCCATCGCCTCCGCCCGCCCCTGCGCCCGCGCAGTCGAGCGCCGACCAGAATCTCGCCGAGATGGCGCAGCGGCTTGAAGCTGCCTTGCGCCGGCCGGCCGAGCCCGTGGCACCGCCGGTCGCCCCCGAGCCGCCGCCGGTCCGGGCCGCGCCCGCCCCCGCTCCGCAGAAGAGCGGCTTTGAGAATCTGGAAGACGAGATGGCGTCATTGCTGGGCCGTCCAAAGTCCCCTTCGTGAGATCGGCGACTTTCCCGCGTAGAGTATTTTTATTTCTTGTAAGCCTGATAGCCGCCGGATCGCTCGCCGATCCGGCGATGGCGCAGGATATCAGCATCAATCTCGGCCAGGGCAATGGCGGGGTCACCGAGCGCGCGATCCAGTTGATCGCGCTGTTGACGGTGCTCTCGATCGCGCCGTCGATCCTGATCATGATGACATCGTTCACGCGCATCGTCGTCGTGCTGTCGCTGCTAAGGACAGCATTGGGCACCGCGACCGCGCCGCCGAACTCCGTGATCATCGCGCTGGCGATGTTCCTGACTGCCTTCGTGATGGGCCCGGTGCTGCAGAAATCCTATGACGACGGCATCAAGCCCCTGGTAGCCAACCAGATCGGCGTCGAGGAAGCGCTGCAGAAGGCCTCGGTGCCGCTGCGCGGCTTCATGCAGAAGAACGTTCGCGAGAAGGACCTGAAACTGTTCATGGACCTCTCCGGCGAGCCGCCGCCGGCGACGCCGGAAGATATGTCGCTGCGCATTCTCGTCCCCGCCTTCATGATCTCGGAGCTGAAGCGCGCGTTTGAAATCGGCTTCCTGCTGTTCCTCCCCTTCCTGATCATCGACCTCGTGGTCGCCTCCGTCCTGATGTCGATGGGCATGATGATGCTGCCGCCGGTCGTGGTGTCGCTGCCGTTCAAATTGATCTTCTTCGTGCTGGTCGACGGCTGGTCGCTGGTGGCGGGGAGTCTGGTGCAGAGTTACGGCGGCGGATAGAGGTCGGTATGCTGGCGTCGCAACGCGAATGGTTCGATGTGCCGCGCGAGATCTGCTACCTCAACTCGGCCTCCTACAGCCCGCTGCCGCGGCGAACCCTGGAGGCCGGCCGCGCCGCGGTCGGCCGCAAGGGCAGGCCCTGGACGCTTGATCCCGATTTCGCCCGCCGCCAGCATGAGCGCGCCCGCACCGCCGCCGCCCGCCTGATCAATGCTGATCCCGCCGACATCGCCTTGATCCCCTCGATCAGCTACGGCGTCGCCACCGCAGCCAAAATGCTGACGATCGCCCGTGGCAGCCGCGTCATCGTGCTGGAAAACGATCATTCCTCGCCGGTGCTGGAATGGCATCATCGGGCCGAAGCGCAGGGCTTCGCCGTCGAGACGGTGCGCCAGCCCAACGACGGCGACTGGACCGCGGCGGTTCTCGCCGTGATCGAACGAGCCGGAGCGCCACCGGTTGGCCTTGCATCGATCTCGTCGGTGCACTGGTCGGACGGCGGGCTGATCGACCTCGAACAAGTCACCGCGGCGCTGCGTCGGCACGGCGCCCTGTTCCTGATCGATGCGACACAGAGCGCCGGCGTGCTGCCGATGGACGTCAAACGCCTCGACCCGGATTTCGTGCTTTTCCCGACCTATAAATGGCTGATCGGCCCCTACGGCCGCGCCTTTCTCTACGTCGCCAAACGCCATCAGGACGGCATCCCGCTGGAGCAGACGGCGGCCGCCCGCCGCAACGTACGCGCCGAGAATGAGGTCTATTTCACCGACCTTGCCTATGTCGGCGACGCCAGGCGTTTCGATATGGGCGAGCGCGATCATTTCATTTCGCTGGAGATGGCCGCGATCGGCATGGAGATGGTCGCCGAATGGGGCGCGCCGGCCATTACGGAGCGCCTTGCCATGCTGACCGAAGGAATCGCGGACAGCGTGCGCAGCCTCGGCGCCCGTGTCCTCGAGCGCCAATTGCGGGCGCCGCACATTTTGTGCCTCGGCTTTGCGAACGGGATGCCGAAAGGGCTGGTCGAAGGACTTGCCAATGACGGCGTCTACGTCGCGGCGCGCCTTGGCCGCCTGCGGGTCTCGCCGCACGTCTTCAACGACGAAGCCGACACCGAGCGCTTCATCGCCGCCTTGACCCGGCGGCTTGGTACTTAGCGCAAACGCGTCTTGCGTGCCCCGCAAGGTGCAACACCTTGGGCGCGGCCGAACACCGAGAGGGCTTTATCCGCCGAGAGCACCCGGTCGCGCCCCGAATGCTTCGCCGCGTAGAGCGCCTGGTCGGCCCTTGCCACCAGAAGATCGGAACTCATGTCTTCCGCGGGCACTTCGGTGGCCACACCGATGCTGAGCGTCACATGGGAGCCCGCGGCAGCAGCACCATGCGCCAGCCGCAAGCGGCAGATCGCCTCACGCAGCCGCTCTGCCACATCGAGCGCGACGCCGTGCGCGCTGTCGGGCATCAGCACGGCAAATTCCTCACCGCCATAGCGGGCGGCGACATCGGCCGGCCGCAGGCCGGCGGCCATCGCCGCGCCAACCCCGCGCAGGCAGTCGTCGCCTTTCTGGTGGCCGTGCAGGTCATTGTAGAGCTTGAAATGGTCGACATCGACCAGCAGCAGTGATAGCGGCGACCGCGTCCGTTGCGCCCGCGCCCATTCGATCGCGAGTGCCTGGTCGAACGACCGCCGGTTGGCGAGGCCGGTCAGTCCGTCGCTGCTGGCCAGCGCCTTCAGCGCCTGCTCGGCCCGCTTCTGATCGGTCATGTCGCGCAGCGTTTCGACAACCGCGATCAGCCTTCCGTCTTCATCGTGGATGGGACCGGCGTCGATCGCGAGATAAAGCTGATTGCCGAGTTTTGGCATCACACACCAGTTTTCGGCGCTGAAGCCGAGGCCATGCGTGGAGACCGTGAACTCCGGATAAAGGCTGCCGAGCAGATCCGCCCGTTCGTTCGCCACCAGATCGGCGAGGCAAAACCGCTTCTCCTTGTAGAAGGCACGCCAGTGCTTTTTGGTGCCGATCACCTCGGCGGCGGCAACGCCGGTCAGGCGCTCGCACGCCCGGTTCCAGACCACGACCTCGCGCTGCGGATTGAGCACGAAGGTCGGCACAACGAGATGCTGCATCAGCCGGACGGCATATGATTGTGCCACCTCGGAAGGTTTCGTGGTCCGTCGCACGGCAGGCCCCTTTGCTCGTGACATCGGCGATGGACCCGGCTCTTGGCGAGCTCTCTTGCCGTCGCGCGTTTCACTTCCCGGTACGAACGTAAGAGGGGACAAATGGAAGTCACGTTAGAATAACCGGTTAGCAAAGCGTAAAATTCGAAAACCTGGCCTGCCTGCCTACGACGGCCGGCGCGGGCATCTCGCCGCACTGCGCTCGCCGGCACGCTTGTCACGGCCGTGTGAGC
Organism: Bradyrhizobium ottawaense; assembly: GCF_900099825.1. Taxonomy (NCBI): domain Bacteria; kingdom Pseudomonadati; phylum Pseudomonadota; class Alphaproteobacteria; order Hyphomicrobiales; family Nitrobacteraceae; genus Bradyrhizobium; species Bradyrhizobium ottawaense. Next base: position 6,665,101 of record NZ_LT629693.1, on the reverse strand, counting down.
TGGTTTCGTCGCCCCGCGGCGAAGAAACCGACCAGGCGAACGAAGAAACCAGTTTTGCCGGTCCACGAAGACAACCGGAAATCATGATCTGGCACCTTGTTGAAAATGATCAACGATGGAGTTCGATCATGCTGGCCGAGAAATTCTTCTTAATGCTGGAGGCGCTCAAGCGCAGTCGCTATGCGGACGGAAGTCCGAGGGTCGTAAGCACCTCGCCGCATGTCCCCGTAAGACTACCGATCGAGACGGCGAAGTAGCCTTTCCCTTCACCCGCCTCACCTGCCGGCGAACGTAGCGATGGAGCCGAGAGCGGGTGCCTTTGGCACCACCGAGGCGTGAGCCGCAATCACCATCAGCGCGCCTGATATCGCGAGGTCCTTGATGAACAGCGTTCGCTCGGCCTTGTCGGCCAGGTTGAGGTGAAACCCGAACGCGGTGGCGAGGCAAAACAACGCCAGCGCCCCGGCCGAGAACGGTAACCGCCAGCCAAGCAGAAGCGCCACGCCGGCGCCCAGTTCCAGCAGAATCACCAGCGGCAGCAGCAGCCCCGGAATGTGGTGCTCGGCCATATGGTCGAGAAACGGCTGCGGGCCGGCGATCTTCGCCGCACCTGCAAGAATGAACAGCAGCGCCAGCAGGCTGCGCCCGGCAATGGTCACGATGGTGGCACTCATAGATCGTTCTCCCCTGATGATCGGGTCCCGAAGCGTTTTCGAGCGAAGTGGACCCCGGTTCGCGATAGAGCTCTACTTCCCGGCTGGCGCTGCCTTGTTGGCTAGCGAAAAGAACAGGATCGCCGACCGTGCGCGCCGACTGGAAGAAGTCCTGCGAGCTGCGCGTGGTGACGATGCCGGCCACCATGAAGGCGACCGTCAGCGCGGCAAGCGCCGCCAGGAGGGCCAGGGTCCGGTCCAGCGCGCGGGTCTCCATGATATGTGTCCTTTTCCTGCTGCTCTCCCGTTACAGATATCATATGATATCTGAATATCAATTGTTATCTTAAAATTCAGGGACGTCTGCTTATGCCGAGGTTGAATCGCGAGGAAAGTCAGGCCCGTACCCGGGAGCTGCTGATCGCGGCCGCGCGCAGCGAGATCGTCAAAAAGGGTTTTGCCCTCGCCTCGGTGCGCGACATCGCCGACGCCGCGGGGTTTTCGCAAGGCGCCTTCTACTCGAACTTTCCCGACAAGGAGGCGATCCTGCTCGAACTGGTGCAGCAGCACCAAACCGAGGAGCGCGCCAGGATCGAAGCGGCGCTGAAGGGCGCGGAAGGCGACGCCGCATCCGCCATGGCGGGCATCGAAAAATGGTCGACCACCGTCAATGCCGATCCCGGCTTTGCCGTGCTCGCCATCGAGCTGCAGCTCCAGGCGCTGCGCAGTCCGGGCTTTGCGGCAACCTATAATGAGCTGAACCGCACGCACCGCCGCGCTTTGGGCGCCTTCGTCACCGCACTGTTCGGGCTGTTCGGCAAGGCGGTGCCGGGAGAGCCTGCGGAAATCGCCGCGAGCTTCATCGCGCTCGGCCGCGGCCTGGCGCTGCTGTCGGCCGACGTCGAGGCGCGGCGCAGCGGACAGATCATCATGACGTTCCTGAAAGCGCTGATCGCATCAGCGCCATCGGCCGCGCCCTCCTCCACGCCAAAGCCGGCGTCCAGGACCAAATCCCCGACAAAGCGCGCCTGAAGATCGCGGATTCCGCGGGAACCAATTTGGCGCGTCCCGAGTTATCGTCGATACCTCAACGCCGGGAGTGTGCGATGAAACTTGCAAAAATCATGATCGCCGGTACCGCGGCCCTCACCATCATCAGCTCAATGGCGCTTGCGCAGCAGACGCTGACGGGGACCGTGACCAGGATCGATCGCGTCAACGGCACTGTCGCAATTCAGCAGGCCCAAAGCGGCACCGTCGGTGCGGGGGGCGGCGGCGCGGCGGAAGAATTCAAGGTCCAGAACGGCGCATCGCTGGACGCCGTGCACGCCGGCGACAGGGTCAACTTTTCCGCAACCAGCACCGGTGGGAGCAAAACCATCACCAAGCTCGAGCGGCAATGACGCCGATTGGCGAGGATCGCCGCCTATATCTTCGGTAGAGAAACGAACGAGGCCCGGATCCTGTCAAGGTCCGGGCCTCAGTCATCAATGCCGCTGATCGATCTCTAACGCTGCGGCGCCCGTTCGAGCGACGCGCGGATTTCAGCCAGGGCCTCGTCGTAATATTCGTGCAGCTTCTGCGATCGCTGCTGCTGCGCCCGGAGCCTTTTGACGCGGATCGCGGGCTCGTCGTGGTCGACATCGAATTTTTCGGCAGGTGAAGGACGGGACGCCGCGGCCTTCTTCGCTTCCTTGTTCGTTCCGTTGTTAGTTTCCTTGGCAACCGTCAACGCAGCACGCCCCGAATTATCACGACCGTCGGTAGAAACCATCTTCGCACGTCTCACAAATTGCGGATCCGGCCTGGATCTGAATTCTATCGGCCGTCCTGTGGTCGCGCGCTGGCGTCGTGACTTTCGCCTGCACAGTGTGTTGCGAGAGTGCCCGCGGCTGGCCGATTTGGTGGCAAAAAATGGCGCAGGCCATGGCGCAATATGAGCGGCGCAGCGGCGGCCCTCGTAGTCCTACGGACTATTTTTCCATGATTAAGATGCAATCGGTCAGCATCTTCGCGGTATGTTCCGCTGTCAGCGTCAGTGACCCCGCATCATGCCCCGACTGCTCACAGAAAAAGGCCCGTCGCCGCGCTGCGAAACCTGCGGACGCGTCACGGCCCGATTGGGAAAGCTGCCCCGGATCGGGTTGCGCCCTCTCATCCACGTCTACAAGTGCAAAGCCTGCAACCAGATCATGTCGGTCGAACCGGAACGGCCGGAAGGAACGGCTCCGGTCTGAACCCGGGGCCAATTTCCGCGGTATGAGAGCGCTCGGCGCTCAAAAAACGCCATTCGCAGCGGTCAAGTCCCCGGCCTACCCGACACGGTCATCTGTAGTACGATGATGCCGTAGCATGTTAAGGGCGTGGGCTATGGACAGTGTCGAACCGGTGAACGACTTTCTGGCCGGCGGCGGCGAAATGGGCGCGTTGACGCGGGCATTCGACTGGTCGAAGACCTGCCTTGGTCCCCCGGAGACATGGCCGCAGAGCCTTCGTGTGACGATTCGCATCGTCCTCAATTCGCGCCACCCGATGTTCATCTGGTGGGGGCCGAAACTGATCCAGTTCTACAACGACGCCTATCGCGAGACCATGGGTCCCGAACGGCATCCGAGCGCGCTGGGCGCACGCGGACGTGCGTGCTGGGACGAGATCTGGGATATTATTGGCCCTCAGATCGAGTACGTCATGACGGGCAAGGGATCGACCTGGCATGTCGACCAATTGGTACCGATCACGCGTCACGGTCGCCGTGAGGATGTGTGGTGGACGTACAGCTACGGACCGATCGATCTCGACGGCAAGGTCGGCGGCGTGCTCGTTGTCTGCAACGACGTCACCTCGGAGCATCGGGCAAAGGAAGCGCTCAACCTCGTCAACCACGAACTGCAGCACCGTGTCAAAAACACGCTTGCGGTTCTCAGCGCCGTGGCGGCGCAGACCTTTCGCGATCCATCGAGCAAATCCGCGCTGGAAATCTATCAGGGAAGGCTTGCGGCGTTCGGACGCGCGCACGACCTGCTGACCGCATCCAACTGGGTTGAAGCGCCGCTTACCGACGTGATCCAGACCGCCCTTGCGCCGTACCGGACCGGCGAAGGTCGCTTCGAGGTCTCCGGGGCTCCGACCATCGTCAGATCCCGGCAAGCGCTTTCGCTGTCGCTGGCAATCCACGAACTTGCGACCAATGCGATCAAATACGGCGCGCTGAGCGGTCCCACCGGACGTATATTGATCACATGGGAAAATATGATGCTCGATGCCGAGCCCCATTTCGTTTTCACCTGGCAGGAGACCGGCGGTCCTGCGGTGTCGCCCCCCTCAGTCACCGGGTTCGGATCGCGGCTGATCACCCGGGTGTTGAAGGACGATTTCAATGGCACCGTTGAACTATCCTATGAGCCGGCGGGACTGCGTTGTCGCCTGACGACGCCGATCAAGAATATCGAGACCGCACCCCACTAAAGCGAAATCCGCCAACCGGCGAGAGTGGAACCTGCGCACGAATGCGTTGGTTCCGTGGCGGCATTTATTCGCCCAGTGTTATCTACCTCACGGATGCATCTCCATCATCGGACTAGCGTGGCGTGTGTGGACGGATTGGCTGTCCATCGCGAAATATCGCGCAACGCCTTGTGTGATGCTTGGAGGAAGACAGATGTCCAGTCAGGATCTCCTTAACGCCAATCAGGCCATGACCGTCCGCAAGGACGGCAGCGTGGAATTCGTGACCCACAACGCCTCGATCCAGCCCGGGCGGAACACGTTCGCCAACCATGACGAGTTCAACGCCTATCTCGGCAAGACTCTCGGCGCGCATCCGGACGGTAAAGGCATGCGCGGCTCGATATCCCGCAAAGGCATGTACTCTCGCAATGCCGGCAACAGCCTCCAGCCTGTCACGTTCGGCGATCCCGTGCTCGACACCATTTCGTCGGCCACCGGCTCGCTCGTCATCGGCGGCAACACCATCGACCTTCGCGAGGGCCGGACGTCGCCGCAGGGCCCGAACGGCACCGGCGGCGGTCTGGTCGCCTTCGACGCGCCATACCTGAAGTTTACCGGCGTCGTGAACGGCGCCGAGCGATGGGCGTCGGACGATGGCGCCATGGTGGAGTACCGCATCGGCAACGGACGACTGAACTTCCACGCCTGGAAGAAGAGCACGTTTTATCAGTACTGGTCGATGGGCGGGGAGATCAGCGTCTACGACACCGATGCCAGGTTCGACGCCGCCGACATCGTCTCCAACTATTACATGACGGTGAACACGCCGTGCCAGATCGTCAAGGTCGGCCACGACTCCGACACTCACGATACTTATGTCGACCAGTACGAATGGGGCTGGAATTCGCAGCAGCCGGAACGGGTCGCCATGCTGTGCCGGGCACAGTGGCACAACGCCCGGTTTGCCGACCTCGTCACGGCGGGAGACGGCTGCACCAACTTCAAGAACGATCAGTGGCCGACCGGATTCCCGCCGGACTGGAATGCGATCCACACCGTCGTCAACCTGAACGGCAACTGGACCGACGGCAGTCCGCGCAGCGCGGTGATCGCGGTGGATTTTTCAAACCTCACGCTTGATATGTCCGCCTTCAACCGTCCGACCGCGCACGGCACCATCGTCAACGGCTCCTCGATCAAGGTGACCTTTCCGGACGACAAGACCTATACCGGCCAGCTTCAGGCGCCGAACAAGATCATCTGGTCCAACGGTTCGGCCTGGACCAAGATCATCAACACGGTGTTCGATCTGAATGGCAGTTGGACCGACGGCAGCGCCCGGTCGGCGGTGATCTACGAAGGCCCCTCATCGATCAGGATCGACATGTCCGATTACGATCGCCCCGACGCCCACGGGTCGATCGTCGACGCCTCCGACATCAAGATCACCTTCCCCGACGACAAGACCTATACCGGCCAGCTTCAGTCGCCGAACAAGATCAGGTGGTCCAACGGTTCGTTCTGGACCAGGAAGCCCTGACCGAGACTTTACAGAGCCGGACAGGAGGCGGCGCGCAACAGGCGATCGCCTCCTCGTTTCCGGAGCTGCCCAGTTGCGCGGCTTCCGGCAAGCCGCGTGGATGTCGGGCGGGCTCGCGAGAGTCCGCCTGCACGCCCCTCACCCCACAGCATACTGTTTGCCAAGGTGGTCGCCGACCTGAACCAGCATGGCGACGCATTCGGGATAGCCGGGTTTTGCCACGGTGGCGGCATCGGCGCTGGCGCGGAATTCCCAGATATCGCCGTCGCGCACCACGGAGATTTCGATGCCGTCGGGACAGTCGGCATGGACCTTGAGTTCGGCCCGCGCCATCGCGATCAATTCGGCCTCAGACTTGACGGGCTTGCTCATGATGACGGTTCCCCGGGGATTTCTCTGGCTTTGCCTAGGTTGCCGTTTCGGCGGACGTCTGTCGAGGGGACAAAAGCAGCGCCAGTTCGTCGCGCCGGGCGGTCTCTTGCAGCTATTTGCGGATATGCTTGGTGAAGATCCGAACGGTGTATCCCTTCACGCGCGGCGCCTCGTCGAATATATCGGACGCGATACCCTCGACGGCATCCCTCAGGGCCAGGAACTGCGCCTGCCTGGCAATGCTCTCGGTGCCCTTGACGCCGGCCAGTTCGTCCATCGCAGCGTCGCTGATCTGGCACTCGACCGTCTCGCCGTTGTTCTCGTTCTGCATCGTGAACTTGAACGCCAGCCGCTCGTCATCGTATCCCACGATTTTGTTCCGGATCAGCGGCATCGGTTCGGCAAGCTCTCATGCGGCTGGAAAAATCAGTCGCGTCGGCTCCGATATAGCACAAAGGTGCGGCCCAGGCGCAAATCCGCCGGAGACGCCGGACAGCGCCCTACCGCAACGTGTCGACCCGCTTAACGCCGGCAATCGCAGGCAACGAGCCGGTGTGGGCGGGCCGGGAATCGGATCTTCATTTCGCGGATGATGCCGTCGGGCGTATCGACGCTGGCGGCCATTTCTGATCAGCAATCAGGAAGATGGCTCATCATTGATGTGGAGCCGCTGCTCGGCGAGCAACTCGACCATCCTGTGCTGCCTGAAAAACTTCTTGGTCGGTCGAGCCGGAAATCCCGCCCAGCGCTCTCCGGCGGGAATATCCCGCGTCACCCCGCTGGCGCCCGCGATTTGCGCACGGTCCCCGATCGTCAGGTGCGGCGCGATGCCGCTTTGTCCTCCGACGGCAACAAAATTTCCCAGCGTGGTTGAACCTGCAATCCCGGCCTGCGCGGCGATGACGCAATTTCGGCCGATGACAACGTTGTGGGCAATCTGAACCAGATTATCGATCTTGGAGCCCTGCCCGATCACCGTGTTGCGTATCGAGCCGCGATCAATGGTCGTGTTTGCGCCAATCTCGACCAGGTCGTGAACGATGACAGCCCCGATTTGCGCAACCTTCAAATGGCCTTCAAGGCCTGGCGAAAAGCCGAAGCCATCCTGTCCGATCGCGACGCCAGGGTGAATGATGACGTGATCGCCGACCGAAGCGTGCGTGATCACGCAACCGGCGCCGATCGAGCACGAACGCCCAATGACAACGCCCGGACCGATCACCGCGTTCGGTCCGATACAGGTGAATTCGCCGATGTGTGCGTCAGGCCCTATCATGGCGCCGGGATCGATGGTGACGCCATCACCAAGGGTAGATGACTCATGGACCGTCGCTCGTTCAGAGACGCCCTTCATTCCAAAGGTGGACCTTGGACTTGCCGCACTGGGATAAAGCAACGCCAGCACCTGACAGTAGATCCGGTATGGATCCGACGTGACGAATTGAAAGGTACTGACCGGGACAAACTCGCTGAACCGCGGCGACACAAGGCATGCCCGGGCCTTGGTGTTCTTGAGGTCATCGAGATATTTGCGGTTGTCCATATAGCAGAGATCGACAGCGGAAGCCGATTCCAGAGGAGCCACCGCCGAAATCATAAAGTCGATATTCGGACAGGTCAGACCGGCAATTTGCGCAATTTCGCGGCCGGCTAACACGCGGTGAGGAATGAAGAACGGCAAAGCCTGTGCTGGCATGGTGCTCTTTACGTTGAATGCGTGGGTAGAGCGCCATGCAAACTTGCGGATCGGGTGCGGTCAGCCTAGCAAATCGCCGGCCTTGGTAGTGCTTTATCTTTGCAGGGACGGCCAAAGCGGCCGCAATCCTGACTCGGCCACGTCTTGCTTGCGTCACAAACGCTTCGCGACTCTGAGCGGCGGGTCAATTGTGGGACGTTATGTCGTCTGCTCCAAGGCGCAAACCCGCCAGGCCGCCGGACGACGCCCTACCTTGACGCCTCGGCCCGCTTGGTGCCGACGATCGCGGGCAACGAGCCGGTGTGGTCGGGCTCGCTCTTGGCCGCCCCTGGCTTCCGGCGGCAGCATCGCCCGCGCGGTGGCGTCCGGGAAACGGATCTTCATTTCGCGGATGAAGCCGTCGAGCGTATCGACGCTGGCGGCCATTTTGGCGATCAGGGCAAATTCGGTGCTGCTGGAGGACGCCGGCTTGCTGGCCATGTCGAACGCCTGCCTTGCGATATGTTCCGTCCTTTTGGCCTGCAGTTCGTCCGTCGCGGCGCCGCCGGTCTGAAGGCCGGATTTTCGATTTTGGTAACCTTGCCTCCTGGCGGAATCGAAAAAAATTTTCATCCCCCCTTGAAACCAAATTTCGTTTTTTTTATTTTCTTCGTCGCCACCGGACGGTGGCGTCCGGGTGCCTTTGGGCCCGGGCGAGACGGGCACCGGTTGTGTCCGGTGCCTCATACCCATCTTGCTCTATGGAGGATTTGGCTATGCGCACTTACGACCTATCTCCGCTTTTCCGGTCGACCATCGGTTTCGATCGTCTTTTCAACCTCGTGGAAACGGCCCAACGTGCCGCCGAGGACAACTACCCGCCTTACAATATCGAACGAATTGCGGACGACCGTTACCAGATCACCCTGGCGGTTGCGGGTTTTTCTCCCGATGAAATTTCGATAACGGCCGAACAAAACGTCGTCACCGTCGAGGGGACGAAGGTTGAGAAGGCCGAACGCGAGTTCCTGTATCGTGGCATCTCGACCAGGCAATTCAAGCGGCAATTCAGCCTGGCCGATTACGTCCAGGTCACAGATGCATCCTTCGACAATGGCTTGCTGAAAGTCGAGTTGGTCCGGGAGATCCCGGAGGCCATGAAGCCCCGGCGGATCGCCATCAACGGTTCGTCGGCCGATCCCGTCCATCAGCTCGAGGCCAAAGCGGCATAGAGCATCTTCAGGCAAGTGCTGCGCGTCGACCAGACGCGCGGCTTTCTTTGTTCGTCTTGGAAATGGAGGAGACCATGCGGCCGACGACCGCGTTCGACGATAATGTTTTCGACATCAACCTGCTGCTTCACCCCGGAATGGCTTTCGACCATCCGAAGGACGTTGTGGCGAGCGACTCTCTGTCTGTTGCCGAGAAGCGAGCCATTCTCGCATCCTGGGCATCGGATGCTGCGGCGGTAGCATCGTCTCCCTCGCTGAGGGCACCTCAAGGGGTCAAAGCACCGATCACCATCGATGAGATCCTGGAGGCCCTGCGTCTTCGGGACGACGATCCTCGCGATCCGCCGGGCGGAAAGCCGAATCGCGTCCATTCGACGGCACGATTGCTTGCAGCCTAGGGAGGAGAGCATGATCGACGAAAATTTTGCGCTTATGCGGTCGCACCGTAACAATATCGACCGCTATCACAAGTTGCTCAAAACCAGCCTCTCGGACCTGGAGCGACAGTTCATCGAAAGGCGCCTGGCCGAGGAGCAGTCGAAGCTGGAAGCGATAGTGGCGTCAACTTTTCCGCTCACTTTCAAGCTGCCGACTTCACCGTGGAGCGCGCCGGCATCTGCTGGGTAGCTCGCAATGCTTGAAGTAAGGCTGATCGATCGCGCTCGCAGAGGCTGGGATTGGGAGGTTCGTGACGCCGCCGGCAAACTGATGGCGCGCGGTCGCCAGCGTGATCGTCCTGCCGCGAAATATCAGGCCGACCGCGCGCTGTTTCAACTGCTGAACGTCATGTCTGGCCGGCCTGCTGATTTGCGCTCCAATCGTGGGACCGACAGGCAATGATACCCGGAAGCTCCACGACTTCGGGACGATACGGCGAGTAGTTGCAGGCTGCCGTGGGCCGCGCCGCTACCTTGACGCCTCCGCCCGCTTGGTGCCGACGATGGCGGGTAACGAGCCGGTGTGGGCCGGCTCGCTCTTCGGCTCGCCCCTGGCTTCCGGCGGCAGCATCACGCGCGCGGTGGCGTCGGGGAAGCGGATCTTCATTTCGCGGATGAAGCCGTCCAGCGTATCGACGCTGGCGGCCATTTTGGCAATCAGGGCGAATTCGGTGCTGTTGGAGGCCGCCGGCTTGCTGGCCATGTCGAACGCCTGCCGGTCGGCATCGCCGGACATCAGCGGCGCATATTTCTCGCGGAAGCGCGCCAGCCCGATCGCGTCCTCGGCCAGTGCGTAGCCGACCACCGCACGGATCACGTCGGCCTTCTCGGCCGCGTTCAGCGGTTTGAAGTCGCGCCAGCGGTCGGCATAGTACAGCTCGATCTGTTCGGAGGCCTCGCGCCACCGCCGCGACGCCCAGTAGATGTCGGAGCGCAGCCTTATCGCCTCGCGGCCGGTGATGTTGGAGATGATGTCGAGCGCGAGGTCGTGCCGTCCGACGTCGCTTTGCGCGCGCGATTCCAGCAGCAGCCGCTGCTGCCGCAGTTCGCCCGAGAGATCGGCGATGCGCGTCGAGCGCAGCGCCGCGATGGCGCGGTCCGGCTTGCGGTTGGTGAGGTAGACCATCGCAAGCCGCGCCGCTACCTGCGCCCGCGCCGCCCCCTCCAGCCGCTTGTCGACCTGGTATTGCAAAAGCTCCGCCGCCTGGTCGAGCAGGTCGACCGCGACCAGCCGTTCGGCGAGACGCCGGATCATCTCGTCGCCACGACGGCCGATCGGCGTCAATTCGCGGTACTCGTAGAACATGCCGAGCGCATCGATCGGCTTCATATCTTCGCCCTTGGGGCTGAGATAGAGCTGCGCGAACAGCGCGGACGCGGCATCCTGGGCCTGCCGCGACAGTTCCGCATTGGGCTGCAGTTTCGTCGCGGTCTTGACCGCAGCAAAGGAATCCGAGTAGCGGGCGGTATCGGCATAGAGCTGCGCCATCCGCTGCAGCGTCTTGACCTCGATGGCGTCGCCACGCCAGATCGCCGACAGCGTCTCAAGTTCGCGCAAGACTTCGGCCTGGCCCATCTCGCCGCGCTTCTGGCGCAACAGCACCCACAACTGCCGCCCTTCCGCCGCCGCCAGCCGGTTGCTGGTGTTGGCGGCAAATTTGTAGGCGTCGAGCGCATCCTTGTCGTAGCCGAGCGCCTCGGCGAGCCGCCCTCGCAGCACCGCGATCTCGGGCTTCATCTCGTCGGGCACACCGATCACGTCGAGTTCGCTGCGCCGGCGCGAGGCGCCGGCGTAGTCCTTGACCTCGAGCGAGGCCCGCATGGCGTCGGCCGTCACGATGCGCTGCAGATCCAGCGGCAGCGAGGCGATCGCGAATTCGGCGTTCTTGAATTTCTCGCGGGCATCCGCCCATTTTTCCTGGCGGGCAAAGGCGAAGCCCTTCCACAACTGGGAATCGTAGCCGTTGCCGATCGCGGGATTGGCGAGGTCCTTCAGCGCGCGCTCGGGATGGCCGATCAGGATAGAGGCCACCGCATGCACCATCATCACGGCAGCCTCTTCGCTGCCCTGCTTGGTCTCGGAATAAATCAGGTTGGTGACCCCGCGCGCTTCCTGATACATCGCGCGCGCCATGTAGAAATTGGCGAGATCGAGCCGGGCCTGGGTCTTCAGCTCGGGCTCGGCGATGGCGGCGGCCTTGATCAGCGCATCCAGCCGCGGCAGGAAGTTTTCTTCCTGGTTCCTGCGCCACTCGGCGGCGTCGAACAGAGGCCGCACTGCAGCCGTTGCGCGTTCGGCGGCGACGTCGGCCGATGACAGCGTCAGCCCGCCCGGCCGGCCGAGCATCACCTTGTCGGAGCCGACCTCGGCGGAGACGTCGTCCGAATTCGGGCGCACCACCACGCCGTGACCGGATTCCAGCAGCGACAATTCGACAAAATCCTGCCGCTTGATGAAGCCGCGGACCGGCGGCGGCGCGGTGACCACCAGCAGCGTATCGCCGGCGTCGGGATCGACCAATTTGTACAACTGGCCGGGATTCGCCAGCGGCACGCTGACATTGGCGAGCGCGGGATCGGTGATGTTGCGCAACACCATCAGCGGCAGCGGCGGCGCCTGCACGCGATCGGCAAAGGCCAGCGTCCACTCGATACCGCCGCCGCGCGGGTCGCTTTCCAGCGACGGCATCTGCGGCCGGTTCAGGCGAATGCGGATGGCGAGGCCGTTGTCCAGCGGCATCGGGCTGACGTCGCCGATGATGGCGCCGCCCTTGGCGCGGATCTGCTCGACATCGATCGATCCGGTCTTGTCGAACACCAGCCACACGGTGTCGGCACGGCGGAACATCGCCGCCGGCGTCGGCGTGGCAAAGGTGAAGGTCACGCGCAGGCCGTCGCTGTCGCGCCGTGCGTCGACGGTGGCCGCCTTCGGCCCGGAGGCGGCGGGCGCCATCTTCTTCGGAGCCTCGGCCGCCGCAACGTTCATCGGCTCCTTTGCCTTCTCCTTGGCCGTCTCCTTCGCAGGCTCCGGAGGCTGCGCCGTTTTCTCGGGCGCAACTGACGCCATCTCTGCGGCGGGCGCTGCGTGCTCCGAGGCGGGCGCCGGCGTCTCGGCCATGGGCTGGCCGGGCCTGATTTCGATATTGGCCTGCTCGGCAATCGCCTCGGACGTCACCGGCGCCAGTGGCGCGGGCTGTTGCTGCGGCATCGTCTCCTTGGCCGGCGCTTCGCGGGGAAGCTGCGCCACCGGCTTGACCTGCGCCGGACCATGCTTGCCGGCCGGGGCATGCGCGGCAGCCGGGGCACGCGCGGCAGCGGCCGACGGCGCGAGCGCGTCCGCCACCGCAGGCTTTTCCGCCTGCTGGAACGCGACGTCGACGATGTAGTTCTTTTCCTCGCGGAACGAGTGAACGTCGACCTCGCCGATCAAGAGGATATCGACGGCGGAGGAATCGACGTCGGTGCGCTGGGTGATCGAGGCGACATTCGGCGGCGCCGCCACCTTGGCGTCGGCAAGGTCGAAGCTCAGCACATTGTTGAACTGCAGCGTCAGCTTCTGGTCGTTGAGCACCGACGACACGTTGATGCCGTCGGGCATCTCGAACACGAAGCGCACGAAGGTCGGCTGCACCGAGGCGCGGACGCGAACCGGCGGTTTCTTCTTGGCGGCATTGACCGCGAGCTGCGCCCGCAGCGCACGCTCGGCAAGGCGCGCCCGCTCGGACAGTTCGCGAATGACTTCGGCGGGCAGCGACGGCGGCGGACCGGTCCAGCTATCGGGCAGGAAGTCGACGAAGATCCGCTCCCCCGCCGTCATGGTGTTGACGGTGGCCCGCCGCGCCAGCGACAGCCGGATCGCCATGCCGTCGGGGTCGCGGCGCGCCGAGCCGACATAATCGGGCACGGCGTCCGATAGCTTGTCGACGGGCACGTCCACCGGGCGCTTGAAGCGGATCACGATGATCGAGCCCGCGGTGGTGACGTCGGAATCGACGTCCTCGGCGAGCTTGAGCATCAGCCGCGCATAGCCGCCGGAAGCCGAAAATGTCGCCTCGCCCTTGACCGGGTCGTCGGCCAGGGCCGCTTGCGGGAAAGTCAGGCCGGCCCATAGCGGCACCAGGACAAGGCAATGCCGGGCCGTCCGCGCCAATGCGCGGCCCAGCAACGAAACTCCAGCGGCAGCCCTTCGCCCCATCCGGGAAATCTCTTGGCCTCGACAAATTCAGCGGCGAAGCGCCCTCGCCCGCTCGTTTGAATCTTGAATTGGCCGGCTTAAGGTTTTGTTAAATATGCCGTTTCAATTGGGCTTTTGCTGCATCATCTTGCCCTCGATCTTGGGCAGTTCGGCCGTGGAGGTCGATTTGTCGCTGCCGGCGCGGCGGGCCAGTTCGACCGTCAGCCGTTCGGCGGCTTCCGGCTGCATCAGGCCCAGGATGTCGGACATTTTCCGCGGCGCGATCTGGGACGCGATTTCGTAGAGCACGGACATCTCCAGCCGGTCGAACACCTTGGCGGCGTCCTTTGGCTTCATGCCCTCATACATCGTGATGATGCCCTTGAAGCGCGCGACGTCCTGTTCGGCCTTTTGCCCGGCAGCGCCGGAAATCCGTGCTTCGGTCGCCTTCATCTCCTCGACGCGACCGTCGATGCGCTTCTCGGCCGCCTTCAGCAGGCTTTCGCGAATTTCGACCTCGCGCGCGCGCTGTTCCAATTCCTGGCGGCGCGTCTGCAGCCGCTCGAGAATGGCGCGCTCCGACGGCGACACCGACTGCGGGCTCTGATCGGGAAACAACACGGTGCCATCGGGCTTCGGCGGTTCGGTGCCGGGGGCCGCCGGCTTCGGCGCCTCTTCCTTCTTCTCTTCCTTGGGCGCGCCGTGGGTCGAGCCGGTAATGTCATCCGGATCGATTTTCGCGCCGCCGGGGAAGCCGAGGTTTTCCTGCGCCCACGACATCTTGGCCGGCTTGTTCGGCTGATAGTCGAACACGTAGCCGCCATCGAGCACGAGGCCCGCGATCTTCAGCACCGCAAGGCCGAAGATCGCAACCAGAACGACGGGCAGGACTCTGATGTCGCGGAACGATTTCATGCAGCGAGGCCATCCGTCCTTCGACGCTCGGAGAACGCCTGTGCCGCCGCGGCCACCGCTTTCGCCGGCGAAACCTTCGGCGCTGCCGGAGCCGGTGCGGCTTCCTGCGTCGCCGGCCGGGCTGCCGCCGCGATCTTGGACAGGCGGCGGATCACGCCATCACCTTCCGCAAGCTGGCTCTTCAGATGCATCGACATCTGGGTTGCGGCGGTGATCTGGCTGCCGAGATGTTCGTTGACGTCGCGCACGGTGTGCTTGAGGCCGCCGATCGCGCGCTCGGCGATTTCGGTCGCGGTGATCAGTTCGCCGATCGTGGCCTTGAGCGAATGTTCGTCCGCCTTCAGCCGCTTGAGGCGGCTGTTGAGCACCATGCAGTAACCAATCGTGAGCATCAGCAGCACCGCTACCAGACTCTCGATTATGATTCCGAGGGAATGATTCATTGTGCCTCCATCAATTTGGTTTGCTCGTCGGCCTTCTCGAACATTGCGAAGGTGGTATTGGGCTTGCGCAGCGGTTTGGTGACGCGAATGGCGACGCGGTCGCCGACCCGGCCCATCCGCCCTTCGGTCAGGATGACGTTGCCGCAGCGGACCGACACCAGCGCGTCGGCGCGCATCTCCAGCGGCAGCGTGTCGCCGACCTTCAGCTTCATCAGGTGCTTGAGCGGAATGTCGGCCTCGTACAGCACGGCATCGACGGAGATCTCGGCCTGCGCCACTTCCGTCGCGAAATGACCTTCCCAGATCGGATCACGGCCGAACTTTTCGCCCATGAACATCTGGAGCAGAACCGGGCGGATCGGCTCGATGGTGGCGTAGGGCAGCAGCAATTCGATATTGCCGCCGCGGTCTTCCATGTCGATGCGCAGCCGCACCAGGATCGCGGCGTTGGCAGGCCTCGAAATCGCGGCAAAGCGCGGGTTGGTTTCCAGCCGGTCGATCGAGAACGTCACCGGCGACAGCGGCCGGAACGCCTGCTCGGCGTCGGCCAGCACGACCTCGACCAGGCGCTTGACCAGGTTGGTTTCGATCGTGGTGTAGGGCCGGCCTTCGATGCGCAGCGAGGTCTGGCCGCGGCGGCCGCCGAGCAGCACGTCGATGATCGAGTAGATCAGGCTGGAATCCACCGTGGCGAGGCCGAAGTTTTCCCACTCCTCGGCCTTGAACACCGAGAGCACTGCCGGCAGCGGGATCGAGTTCATGTAGTCGCCGAAGCGCACCGAGGTGATGCGGTCGAGCGAGACTTCGACGTTGTCGGAGGTGAAATTGCGCAAGGACGTCGTCATCAACCGCACCAGGCGGTCGAACACGATTTCGAGCATCGGCAGACGCTCGTAGGACACCATCGCGGAGTCGATGATGGCGCGAATGCCGGAATGGTCGTCGAGATTGACGTCGCCGACAGTGAAACCGAGCAGATTGTCGATTTCCTCCTGCGACAGCACCCGTTCGCCGGAATTCTTGTTGCCGAACTCACGGCCGCCGTCCTCGACCATGGCGGCCCATTGCAGCGCCATGCTTTCGGAGAGTTCGTTGGCGGCAGCCTCTTCCGCTGCCGCCGCGGGATCCTCGGAGTCGAGCGAGGCTTCCCATTGGGCCGCAATGGCGTCCTGGTCCATCTGGTCGTTGTTGGCGGCCATGGCGCTAGACCTGTTCCATCACTGGACCACAATTTCCTTGAACAACACGGCTGAGACCACCTGCGGCGCCACCGCGTTGTTGACGCGCTTGGTCAGCTCTTCCTTGAGCCGGAACAGGCCCGCCGAGCCGTTGATGTCGGAGGGGCGCAGTTCGCGCAAATAGGTCTGGAACAGATCGGTGACGCGCGGCAGGTTCGGCTTGATCGCCTCGACCTGCTTCTCTTCCTTGACCTCGAGCACGACCTTGACGCGGAGATATTGCACGCGCTCGCCGGGCGCGCCGACCAGGTTGACCATCATGTCGGGCACTTCGACAAAGGACGGCGGCTTCGGCGGCGGCGCTTCGGCATGCGCCTCCTCGCCGTGGCCGCGCATGAAGAAGAACCAGCCGGCGCCGCCGCCGAGGATGGCGACGAATCCGACCAGCGCAATGAACAACTTCAGCTTGCCCTTTTTGGCCGGAATGGCGTCGGCGCCATCTGCGCCTTCCGCCGGTTCGTTATCAGCCATTGCCCCGCCCGATCCATCTGGATGCGAACACGGTTGCCACCGACCGGGGCCAGCAAAGGCCCCACTACGCGAAACAAAAGCCGCCAGCGCACGCGCGCTCTCTATAAACGCAACGCTACGGTAATAATGGTTAACGGAACCTTTCCGGCTGGCCCCAGCTAGGAAAAAACTGCCGGGCAAACATGGTCAACAAGACCTTTCTGCCGCCCGCGGCAGACCCGACAAAACACCTAACCCCTTCCAGAATAACTCTTTTCCGAGTTGGCACGGCTTTCGCTGAGGTGATCACGAACCGGCGGGCTTGGGAGAGTCCAAAGGTTTACGGGATCCGGACAGCGGCTTGGGAGAGCAGGCTTACGGATCGAGCAAAAGGGGAGACCACCGATGGAGAATACGCTTCTCGTCGGACTATCACGGCAGATGACGCTGGAACGGCAGATGGATGTCGTCGCCAACAACGTCGCCAACATCAACACGAACGGTTTCAAGGCCGACCGCTCGCTGTTCGAGGAATTTCTCAATTCGGGTGCGCACGAAGACAATTTCACGCGCTCCGACCGCAGGGTCTCCTTCGTGCAGGACCGCGGCACCTTCCACGATTTTGCAGCCGGCAACACCGAACTGACCAAGAACCCGCTCGACGTCGCGATCGACGGCGGCGGCTTCCTCACGGTGCAGACCCCGGCCGGCGAGCGCTACACCAAGGACGGCAGCCTGCAGATCAACAATCAGGGCCAGCTCGTGACCGCGGGCGGCAACCCGGTGCTCGGCACTTCGGGCCCGATCGTGTTTCAGCCGACCGACCATGACATCTCTATCGCCGCCGACGGCAACATCACCGTGGTCGAAGGCACCGGCCGTATCGACTCGGTTCGCGGCAAGCTGCGGGTGGCCTCGTTCGCCGACGCCCAGAAGCTCATCAAGGACGGCAGCAATTTGTTTGCGGCCGGTCCTGGCGCCGCCGCCCAGCCCGACAGCGTCTCGAGGGTGCGTCAGGGCTTCGTCGAGAAGTCGAACGTCAATTCCGTGACCGAGATGAGCCGCATGATCGAGATCACGCGGACCTACACCCAGATCTCGGCGCTGTTGTCGCAGCAGAGCGACCTGCACAAATCCGCAATCGAGAAACTCGCCGACGTTCCGGCATAACCGCAAGGCATTGATCGATGCGCGCCCTATACACAGCAGCGACCGGCATGGCGGCACAGGAACTCAACGTTCAGGTGATCTCCAACAACATCGCGAACCTGCGCACCACCGGCTACAAGAAGCAGCGCGCGGCGTTCCAGGACCTGATCTACGACCATGTGCGCCGCGTCGGCGCCCAGGCATCCGACCAGGGCACCATCCTGCCCGTCGGCGTCGATATCGGCGGCGGCGTCAAAACCGTCGGCACGCCGCGCCTGATGAGCCAGGGCACGCTGTCGCAGACCGGCAACGATCTCGACATCGCGATCCGCGGCGAAGGCTTCTTCAAGATCCAGATGCCCGACGGCACCTACACCTATACCCGCGACGGCTCGTTCCAGATGGACGCGCAGGGCCGCGTCGTCACCGCGCAGGGCAATCCGGTGCAGCCGACGATCACGATCCCGCAGAACGCCTCCGGCATCACCATCAATGCGCAGGGCCAGCTCTCGGTCACCCTGCCGGGCTCGACCACGCCGACCACGGTCGGCCAGATCGGCCTGACCCGCTTCATCAACAAGGCCGGCCTCAATCCGATCGGCGACAACCTGTTCACGGATACGCCGGCTTCCGGCACGCCGCAGGACGGCATCGCCAACACCGACGGTTTCGGCGACATGCAGCAGTCCAACCTCGAACAGGCCAACGTCGAGGTAGTCTCGGAAATCTCCGACCTGATCGCCGCGCAGCGCGCCTACGAGATGAACGCCAAGGTGGTCAGCGCGGCCGACCAGATGCTGCAGTCCACCTCCAATATGTTCCGCTAAGGATTGGCCATGATCGCCCGCTCGCTCATCCTCGCCACTGCCCTGCTCGCAGCCTCCGCTTCCGTTGCGGTCGCGCAAAGCCGTCTGGAACAGGCCGACATCATCGCCGCCCCCGCGCTGCGCGCCAATGTCCAGGTCTCCAGCGACATCGTGCGGATCGGCGACCTCGTCGACAATGCCGGCTCGGCCTCCCAGATCGCGATCTACCGCGCGCCGGATCTCGGCACCACCGGCTCGCTGTCCGTGCCGCTGGTGATCAATGCGCTGCGCGCGCACCAGGTGATCGGCGTCGACACCCGCGATCTCAAGGAAATTTCGGTGACGCGGCTGGCCCGCTCGATCGAGGGCAAGGATATCGAGGCGCAGGTCGGCCGTGCGCTGGAGCGCAGGAACGGTCTCGGCGACGCTGCCAATCTCAGCCTCACCTTCGACCGCGATCCCGGCGATATCAGGCTGGATGCCGGCTTCACCGGCGCCATGCAGCCCACGTCGGTACGCTACGACAACCGCAACGGCCGCTTCGACGTCACCTTCGAGATTGCCAATGACAACGGCCTTGGCGCGACCAAGCTGCGCTTCACCGGCACGGCGGTCGAGACCGTCGAGGCCGCGGTGCTGGCGCGCAATGTCGAGCGCAACGAAGTCTTGAAATCCTCCGACGTGATGGTCGAGCGCCGCCCGAAGGCCGAAGTGGGCGGCGAGGCCGCCACCCGCGACCGCGCGGTCGGCATGCAGGCCCGCCGCCAGCTCCGCGCCGGCCAGGCCGTCAAGGTCGCCGATCTCGCCAAGCCCGATCTGGTGCAGCGCGACCAGAACGTCACGCTGATCTACGAGTCGCCGGGGCTTTACCTCACCGTTCGCGGCAAGGCGATCGAGGGCGGCACCGAAGGCGACGTCGTCAATGTCATGAATCTGCAATCGAAGCGCACGGTGTCCGGCGTCGTCACTGGCCGCGGCCAGGTTTCGATTTCGGTCGCAACGCCGCGGCTCGCCCCCGGGCCGGTCAGCGATGCCACCTCGTCGCTCGAAGCACCTCAGTCCACCGCTCCCGTCGCCGTCGCCGTCGCCAACGTCAGTTCAGTCGCTGCCAAAACCGAGTAATGTAAATGTCTGTTTCCCGTATCAACCGCCTCATCCTGACCGGCGCGCTTCTCTCGCTGGCCGCCGCTGCCAGCGGTTGTTCCTCGATCGACCGCCTCTCCCAGATCGGCGAAAAGCCGAAGCTGACGGAGATCGAAAATCCGACCACGCAGCCCGGCTACAAGCCGGTGCAGATGCCGATGCCAAAACCGGAGCAGGCTTCCTACAATGCCAACTCGCTGTGGCGGAACGGCTCGCGCGCCTTCTTCAAGGACCAGCGCGCCGCGCGCATCGGCGATCTCCTGACCGTGACCGTCAACATCACTGACAAGGCCACCCTCTCCAACGAGACCCAGCGCAGCCGCACCAACAAAGAAGATTCGGGCGTCACCAACTTCATCGGCGCCCAGACCATCACGCAGGCGAATAAGATCCTGCCGGGCCGCATCCTGACCGCGGACTCGACGGCTTCCAGCGACGGCAAGGGTTCGGTCAACCGCCAGGAAGCGTTGCAGACCAACGTCGCCGCCGTGGTGACGCAGGTGCTGCCGAACGGCAACCTGGTGGTCGAAGGCAAGCAGGAGATCCGCGTCAACTTCGAAATCCGCGAACTGATCGTCGCCGGCATCGTGCGCCCGGAAGACATCCAGAGCGACAACACCATCGACTCCTCGAAGATCGCACAGGCCCGCATCGCCTATGGCGGCCGCGGCCAGATCAGCGACATCCAGCAACCCCGCTACGGCCAGCAGGTGATGGACGTGTTGCTGCCGTTCTGAGAATTCCGTTTCAAGAGCTCCCACACCTCGTTGCGAACCTAGGCGCGACGAAGTGTTCCAACGCGGCCTCCGTCAGCTCCCCTGACGGAGGCCGCGGTCGTTTTGAGGGATAGCGGATCGAATTAGGCACCTAGAAGCGCAGACTAGTCATATTTGAGGATTCTAGGGACAACGCCTTTGGCCTCCCCTACTACGCCGCAATCGCACGCGAAGACGCGCGCCGCGGCTTTTGACGCACGACGACGTCCACCTTGTAGTCCAACCGATCCAGACAGCGGACCAGACGATCGATCGAGAATTTGCCGACACGGCCGGTGACAAGGGCGGAAACATCGGGCTGCTTGAGCCCCAGCACGGCGGCCGCCTTGGTCTGGGTTAGCTTCCGGCGCTTGATGATGGCGCGGATCTCGCGAACCAGCTTCGCCTTGAGAAGCTCTTCTTCCGGATTGGCAAAACCCAAATCGGCAAAGACGTTGCCGCTACTCGCGGTCACTTTCTTCGCGGTGCTCATGTCTTGCTTCCTTTTCCATAGTTCTCCCGGTAATGGGCCTCGGCCGTTTTGAGCCGCGCCTTGATTACCTCGATCTCGCGCCTTGGCGTTTCGATCCCCTTCTTCGACTTCTTCTGGAAGGCATGAAGGACATAGACCACGGCGGCAAAGCGAACGGTGTAGACGGCACGGTAGGTATCGCCGTCTTCGTCATCGACCACTTCGAGCACACTTCGACCGCCAAACCCCTTCAAGGCGTTGGCCCGCGGATGCTCATCGCCGTTCTGCGCGTCGTTGATCGCAGCCCATGACGCGACGAACTTCATCCGGGAAAGCCCGCAGGTCGTGCCGGGAGGATCCAATCCAAATCGCGGGCTTCTGTGCGATCATTACCGGCAATATAGCAGTATTGCTATAAACCGGTCTATAGCAATTTATCCAATTGCCGACGGGAAAATCAGCCGGGCGGATTAGCGAAGCGTAATCCGCCGCCCCTTCGACGGCAAAGCGGCGGGTTACGCCTTCGGCTACCCCGCCGTACACGCTGCCGTTCCGATCAAGCCCCTAAGAACTCCCACACCTCGTTGCGAACCTAGGCGCGACGAAGTGTTCCAACGCGGCCCTCGTCAGCTCCCCTGACGAGGGCCGCGGTCGTTTTAGGTTTGGCGCGTCGCGGCGGCGATGTCAGTGCGAACGGTGACGCGGGTGGTTTCGATCGACGATCTGAGCGTAGACATTGAGGTAACGATTGGGTGCACAAGTGGCCGTTCGGCCCGAAGCACTCGCTTGGCACTGGGCGTAACTTGAGAAGGTGCACTCGCCGGCCCCGCCGGCGAATTCATCACCCTGGATGCAATATTGATAATCCTGCGCTGCGGCAGGCGCCAGGCCAATGACGAAAATCGTCACGGAAGTCGCGAGAGCAAGAAATACGGTACGCATTTTTCCCTCCTGCGTTGAAGCCTCCCGCTCTGTTGGTAGGTCCGGTGCAGGCATTACAGGGTGAGCTAGTTCACATCGCGGGCCTCACTGTTAGGTGATCGCGTGATCTGAGATGCCCGACGGGGCAAATCACCCCAGATATTGGTCAAGCCCTCGGTGTAAAAATATTCTGCTTTTGCCGTTGGCCAAATCAGGGGTTTAACTCCTGTGCGCATTTTTTGATGCACATGCACGCGAGACCGCGGGTGCAGCACGCACCCGGTCTTCCCCGCGCCCTCTGTCTTTCGAGGGCACGGTTTTCTTGCAAAACTCCGGGCGCATCGCGCCGCGAGAATGCGAAGTTGTATCTATCCATCGTCATGCCGGGATGGTCCGAAGGACCAGACCTCAGATGCGCAATTGCGCATCGTAGTTCGATGCTGCGCATCGCCCCGGAATGACAGCCCGGATTGCTTCACGCAGCGCCCGGTGACATAAACTTGAACTTGCTGTGCGGTGATTTTTCTTCTTCCAGGAGAATTGCGATGTGCCACCTCTGCGATACCGGTGAAGCCATTCACTCGAGGCAACCAACGCGCCGGCGCTTCCTGACGCTCGCGGGCGGCGTCGCCGCCGGTCTGGCGTTTGCGCCCAATGCCTTCGCCAAGGATACAAAGCCGCCGCCAAAGCCGCAGAACGCGATCTCGCCGGACGCGGCGCTGGAGCGGTTGATGAAGGGCAAAGCCCGCTATGTCGACGGTGTCTCGCGCCGGCACGATTTCAAGCACGAGCGCGAGGCACTGGTCGGCGGCCAAAATCCCTTTGCCAGCATTCTGAGCTGCGCGGATTCCCGCATCGCGCCCGAATACGCCTTCGACAGCAGCCGCGGCGACCTGTTCGTCTGCCGCGTCGCCGGCAATTTCGCCAATGACGACACGGTGGCGAGCCTGGAATATTCGGTCGCGGTGCTCAACTCACCGCTCGTTCTGGTGCTCGGCCATGAAAGCTGCGGCGCGGTCGATGCAACGATCAAGTCGCTCAAGGACAATACCACCCTGCCCGGCCATCTGCCTTCGCTGGTCGCGGCGCTGGCGCCGGCGGTGAAGGCGGTCGCGGACCAGCCCGGCGACAAGCTCGCCAACGCGACGCGTCGGAACGTGATCGACACGATTGCAAAACTGAAGGCGGCGACGCCGATCCTGAGCGCCGCGGTTGACAAGGGAACGCTGAAAATCGTCGGCGGTGTCTACCGCCTCGGCGACGGCAAGGTCGAGATGGTTGGCTAGAGCTTCGTAGCCCGGATGAGCGAAGCGACATCCGGGCTACAAGGACGGCCGCGCGCTGAATTATTCCGGCGTCCCGCGCCGGATCAACGCGCAGAGCCCGGTCATGCGGGCGATCGGATGTTCGACGAACAGGCGGCAGGATGCCAGCGCACCCTTGAGCGTGTCCGGCGGCGTCGCGGGTTTCAGGTGCGACGCGAGCACCGCGCCATGGGCGTGGCCGAGCGTGCGGGTCGAAAGCGTCAGCGCGTTCAGCCGCCCGTCTTGTTGCAGCGGCGCCAGCATGGTGCGCACCAGCGCCAGATAGGATGGCCAATACGCCAGATGCCGGTACATGCTTGCAATCAGTTGCGGTTCGGTGTCCTCGCCAAAACCGTTCAACTCCTCGACCAGAACAGCCGCTTCGGGATCCAGCGCGTCCATCGGCGGCAGCTCGGGAATTTTGATGCCCGATGGTTTCGGCGCCATGGCCGCCGGCGTCACGGCATCGGCCGGCCGCGGCTCGTAATGCGCCAGCAGCGCGGAGAGCACCACGAGCGCCAGCGCGTTGGTATACTGATAGCTGTCGAGCACGTTGCGAATGATGCCCTGGTCGGATTCATCGATGCCGGCGGCGAGCAGCGTGTCGGCGGAAAAATCCGGCCAGTCCGGCAGCGCGATGCTGCGCCTGACAGCTTCGGCATGAAGCGGCGCGGCGCCGAGATAAAGCGGGCGCACCGTCGACCACGTCCATGACAGCGCGCCCGGCATGGTCGCGAGATTGCGCCAAATCAGGTTGACCACGCTGGTGCCGAGCACCTTGCGGATATCGGCATAGATTTCGGCCGTCTCGCCTTTGGCGTCGGTCTCAAGGATCGATGGAACGCTCTCGGCCATCACACTCACTTGGTTGGAAATTGCAGGGTGGGCAAAGGCGCACTTGGCGCCGTGCCCACCATCTATCGACATTGTGGCGGGGAATGGTGGGCACGCTTCCGCCTTCGCTTGTTGAGCTACGGCGGACAAGCCGCTTTGCCCACCCTACGAAACCTAATTGAAACTTGCTTCCACCTTGCCCAGTCCGTCCAGCTCCATCACCACGGCATCGCCGGCATTGAGCCACACGGTCTTGACCAGACTGCCGGTCAGCACGATCTGGCCCGCGTGCAATCCCTTGCCCGCGGCGGCGAGATGATTGGCGAGCCAGGCCAGCGCGTTGTGCGGGTGCCCGAGCACGTCGGCGCCGGTGCCACGGCCAACTTCCTTGCCGTTGATCATGGCGCGGCCGGTGACCTTGAGCAGGTCGGGCGCGTCGAAACGCGAAACCGGCGCGCCGAGCACGCAGCCGGCGGCGAAGAAATCGTCCGCGACCAGCGTCGGCGCTCCCGCCGTCTCCCATTTGACGTAGCGGTCGTCGACGATCTCGATCGCGGGGTAATAGGCCTCGATCGCCTCCATCACCCATTCGGCCGTGAACGGCGCTTCGGTCGGCAGCACGTTGCGCGCGAGCCTTACCGCAATCTCGCATTCGACACCGACGCGCACGTAATCGCGAAAGCGCAACGACGCGCCGTTGTTGTGCACACCCTTGGCGAACACGCCGCCGCTGCAGGGATAAGGGATGTCGAGATATCGCTGCATCACCGGGCTGGTGCAGCCGATCTTGTAACCGACCAGGGCTCCGACCTGCGGCAGCAGCAGGGCGTGCAGCGCGCGCTGAACCCGGTAGCCTTCGGCCTCGTCGCCGGGCGCGATATCAGGCGGAAGCGCCGCCAGCGGCGCGCGGCTGCGGCGGGCGGTGGCGATGATCTTTGCGGCCGCGAGAATTTTGTCCATCGGCGGCGGCTTTCTCTGTTTCCCGAACAGGCCGGCATCACCAACCGGCCTCATCCTGAGGAGCGGCCGCTTGGCCGCGTCTCGAAGGATGCTGTGGCGGCGCTGCCTCATGGTTCGAGACGCGCGTGCCGCGCTCCTCACCATGAGGAGCGTGCGGCAGTCAAAACCCTATTCGTCGCGATAAACCTTCTCGCGCTTCTCGTGGCGTTCCTGCGCTTCCACCGACAGCGTTGCGATCGGGCGGGCTTCGAGCCGCTTCAGCGAAATCGGTTCGCCGGTCTCCTCGCAATAGCCGTAGCTGTTGTCCTCGATGCGCTGCAGCGCCGCGTCGATCTTGGAGATCAGCTTGCGCTGGCGGTCGCGGGCGCGCAGTTCGATGGCGCGGTCGGTTTCGGAAGAGGCGCGATCAGCCAGATCGGGATGATTGACGTTCTCTTCCTGGAGGGTTTGCAGGGTGACCTTCGATTCCCTCAGGATCTCATCCTTCCACGCCAGCAGCTTCGCGCGAAAGTAATCGCGCTGGCGGTCGTTCATGAAAGGCTCTTTTTCGGTAGGTCGATAGTTCTTCAACTTTTCCAAGGCCAGCCCATCTTCACGTGCAAGGCGGGACGGAAAAGTATCCGTCCGCGCGCGCCTTATATAGCGGCGGGTTGTGACAGACAATATCGTCCATCCCCGGGGAGAGCCCGCCCCCAAGGCATTGCACAGGCAAAACTACCGGGGCGGCCAGCCCATTTAATAGCCAACCGTGAAACGCCGCCGGATATGGGCCGGGCGCTCGATTTCGTCGGCGAGTGCAACTGCGAAGTCCTCGAAGGAAATCCAGCTTTTCCCGTCTTCCGCGGTCAAAAGCTGGTCCGTTCCGAGGCGGAACTTGCCGGTCCGCTGGCCGGCCGTGAACAGGGCCGAGGGCGACAGAAAGGTCCAGTTCAGTTCCTTTTCGCCCCGGAGCAGGTCGAGGAAGGCGCCCCCCTTCTCGGCCTCGGCCTTGTAGGCCGCGGGAAAACGGGGGGTTGTCACCAACCGGACGCCGGGCGCCACCTCAAGGCTGCCGGCGCCGCCGACCACGAGGTAGCGGCCGACTTTCGAAGCCTTGGCCGCCCCGATCAGCCTCACCGGGTCGCTGGCCGTAAAATGGACCGAGCTGATCGCGGCGTCATGGCCGGCGATCAGGCGCGCGAGCCCGGCCTGGTCCAGCACATCGCCCTCGACGGCGGTGACATTGGCCTGGGCCGCGATCCTGCCTGGGTTGCGGGCGATGGCGGTGACGGCGTGGCCGCGGCGGGCGAGTTCGGCTGATATGCGCGAACCGGCGTTGCCGGATGCGCCGATGACGGCGATTTTCACGGGGGTCTCCATTGGCGTGGCGGATGTGGTATCCTATGGTAACTAGATAGCGAAAAGTATGTAGGTGTTAAGAGAGCACTTTGGGGTCACCTGATTACGCCGGAGTAACCGCCGTGAAAGCTGCAACCGTGAAAACCATCACCGCCCGGGCCGCCAACGCCTATTCGGCCGATTGCCCGACGCGCCAGATACTGGATCGCGTCGGCGACAAATGGGCGGTCCTCATCCTGCTTCTCGTGCGGCACGAGCCGATGCGTTTCAATGCGTTACGCCGCACTATTGAAGGCATCTCGCAGAAGATGCTCAGCCAGGTGTTGAAGTCGCTGGAGCGCGACGGGCTGATCAAGCGCCGCGCCATCGCCACCGTGCCTGTCACGGTGGAGTATTCGATCACGCCGCTCGGCGCGACGCTCGCCAATGCCGTCGATCCCTTGCGCGACTGGGCCGAACAAAATCTGAAGGAGGTGCTGAGTGCGCAGCGCCGCTACGACGCACAGCGCAAGCCGATCGCGGCTTAGTGCACCGCTGTCATGCCCCGCTTCAAGCGGGGCATCCAGTACGCCGCGACCTATCGGTAAAACGCGGACGTCGCTGGAATACTGGATTGCCCGGAGCGCAGACAAGTTTACGTAGTCTGCGCAAGGCAGACTACTATGCCGGGCAATGACATAGGGAGGAGCTTAGAACTGACCAGCCTTGGCCAGTTCGACTTCGACGCGGAGCTCGATTTCGGACAACACCGAATCGAGACCGGGATCGCCGGAGGAAGACTTCAGGTTGGCGGCGGCATCGCGCAGCCGGTTGACGGTCGAGGCATCGAGATTGCCGGAGAGCAGCCCGAGCTTGAGGTCGTCGAGCACGTCGAGCGCACCCCTGCCCCGCGCCACCGAACGCTTGCGGCGCTCGGTCGGATCCTCGACGCCCTGCATCGCGAGCAGCGCATCGATGCTGCCGGCGGCCTTCGGTGCCGAGGCGGAGCGCGGCTCCTCCGGTGCGGCCGGCGTCTCCGGCAGCGAAAAGCCGGTCGAGCTGGTTCGCCGCGTCTGGCTCGCGGGCGCTCCAAGCGTGGTGCCGTTCGGTCCGTAGATGCGCATCGTCGTGATCTCGCCCGGGAGAAGTGAGCGCAGCATCGCCCCGCCATGGTTAACGATGCGTAAACGACCCGGCAAAATCTGCCGCCGGCGGCAGTTTCGCCATCGCTCGGGCACCGCTCCCGCCCGGCGCGCTCAAACAATTCCTATTGTTATCAACGCATTAAGTGCATCGCGCCGCGTGGCACCGATCTCGCATAGTTAATGGCGGATCACCGTCATGGGAGTGGCGCTGCGGTCCGGTTGAAGACCTCGAGGGGAGCACAGGATGCCCGGCATCCGTTCGGCAAGAGTAATCTGGGTGGCCTGCGCCGCGCTACTGGCGCTGGTGCTGTCGCCCGTATCCGCGGGCGCGACCTCGCGGATCAAGGATCTCGCCAACATCGAAGGCGTGCGACAGAACCAGTTGATCGGTTACGGCCTCGTCGTCGGCCTCAACGGCACCGGCGACACGCTGAACAACATCCCCTTCACCAAGCAATCGCTGCAGGCGATGCTCGAACGCATGGGCGTCAACATCCGCGGCGCCACCATCCGCACCGGCAACGTCGCCGCCGTGATGGTCACCGGCAATCTGCCGGCGTTCGGCACCCAGGGCACGCGGATGGACGTTACCGTCTCCGCGCTCGGCGACGCCAAGAACCTGACCGGCGGCACGCTGCTGGTCACGCCCCTGCTCGGCGCCGACGGCAACGTCTATGCGGTGGCGCAGGGTTCGCTCGCGATCTCCGGATTCGCGGCCGAAGGCGCCGCCGCCAGCGTCACCCGCGGCGTGCCGACCGTCGGCCGCATCGCCAACGGCGCCATCATCGAACGCGAGATCGAGTTCGCGCTCAACCGTCTGCCCAACGTCCGGCTGGCGCTGCGCAACGCCGACTTCACCACCGCCAAGCGCATCGCGGCCGCGGTCAACGACTTCGTCGGCGTCAAGACCGCCGAGCCGATCGATCCCTCCACCGTGCAGTTGTCGATCCCCGCCGAATTCAAGGGCAACGTCGTCGCCTTCCTGACCGAGATCGAGCAGTTGCAGGTCGAGCCGGATCTCGCCGCCAAGATCGTGATCGACGAACGCTCCGGCATCATCGTGATGGGCCGCGACGTCCGCGTCGCCACCGTGGCGGTGGCGCAGGGCAACCTCACCGTGACGATTTCGGAAAGCCCGCAGGTCAGTCAGCCCAATCCGCTATCACGCGGCCGGACGGTGGTGACGCCGCGCACCGGCGTCAGCGTCACCGAGGACGGCAAGAAATTCGCGGTCGTGAAAGACGGCGTCTCGCTGCAGCAGCTGGTCGACGGCCTCAACGGTCTCGGCATCGGCCCGCGCGACCTGATCGGCATCCTGCAGGCGATCAAGGCCGCCGGCGCGATCCAGGCCGACATCGAGGTGATGTGATGCAGCAGAGCCTGATCAACAGCACCACCGGCAGCATCCCCACCAGGGCGATGATGCCTCTCTTCAAGGGCCGCCCGGATCCGGCGTTCACCGAGGCGCTGGCGAAAGTGTCGCCGCAGGCGCAGGCCAAGGCCAAGGCGACGGCAACCGACTTCGAAGCGATGTTCCTCAACTCGATGTTCTCGCAGATGACCACCGGCGTCAAAGGCGACGGCCCGTTCGGCGATACGCCCGGCACCGGAGTCTGGCGCTCGATGCTGACCGAACAATATTCGAAATCCTTCGCCAAGGCCGGCGGCGTCGGAATATCGGATGACGTCTATCGCACGCTGATCATGCAGCAAGCCAATCGCGCCGCCTAACCCAACGGGGAACCCGACATGAATCAGCGTCCTCAGGCAAGACCCGCGCAGGCCGCGGCGATTTCCACTCCGGTCGAAGCCCGCAAGCTCGCTGAAAACCTGATGGAAGTGATGAGCGCGCTGCTCGGCGTCATCGAGCGCGAGACCGAACTGGTCCGCGCCGGCAAGCTGCACGAAGCCATGCAGCTCGAAGCGCAGAAGAACGAGCAGTCTCGCCGTTATACGCTCGCGGTCGAGCACCTGAAGAACTCGCAGGCCTATCTGTCGCAGGTATCGCCGGAATTGCTGACCACGCTGCGGCGCCATCACGACACCTTCCGCGCGATGCTGCAGATCAATCTCACCGTGCTCGCGACCGCGCATGCGGTTTCCGAAGGAATCGTGCGCGGCGTCAGCACCGAGATTCAGCGCCGCAGCATGCCGAACACCTATACGGCTTCCGGACAGCGCACCTCGCCGGGCCCGCGCAACCACACGCCGCTCTCGGTCAGCCGCTCGCTCTGAACGTTGCGGGCGCGCGCGGCCCCGGCGCAACGCGCCGGGAATGCATCAATTTTTCAATAAATCAGCGCATTCGCATCAGAACCTCATTCAGCGCGTTCCCTAACTCCATGTTGAGAGGTGACGAGATATATTGCGGATGACGAGGGGTTGGGATTTGACTCGCAGCAAGCCAGGAGGCTGCCATGAGTACAGATTTCAACATCAGACCGGTGGGGGCACCGGTTGCAGCGCCGATCGCTCAGCCCGTGAGCGGTGCGGCGCAAAATGCGGTTGCGACCGTACTGCCGGCGAGCCAGAGCGTCGCGGCGGTCGACGCCAGCTCGCGCACGGGCAACGAATCCGATGCCGTGCAGGTATCGATTTCGAACGCTGCGGCGTCGAATGCTGCGGCTGCTTCGGTGACGAACCAGGTGGTGATCGATCGCGATGCCGCTACCGTCGTCTACCAGGTCGTCGATGTCAGGACGAGTCAAGTGGTAGAGCAGTTTCCCGACGAAGCGGTGCTGCGCCGCCGCGCCTATTTCCACACGCTCGACCTGACCAAGGACGCGCCGACGCGGCTTCGCGCGACTGACCGCAGGGCCTGAGCCGGCCGGTCTTCGAACTGAAAATCCAAATAGAAACGTTGCCAGGCGCGCGCGGGCGAGTTCGCCCGACGATCCGCTCAGGACGTAAGCGCTGCGTAGGCCTGGTCGAGAAAGGTCTGTCCGCTGGACGGGTCGGTGACGACGTTCTTGATCAGCGCCTTCTTGCTTCCCGTGAGTGTAAACTTGGTATCGCCGACGCGGAACCCACCGTCCTTGATCAGCACGTCCTGATATTTGCTGGTGCCCTCGCTCTGATAGTGCACCTTGGCGCGAAAGCCCGTGACGTTCGAGACCGTGATCTTGAACGTCTTTTTGTTGGCGTATGTTCCGGTCCAGCCGCCCGAATAAAGCGCCGGATCGACCGCCACATAGGCGGTCTTGGACGGTACGGTCAGTCCGACCGTCTTGTAGTTGGCCGCGATGGTGGCGAACAGATCGGCCATGAGCTATTGCTCCTTCACCGCCAACTAGCCATCAGCCGCGGCCGGAAAGGCCTGCCGCGAGATTGCAGTTGATGGCGATCAGCGGCTTCAATTTTGCCGGGTCCGGATTCATTTGCATATCGACCGTCTGCTTCATCACGAACACGCCGATATTGGCGATGTTCTGGCGCACCTCGATCGGCTGCGGATTCTCGTCGGTCTGCGCCGCGCTCATGAAAATCGACCACAGGCGGCGATTGAACAGCAGCGCGGTGTCGAGAGCCTTGCCGGGACCGGCCCAGTTGGTTTGGACTTCCTGGAGCTGTCGTGCGGCCTTCAGCAACGCCTGCGCTTCGATTTCTCGGGGAGACGACGTCGTCTGGGACGTACGCGCGTAGGCTTGGGCTGCGTTGGACATTCACTAACCTCGATGGGACGGTCCGCGGACCATGGGCGTTGAAGCTGCTCAACTTTCATACAGATCGTGCCTTTAAATATGGTTAGCGCCGGTTACCAATTGTGTCGACAAGCCGGCAGAAATCCATATTTCAATCACCATGCCCGCCATCGGTTCTCGGGGAATTAAGATCGCGACGCAAATTCTTCGCATGATGCGGTTTCTTCACGCGGAGGGCTTCATTCCGCGCGTGAAAAGAAAAACGGCGGGGGTTCCCCCACCGCCGTGATCGATGAAGTCGTAGCCGGGCTCAGCGGAGCAGCTGCAGTACGCTCTGCTGCGACTGGTTGGCCAGCGCCAGCGCGGACACCGCGATCGACTGACGGGTCGACAGCGCCTGGCTGTTCGCCGCTTCCTCGTTGGTGTCGGCCAGCGTCAGGTTCGACGAGCCGGTCTGCAGCACGTTGATCAGGTTCTTCGAGAAGTCCTGACGGATCTGCACGATCGACAGGTTCGAACCCAGCGAGGACGCTTCGGATCGGAGCGTGTCCGAAGCGCTGCTGAGCTGGCTCAAAATCTTGTTCGTGACGTTGCTGTCAATGAAATCTGTACCGACCGTCAGGTTGGCAAGGCCAAGACCCGCCGCGTCAAAGGTCGTGCCCGTGATGTTCAGCGTCGACTTGCCGGTCTCGTTGAACACCAGCTTGAGCGAGTCGCCATTCAGGAGGTTGACGCCATTGAACGACGCATCCTTCGAGGTCGTGGTGATCTGCGACAGGATATTATTGAACTGACCAACCAGATTGGCGCGGGTGGCTTGAGCAGCCGGATCTTGCACGGGAGCCGAGGCCGACTTGCCGGCAAACAGACCGGTGCTGCCGGTGAGAGAGCCAATCTGAAGCGAAGCGTTGTCGTTGTTCGCCTGGATCGTCAGCGTACCGGCGGCATCCACCGTGGCCTGCAGGTTGTTGGTGGCCAGTACGGCGTTCAGACCGTTGAGGTCCTTGACCTGGCCGGCGCCGGTGCCGAACGTGATCGACGTTGCCGTGCCGGTGCCGACAGCCGCGATGTCGAGAACCGCTCCGATGGCGAGGTTCGAATTCGACGACGGCGTGCGCGCCAGGGTCGTGGTCGCGCCGCCGGTGCCGATGCCGAGCGACGCCAGCAGGTTCGCATTGCTCGAGCTGATCGCAAGGTCGGCGGCGGTACCGGTCGAGATCACGAGCTTGCCGGCGGTGACCGTGGCGGCGGTGCCGGTGGCGGGGACGGAGGCGGCGATGGTGGCCGAGCCCGCCGAGATCGTAGCCGTCTGCACGCCGGTGGCAAGGTCAACCGCGGTAAGGAGGTCGCTGACCTTGCCCGCACCCGCATTGAGATAGACCGACGAGTTGCCGAAACCGTCGGTGACGACGTTGCCGCTGACGCCGGAGCCAGCGGTGACACCGGCAGGGAGCGGAGGCGCACCGGTCTTGAAGGTGATGGTGTGGCCATCGACCGTCAACGTGTCGCCGTTGGCGATCGTCGCTGAAATCGAGGTAGAGGCAGCGGTGAAGGTCAGCGAGCCGGTAGAGGCCAAAGCGGCGGCGTTCGCGTCGGTCGCTGCCACGCCGGTCAGGGTCGCGGAGGTGTAGGAGTTGCCGCCGAACAGGTTGGTGGCGGTTGCACCCGCGCCGAGCGAAACCGAGAAGCTCGACTTGCTCGAATAGCCGACCTGCGTCTGCAATGCCTGGTTGGCGACGGACTTGGCGCTGTCGACCAGCTTCTGCAGCGAGGTGATGCCGGTGTTGGCGGCCTGCAGCACCTGCACGCCGTTGCCGATACCATCGAGCAGGTTGTTGATGTCGCTGGCGCGGCTATCGAGCTTCGCCGCGGTGAAGAAGTTGGTCGGGTTATCGAGAGCCGTGTTGACCTTCTTGCCGGTGGAGAGACGGTTCTGCGTGGTCGCCAACAAGTCGGCGGTCGACTGTAGAGAGAGAAGGTTCTGACGAACCGAAGCCGAGAGAACAATACCAGACATGTTTCATACCTTTCTGGTGTGAAATTAAGGACGAGCCACTATCCCAATCTCTCGATCGGGCGACGCCTAACTCTGGAACCAAGTCTCTAAGAAAAAATGAATGCGAGCGATTAAGCCGCTCAGAAAGAGAATGAATTTGCAATTAATGCGCGGAACGGCCGCATCCTCCGTATTCCTACGGTGCCAATGCGACCAAGCCGCGCCGTACAAGCACTAATCGTGCATTCACCATTGGTTAACCATCATCATAAAGGATGCGATTCTGCCGGCGGGCATCGACCAATCGCGCGAAAAGCCCTCAAACGGAGAACAGGCATGGCCTTGAAAGTCGAGCTCAAGCCGCATGAGCGAATCATTATCGGCGCCTGCGTGGTCACCAACACCGACCAGCGGGCCAGGCTCCTGATCGACGGCGACCGGATTCCGATTTTGCGCGAAAAGGATATCCTGACGCCGGAAACCGCCGACACCCCGGCCAAGCTGGTCTATCTCGCCGTGCAGTTGATGTATCTGTCGCCTGACCCGATGAACCACCACCCGACCTATTTCAGCCTGGTGCGCGACATCCTGACCGCAATGCCGAGTGCATGGCCCTTCATCGAGGGCATCAATAATTACATTCTCAACGGCGATCTCTATCACGCGCTGAAAGAAGCGAAGAAACTGATAGTCCACGAAGAGGCACTCATCGACCGTGCGAAGCGCCTGCAGGCTGGCGACGCCGCCTAACGCGCCCGTCTGACAGAAGAGAGCGTTTTCCAGCGAAGTGGGAACCGGTTCGCGTCAAGAAAACGCGTCAAATCAAAATCTAGAGCGCCGTTCCAATTCTATTGGAACGGGGCTCTAGCGCAACCGTCCAGGCTCCCGATCGCCTATAGCGCCAACGGCGGCGACGGCACGATGTCGAGCACCGGCTCGTCTCCGCCAGACGTTCGCCTCGCGCCATATTCGAGTACGGCCTGGATCAGGGCGTCGATGTCGCAGGTATCGGTGCGATGGTTGACGATCGCCGCACGTATTGCGAGCTCTCCGTTCAGCAGCGTCGTCGACGGAGCCGCGATGCCGGACTCCTGAATGTCCATGACGATATCGCCATTGACGCGACTGGCGTCGGCACATCGATAGCGGAAGCAGACGATATTGAGCTGCACCGGGGCAAGCAACTCGAGCCGCGGCTCCGCCAGGATTCGGGTTTCCAGATACCCCGCAAGCGCGCAGGTCCGGGTGATGACGGCTCCAAGTTTCTCCGTGCCGTAGGTCTTCAGGGTGAACCATGTCTTGAGGGCCCTGAAGCCCCGCGACAGATCCGGGCCAAGGTCGCAAGGCCAGATCGAGTTGGCCGCGAGCCCGCGCGTCTCGCGCCGCAGATACGCCGCCGGAGCGGCGAACGTCTGCCGATGCTGCTCGCCGTCGCGCACAATCAGGAAGCCCGCGTCATAGGGCACCTGTCCCCATTTGTGGAAATCAAACGCGATCGAATCGGCGCATTCGAGCCCGGCCAGCCGCGGCGCCAGCGTCGATGAGAGAATCCCGAGCGCGCCATAGGCGCCATCCACGTGAAACCAAAGCCCCTCCTCGCGGCACAACGCGCTGAGCGCGGCCAAATCGTCGATCGCGCCGATATCGACCGTGCCGGCAGAGCCGACGACGAGAAAGGGTTTCAGGCCGGCCGCGCGATCCGACGCGATCCGGATGCGCAACGCGGCCACATCGATGCGGTGCGCGCTGTCGACTTCAACACATCGCAACGCGTCAGTGCCAAATCCCGCCAGATCCATCGCCTGACTGATGCAGCCGTGCGCGGCCACGGACGTATAGGCAACCAGCGACGCGCCGTCATCCTCGATCCCCCGTTGCCGCACGGACGAACCCAACGTCGCCGTTCGCGCCACCAGCACCGCCATCAAATTCGCCATCGACGTGCCGGTTACAAAGACTCCGCTCGCCTCCGCCGGAAAACCGAACATCTCCCGCGTCCACTCGACAATCTGGCGCTCCACGGCAATCGGGATGTGATCGCGCCCGCCAAGATTGGCATTCAAGCCGGCCGCCAGCATCTCCGCCAGCATTCCGACTGCCGATCCGCCGCCATGCACCCACCCCATGAAGCCCGGATGGACGTTGCCCGTCGTGTAGGGAAGTACGAAATCGACAAACTCCCGATAGACGTCACCGAGATCGGAAGATTCGCGCGGAAGCTCGGCGCGAAACCGAGCGCGAGCCTCATCCGGTATCGGCTGCCAGACCGGCCGCGCGCGAATATTGGCGGCATAGTCGATCATGTCATCGAGCATGCGATGACCCTGCGCGCGGATCTCGTCCCAATTTTTCGGATCGAGCGTCTCGCTCGATTCGGACTGCAGGCTGCGACCGCGCAACGTCTTGGTCACGCCGCCCGCTCCCGGCCACATCGCGCGCGGCGCTCCAGCATCGCCGCGAATGCATCGAATATCTTGTGCATCTGAGGCGACTTGTACGGAAAGACGCTTGGCGGATCCATGTTGTGCACGACGGCCGTGTTGTCGGCTTCGAAGATCAGCAGCGATCCATCGGCGGTCTCCGCACAATCGATCATAAAATATTCGAGACCGACGCGTTCGACGAGCGCTGCAAGTACCGTCTGGTGACGACGGGCGAATCCGATATCGAACGTGTGCATGAATGTCTCTTCCTCGAGACGCTTGCTTGCACTCGCGGTCATTCCCGCGTTGAGATACCAGATGTCCCATCGCTCGGCGATCGCCATGTGGCAGGCGTAAGCGCGACCATCGACGAACACGACCCGGTATTTCCGAAACAGGCCATCCTCGTCGGAGTAATCGACAAAGCGCGAGATGAAGAATTCCTGCTCCTGCCTCTCCGAAAGGTAGCGTTCCAACGCGGCGCCATCGTCGATCTTGGCAAGCCCGACCCCGGCATGCGAGCCACGCGGCCTGACGACGATCGGAAAGGCGAGTTCGGTTGCGATCCCCGCGAGCACCCCGGCCGAGCGCGACACCTCCTGCAGCTGCCCACGAGCGACGGCGATCGTTGCCGGGATGACCAGCCCTTCGATATCGGCAAGCAGACGGTAAAGCTTGTCCCGGTCCAGATTGCAGACCTGCCGCGGGATATTGAGCAACGGCCGCGGCCAGCGCACCGCGGCCCGATCGATCTGGTCGAGCGCGGCCCGGCAATCCTCCGAGTCCGAGGCGATCACAATCGCGACGTCATGATCGGGCAACGGTACCGGCAGTTCGAATTCCGGGATCACATACAGGATCATGAGATCGATGCCGGACTGTTCAAGCAGGAATTCGATCGGCGTGTTGCTGCCCATGTCGGTGGCTGCAGCGAGCGCAAGAACCCTCAATCGGGGCTGCTTTGCCACGCACGGCGAGCGAAACAGCCGTTGGGACTTGAGCACGTCCTGCTGGATCGCAAGGCCCGTCTGCTTGTCGCCGAGCAGTTGCGCGATCAGCGACAGGTCAAGCCCCTCGCCCGCATCGGCCGTGCCGTCAATGAGCCTGGCGATCAGGTCGCGCCACATCGGGCGCAAGTCCCCGCCGTCGAATGCCAGCTTGGCCAGCCTGGCCATGCCGATCCTGTCCGCGCATTCCGGTTCGGCGACGGCGAGCGGTTCGTAAAAATCAGGATGCATGCGGAGTCTCCATCACGTTCAAGCCGTCCAGATGCGCAAGCAGCCACTCGATCTTTGAAACGATTGCGCCGACATGGCCGAGTTCGCGCTGCAAATTGTCATGAGCCGTATCCAGGTCGAGCGACCACGTCTCGGTGACGAGGCGTGCGCTTGCCGAGATGCGAAGCGCCGCGACCGGACCCTGCTCGACCTCGTTCAAGGCGACGGGTTGGCCGATAAGACAAGGCTTCGCTGCGATTTCCGGCGCACATCCGCGCCCGCTCGCCGAGACCGCATCCAGCGCATCGCGTGCAAGCCCACGATATATCTTCCTGCAATCAGACGGCGACAAAAGCCGATCGCCACGCCTGATCGCAAACGGAAAGATCGTCGTCTGAGCCAGTTCCTCGTCGTCAGCGCCGGCGCCTTCCGGCTTTTGCTGCGGCGGCAACGGGCGAAGCAATGGCGACGACGCGATGATCCGCTCCACGCCTGTGCGAAACGTCGTGAGAGCCAGCAGGCGAAATTCGTCGGGCACGCTGTAGTATGCGCGGATTTCCTCGAGTGCCGCCTCCCAGCGAAGCCATTGGCCGAAATTGATACGGACCGGAAAGCGCGCGCGCAGGGCCGACCACTGCATCGGCCAGTCGCTGCGGCTGCTATATTCACGGAGCCCCGATGCAATCGCGGGAACCGCATCGAGCGCTTTCGAGAGGACCGCAGGTACCAGCAGTGCACCGCTAAAGGGAGGGCCGGCGAAAAACTTTGAGCCGGTAACGATCACCAGATAACCACGATCGAGATATTTTCGCAGCCGCGGACGACCGAGACGCATTTGGCAGGCATCGACGACGACCTGGACCTGTTGGGGCCAGCGTACCGATATCTCCTCGAGGCACGCCTCGCTTGGAGCGCGCCAGCCCAGCTTCGATGAATCCATGACTTGAAAAAGAACGTTGCTGCCGCTCGCAACCAACTTTTCGATCGCAGAGAGAACGCGTGAATCGGTCTCGGTCTGCGGGCGGAAATCACCGCCATCATCGAACAGCGGCAGTGCGACGCTTGCGACCGAATGAGCCAATCCGGCAATGGGCTCTCCCTTTCGAACCCGAACTCCGTTCGCAGTCGCGGTCCTGAAATGATGGCCGCGCGCGGTGTCTGCGGTTCCGCTTCCGGTTTGATCGGCAGCCACGATGACGGTCGTTAGCGCAGGACCGCGCAGCGCCCGGGTCAGAAACAGCGCATGAAGCTGGGCGTCGGTGCCCGAGGGCGCGAAAATGACGTCGGCCCGCGTTCCGGATATTCCGAGATGAGCTTTCAATTCGTCGCGCATGGCTTCGATGCGGGCTTCGAATGCTCCGTCGATACCGATGGCGATCGCCGACCGCATCAGGGAGTCCCGCGCGTCCGCCGCACGCGCATAGGCTCGCGCCGATATCGAAGTCGCCGTGCTTGAGGCAAAGCTCAGCGTGCCCGGACAAGGAAACGGCTGGCAGCCATATTCGTTGGCGCCGCTCGTCGGGTCGATGTCGAGCCGCGGATCGCCGCCGCCGCGAAGCAGACCGTCCAGCGGCCCGAACAGCTCGGCCATAGCGGCAGCCGAACGGGATCGATCCTGAGAGATCGGCGCCTCGACCGCCTGCAACCGAAGCGAGGCGCTCAGCGTCGACATGTTTTCACGCCGCATCCGCCTCGCTCGCGGGCTCGGCAAATTGCGAGGAGACATCGCCGCGGAATACCGATGGACCGACGTGATCGAGGCGGCTCTCCAGATCTGCCCAGATCTCGCCGCCGATGTCGGTCCAGCGTTTGCAGAAGGCGAAATCCTCGCTGAGGTATGTCCCGGTCGCCGGATCTATCATGCATTCGAACAGCGCGAAGCGGTTGGGACTTCCCGCCAGCGCATCGACCGAGTGTTCGCGGAAGAACTGCAGCGGCGCGTAGGCCGGATGCTCGCACATCCTTTCGAACACATGGCGCCTGATCATCAGGAAGCCCGTCCCGGCGTAACGCACGCGCGTGAAGCCGTTGACGACGACGACCTGTTCGGGATCGTCGATCTCCAGCACATAGTCGAGCGCCGACGAAGCCACGTTCGGCCGGTTCGACTCCAGCATGCGCTTCGCTTTGTCCCAGTTGATGCGCTTGATGGGGTAGAGGCCGGCCACCACGTCGGCGCCGGATTCGATCAGCCGGAACACCTGGTCGGGCGTAAACCCGATATCAGCATCCACGAACAGGAAATGGGTGGCGGCGGGGTCGTCGAGGAACATCGTCATCAGGTTGGCCCGCGCGCGCGTGATCAGCGCATCGCCATCGCGCAGCAGGACCTTGAGATCGATGTTGGTTTTCGAACGCAGCACCCGCTGCAACTGGAAGATCGAACTGGCATAGATGCTGGAAACCTGTCCGCCGAAGCAGGGCGTGGCTACCACCAGGTGAACTTGATCGGTCATCAACGGCTCCGAGCGGCGGACGCACGCCGCAATCCTCAACTAACAGTAAATAAGCGTGGTTAACGAAAACCTAACGGCCCGCCCCGTAGGACTACCCCACCGGCAGATACTTCACGAGGCTCATTTGGGAGAGCATCGACGTGGTCTGGTAGGAAGCCTGCAGGCTGGTCTGAAGCGCCAGAAGCTGGCTCGCCACCTGGTCCGGAGAAATCGTCTCGGTCTGGTCGACGACGCTCTGCAACATTGCCTTGGCCTGCTTTTGCCGCGCCGTGGCATCGCTCATCGTGGCCTGCGCCGTTGCCAGATCAGTCTGGATATCCTGGATCGTCTGCTTTCCCGGCTGCGCGGTGAGCGCTTGCGTGATCCGCTGGCTCAGCGCCGATACTTGCGCCGCACCATTCGGGTTCGTCGTCGAAGTCGTCACCGCGGAGAACACCGCCAGCGCCTGAAGCTGCGAACGAATCGCCGGCTCGTCGGCCTGGATTCCATATTCAACCTTCACCGAGGCATCGACCCGCGCGGTCGCCGACGCGCGCGCGGTAGCGGTCGGTCCGGGGTTGCCGGTGTACCAGGTGACCGTGTTCGCCGGCGTGCCGCTGACCAGCGATGTCGCGGAGCCCAGCGGCGAACCACCCACCCGCAACGGCGGCACGGTCGCGGTCGCGGTCGCGCTGAAGCCGAGCGCAGCGAACGCGGCCGTATTCGAACTGGAGACCGACAGGCTCGCAGCGTTGTCGGTGTGCAACGCGATCACGCCGCCGCTGACGGTCGACGGCGTGGAAGTGCCGGTGATCGAATCGATTTTCGTCAGCAGGGTCTGGACGCTGTCGGTGATATTGAGCTGGTTGCCGGTGGCACCCGACGCGACAAAGGTGATCGGCGTGCCATTGACGGTGATGGTGTTACCGGCCGCGAAGCTCGGGCCCAGCGAGTCGGTGCCCACGGCGCCAGACAGCAAGGTGGCGCCGGTGATGGGCGCTGGTATCTGGTTGTTGGCCACGCTACCCGTCGCCGTTCCCGTCGTATTGAAAAAATCATTGCCGGCCTGCATCGCCGACGCCGCCACCAGCGACGTATTGGCCAACGTGCCGATCGCGGTATTCAAAGCCGCATTGAGATTGGCGGCCGTCGCCGTCGTGCTGACGCCGATGGCGAAACTGCCGGCCGGCGGCGGCGTCGCGCTGGAGGCCGTCAGCGCAATCGATCCCTGCGTTCCGTCAGGCAGATTGAACGTGAAGCTGACCTTGTCGCCATTGTTGGGGTTGGTGGCACCGAGGTCGATCGAAATACCCGAGGGCGATCCGGACGGGCCGGTCACCGTCGCGCCGGTCAGCGACGACGAGATCGAACTCAGCTTCAGACCGAACGGCGAGCCGGCGACATCTTCCGCGACCTTCACCGACGTCGGCGTCGGCGACGTGATGACGAGACGGCCGAGCCCGGTGGTGCCGATGTCGGCCTGATTGCGCTCGGCGATCACCTGCTTCAATCCGGCCTGCGTCGTCGTCCCGTTCATGATGTCGTCCATCGACGCCACCGACGGGGTGGTGACGGCCGTGCCGGAAAACAGAAAGCGGTCCCCGGCCTGGGTATTGAGAATTCCGAGCATCGAGGAAAGCTGCGAAGTCGCGGTTTGCTGGGCGATGCTCTGGCCGGCGGTGTTCAGCGTCTGCGAGGAACTGTTCGCACTGTTCTGGATCGTCTTGCCAATGTCGTTCATCGCCTGCAGCACGGTGTTGGCAACGCCGATGTTGGTGTTGATGATGGACATCGTGTCGGTGAACGCGGAAATCCCCGAGAGCTGCGACCGCGCCGCGATGGCGAAGCCTTCGTTGACGCCCATGCCCGCATAGGTCGTCGACTTGTTTCCGGTCGTGAGCTGGGACTGCAGAACCGTCATCTGGTTCTTCAGGGCCTGAACCGACTGGTTCAGGATCAAGGAGCCGGCGTAGCTAAGCGAGTTGATTGCCATATCGTTCGCCTTATACCTGTGCCTGCAGCAAGGTGTTCATCATGCTCTGGACCACCGACATCACGTGGGCATTGGCGGCGTAGGAATTCTGCAGCGCAATCAGGTTCGCCATCTCGGTGTCGATGTTGACGCCGGAGGTGGACTGCATCTTCTGCTTCAACGTGTTGACGACGACGTCCTGGCCCTGCTGAAGCTGGGTCGCGGTGGTGGACGCGTTGCTCTGCTGGCTGAGGAACTGCTGCATGTAGCTGCTCAGCGTGCCCTTGAAGGGCGATGCCGGCGTGCCAAGCCCCGTCGCGGAAGAGTAGCTGAATGTTCCGGATGTCAGCTGGTTGTAGAGAAAATCGGAACGCGTAGTGTCGCCGGCCTGGGTCGCCGGCGACGTGTTGTAAACCGACAGCTTCGAGGGATCGCTGAGAACGGCGGCGTTGACCGTGATGCGCCCCGCCAGCCCGACGAACTGCGTGCCGGCCGAGGAGATCGAGCCGGTATAGGGCGAGGCGCCGTCGGTGAACAACGGCAGTTGCGGGCTTCCGTTCGCCAGCGACGTCGCCGTCTTGGTGACCGAAGCCGCATTGACGGTGGTCGCGGCCGCACCGTTGTCGACGACGCGCAGCGTCGACCCGGACGGATTGGAGAACTGAAGATTGGCGCTGCCGAGCGCCGCGTTCAGTTGCGTTACGATCGACGCCATTCCGCCCGAAAAATTGATGCCGATCCGCTGCGGATTGGCACCGGTGGCGTTTGACAGCGGCAGCACGGTCGGATCGTCGACGCGAACGATCGAGACCTGATGCTGGGTGTTGGTCGCGGCGTCGGTGTAAGTGAGATTGACGGTGTTGCCCGGCAACACGTTCGACAGGTCGAGATCGAAACCGGCCTTTGGCGCAAGCGCCGCCGGCGCCGCGGTGCCGGCCGTGGTCTGATCCGACAGTGCACTCGCCATCGATGCAGCCAACTGGTCGACCTGCGTCTGCGCCTGCACCAGCGTGGTGTCGCGCAGCGTCAGGTCTGCCG
Source organism: Bradyrhizobium ottawaense (assembly GCF_900099825.1). Lineage (NCBI taxonomy): Bacteria > Pseudomonadati > Pseudomonadota > Alphaproteobacteria > Hyphomicrobiales > Nitrobacteraceae > Bradyrhizobium > Bradyrhizobium ottawaense. The sequence goes on along the minus strand of NZ_LT629693.1, from coordinate 6,622,997 downwards.
CGATCTGCCCGGATTTGAACGAATTGGACGCGATCATGTCGATCGTCGAACCGTTTGCCAGCTTGCAGGAGATGGTGCCCGCCGAGGACTGGGCCGGATTGGCATTCCATTGCGAATTCGCGCTCAGCGTGCCCTGCGAATTGAAGGTCAGTTGCGAGGCCTGCAGGCCGACGAGTTCGACGCCGTTGGACGTGTAGATCGTGGTCTGGTTGCTGCCGTTGGTGGAAACGCGAACGTCCATCAGTTTCGACAACTGGTCGATCGCGCTGTCGCGCTGATCCATCAGGTTCGCGGCAGCGGGATCGTTCGTGGTCATGCTCTGGAGCTGGGTGTTGAGCTGCGCGATCTGGTTCATCGCCGCATTGGCCTGCCCGACCGAGATGTTGAGGTCCTGCTCCATATTGGAACGCAGGGTCTGGATGCCTTGCGTCGTGGCGTTGAGCTGCTGCGCCAGCGACTGCGCGGCCCGCGCGGCCGAGATCTGCGTCGACGCGCTGCCCGAGGTCGTCGACAGCGACTGCAGCGCCGTGGTGAAATTCGAGAACGCGGTTTCGAGCGAGCCGGCGGCGCCGGGCGTTCCGTAAACCGATTGCAACTGGGTCAGCACGCTCGCCGTCTGGTCGGCATAGGCGCCGCCGGAAGTCTCGGAACGCAGTTGCGACTGCACGAACTGGTCGAGCGAACGGTTGACGCCGGTGACCCGGACGCTTGAGCCCACGTCGCCGGTTGCTTCCGCGACCTGATTGACGGTGCGGGAGACGTAACCGGGCGTCTGCGCGTTGCCGACATTCGACGATACGATCGAGAGCGCTGCCTGGTTGGCACGCAGCGCCGTCATTGCCGTGGCGAGAGAGGAACCCAAACTCATGTTTACCGCCTCAGGTCAGACCAGGCTCACCTTTGCCGCTTGTAAAAATCGATCAGCGCAGGACGTTCAGGAGATCCTGCACCATGCTGTTGGCCGTGGTGATCACCTTGGTGTTCGCGGAATAGGCCTGCTGGGTCACAATCAGCTTGGTGAATTCGTCCGCGATATCGGTGTTCGAACCTTCCAGCGACGAACCGCTGATGGTTCCGGTTGCACCGGCGATCGCCACGCCGGACTGGTTGGTGACGGCATAGGCGCCGCCGTCCAGCGCCTTGAGGTAGTTGGTGCCGTTGAAGTGCGACATCGAGACCGCCGCGAGATCGAGGTTCTGGCCGTTGGAGAACGTGCCGACCACGAGGCCGTTGTTGTTGACCGCGATCGACTGCAACTGCCCCGCCGCGTAACCGTTTTGCGAGATCTGGTTGATGGTCGCGGTGCCGCCGGTCGAGGCATATTGCGTGAGACCACCGGAGCCGAAATTCATGGAAAGATTTCCGACCGACTGGTTGCCAACCGTCACGTTGTTGAGGGTGATGGTCGAGCCCGTCGGGCTGGTCAGCGATCCGTTGGGGCCGAACACGAAGTTGGTGCCAACATTGACCCAGGCGGCGCTGGTCCCCGTCGCATTCGGACTGGTCTGATAAAACAGGTTCCAGGTATCGACATGCGGGCTGCCGAGCGCGGCGCTATCGCTCTTGGCCCATCGCAACTGCAGGTTGACCGGCGTTCCCGTTGAATCATAGGCGGTCACGGCGCCGCCGCTGATGGATTCCTTGGTGAAGATCGCGTTGTCGTTACCGATGACGATGCCGAGGCCCGCGGTACCGCCGCCTCCCATGGGCTGAGTCACGGTGGTGCTGAAGCCCAATCCGGCCAAGGGCGTGCCGGACGAGGTCGTGATGCTGAGATTATCCGCAGGCGTATAGCTCGTGCCGGTGTGCAGGCTGACGGCGCCGGTGGCGCTGATGGTCGAAGCATTGGCCGTGCCGACGGTACCAGTGATGGTATCGATCGCCGTAAGCAGGTTGCCGACGGTTGCGGTGTTGATGTTGAGCGTTGCGCCAGTCGCGGTGATGGTGTTGGCGCCGGCGTTGGTAAACGTGATCGTCTGGCCATCAACGACAATGCTGTTGCCACTTACAATCGCCGGGTTCAACACGCCCGCGCCCGCGCCGCCGAGCTTCGTCGCCGCTGTGATGGCCACCGCGGGCGAAGTACTGTCGGTAACCGGACTTCCCGTAATCGACGCGTCGGCCAAGGGCGGCGCCGGCGTGCCGATCACCAGTGGGTTGTGCCCCGTGGTGAAGTCGGTCGGGTTGAGACCGCCTGCGGCGACCAGCGTACCGGTGGAGGCGCCGGAAGATGCCGCGGTCGACGGCGTGGTCGGAAGGTTGGCCGCATATTGAATCGCAGTCGTGGCCTGCGCCGGGATGAAGTTGTTCGCGAACTGCAGAACCTTCGGCACGTTGCCGATCGGGTTGCCGGTCTTCGGGTCGACCGTTACGCCCATCAGGTAGTAGCCGGCCCCGTTGACGAGGTTGCCGCTGGCGTTGAGCTGGAAGTCGCCGCGCCGCGTGTAGTCGGTGGTGCCGTCGAACACCGGCGAGTTGTCGGTGATGCCGATCGGCTTCTGCACGTTGAAGAAGCCCTGCCCGTTGATGGCCATGTTGGTCGCGACCGTGGTCGAAGTCACCGTGCCCTGTGTCGTGATGGTCGCCTGCGCGAAGGCAGTGACGCCGCCGGCCACCTGCCGGTCCGGCGTTGCCGACTGCGGGATCAGATCCTCGAAGCTGGTGCCGATGCCCTTGTAGCCGGTGGTCGAGGCGTTCGCGATGTTGCCCGAGATGTTCTGGAGCGCGAAGGACTGCGCCTGCAAGCCGCCGACGGAAGTGTTCAGTGCGTCAAAAATACCCATGACATCGTCTCCAAATTCGATCCGGGCGGCCAGCCGATCCGCAAAACTGCGGCCGCAATCGCAGGAGGGATTCGCAAGGGCTATGCCAAAGGCAAAAATCCTTTCATTTCAGACGGTTAAATAAAAAGCCCCGGTCCAGGGACCGGGGCACAATTGCCGGGCGGGGCAACAATTGCCGGGCGAAAAGCGTCGGGCCTGCTTGAACCGGGTTCAAGCACGCCCGCCGCCGATCGTTATGTTTTGCGCATGATCTTTGCCGGAAAACCGGAACCACTTTTCCGGATCATGCGCTAGGAGGCCGACGACGTCGCCGGGTGAAACACCAGGGCAAAACCGTCCATGCAGTAGCGCAGACCGGTTGGTTTCGGCCCGTCGTCGAAGACGTGGCCGAGATGGCCGCCGCAGCGGCGGCAGTGAATTTCGGTGCGCAGCATGCCGAAGGTGCGGTCCTCGGTCTTGCCGACAGCGTTCTCCAGCGGCTGGTAGAAACTCGGCCAGCCGGTGCCGCTCTCGAACTTGGTTTCCGAGGAGAACAGCGGCAGGTCGCAGCCGGCGCAGGCGAAGATGCCTTTGCGGTGTTCTTTCAGGAGCGGGCTCGAACCCGGCCGCTCGGTGCCTTCCTTGCGCAGGATTTCATATTGCTGCGGCGTCAGTTGCGCACGCCATTCGGCATCGGTCTTTTCGATCTCGAATTTTTCGGCGGCTTGCGCCGGCGAGGCGCGCAGCCAGCGGAAAGCGAACAGGCCAAACAGGCCGGCGACGGATGCGAGCAGGATACGGCGGTCGATCATAGGGGTCTCCGTGCGAAGCGGAATGAAACGGTTCGCCATCAAATACGGCCCGTGGGGGTCGAAGTTACATCGATCCGTCCCGAATTTTCTCTCTTTCCTGCGAGGCAAGCGCCACCGGCGCCGGGTCTTGCATCTCGACCGGTTCCGGCAGCTGCGGACGCACCGGGCGCGGCCCGCCGGGCGGACGCGGAGCGCCGGGCGGTGGACGGCGCGGCGATGGACGGGTTCCGGTTCCGGCCTGCCGGTTGGCTTCCGCCAGCCGTGCCTCGCGGATCCGCTCCCGCGCCCGCGCGCCTTCCCGGTAACGGGCCAGCGCGCCGGCGGCCGCCGAACTGCCACGCCCCCACATCCCGATCAGATGGCCGGCGACCCGGCCGGTCGTACCGCCGGCCCAGACCAGCTCGAATGGCGAAAACAACCGCCAGCGCTCATCGCCCCACAGAATGCTGCGCGCGATCAGTTGACCCGCCATCGCCGAGGTATTGAGGCCCTGACGGCCGAAGCCCGAGGCAACCCACAGCCCTTTGCGCAACTGGCCGATCTGCGGCATGCCGTGCACGGTCAATCCGACCGCACCGCCGAACACGTCGGCGATCTGGACCTTGCCGATCCTTGGAAAGACCGTCGCGATGCGGCGCTGGATGGCGGAACCGAAACGGCGCGGCCGCGCGTCCCAGGTGGTTTCCGGGCTCGCCCACATCAGCCGGTCGCCGCCCACGATGCGGAAATGATCGACGCCGTCGCTGTCGCTCACCGAACCGCGGAACCGGATGACCTCGCCGAGGCGCTCGCCCAGCGGCTCGGTCACCGCGCCATAGCGCCAGACCGGCAGCAGCGTCTCCGACAGCCGCCGCAGCGGCGCGCCGAGATGGATGTTGCCGGCCAGCACGATGTGCGATGCGCGCAGCCGCGCCGACGGCGTCACGATGCGCTTGCGAATGCCCGATGGATCGATGCTGACGACCGGCGTGTCCTCGAAGATGCGGGCGCCGGCCCGTTTGGCCTGCTCGGCCAGTCCCTGGATGTATTTGCGGCCGTCGATCTGAAACGCCTTCGGGTAATAGATGCCGTGAAAATAGCGCGCGGTGCCGAGCTGATCGCGGACACGATCGATTTGCCAGCCCTCGACTTCGGTTTCGAAATCCTCGCTCAGCACCTGCAGCCGGCTGATCAGCGTGTCGCCGGCATCGACGTTGGAAACTTCCAGCGCCCCCTCGGTGAGCGCGATACCCGGCATCGCCTCCTCGTTCGCGGCGGCGCGGACATAGTCGGCGCCCTCCTTCGACAGCGCCCACAGCTCGCGGGCATCCTCGATGCCGACGCGCTCGATCAATTCGCCGATCGGCAGACCATAGCCCGGCATCACGGTGCCGAGCTGATGGCCCGACGCGTTCCAGCCGACATACCGGCCTTCGAGCACGGCAACGCTGGCGCCGAGCCGGGCTGCCTCCAGCGCCACCGTCAGGCCGGCAAGGCCGGCGCCGACGATGCAGATATCGACGTCCAGGTCGAACGTCAGGCGCGAGCGAAAGGGCGCGTCGTCGTCGGGGCCGTCGGTCGCACTTGTGAAAGTCTCAGCCATGACGTTTTCTACGGACCGCTGCGGCGCTTGTCACCTTGTCCTAAGCATGAGCTTGTAGATTAATTCAGGCCAAAACGAATCGAGATTGCGCCCATGCGCCGTTTGATGCTGCTGCGTCACGCCAAGACCGAACATGACGCACCCTCCGGCCAGGACCACGACCGCCGGCTCGATGACCGCGGCCGGCTGGATGCCGCCGCCATCGGCGACTGGATCGGCCGGCATCCGCCCCTCCCCGACGCCGTCCTGGTCTCGACCGCGGTACGGGCGCAGCAGACCTGGGAGATTGCCGGGCAAGCCATGAAGGACGCGATCCGGGAACAGGCAGCTTCCCGCCGGCGCGAATGGCAGACGAAATGGCAGGCCGAGTTTTTGGCCGATATCTACGGCGCCGAACCGGCGCAGCTGTTGCATGTCATCCGCATGGCCGAGGTCACCAGTCCCGGTCATCTGCTGGTGGTCGGCCACAATCCCGGCATGCACGAGCTGGCGCTGATGCTGACCGGCAGCGGCGATGCGGCGGCGAAGAAAGCGCTCGAGCACAACCTGCCGACCGCGGGCCTTGCGATCCTCGACTTCGCCATCGACGACTGGAGCGAGCTCAGGTTTCGCAGCGGCAAACTCGTGCGCTTCACCAGTCCCAGATTGCTGAAGCAGGCATCGGACGAGTGAGGCCGGCGGACATCTCCGCTCGCCCGTGCGAAAGCGTTTTCGAGCGAAGCGGATACCGGTTCGCGTAAAGAAAACGCGTCAAAACAAAAGACTAGAGCCCGATTCTGATTTTATCAGAATCGATATGGCTCTAGACTTGCCTCCAGCAGGAGGCGCAGATGTTCAAATCCATCCTGGTGCCGATTGACCTGGCCGATACCGATCTGGCCAAGCCCGCGATTGCGACCGCGGCGACATTGTCGCAAACCTGGAATGGTGCAGTGCGGCTGCTCAATGTGCTGCAGATGACGCCAGTGATGCTGGCGGAATACGTGCCGGCCGATTTCGAAACCCAGCAGCGCGAGACCTCGGAAGAAGCGCTTGCGATCGTGGCCCGCGAATCCGGCATCGCGGCGGCGCGCATTTCCTATGTCGTAAGACAGGGCGGCATCTATCACGAAATCCTCGAAGAAGCCTCGGCGATCAAGGCCGACCTGATCGTGATGACATCGCACCGTCCGGCGATGCGAACCTATTTCCTCGGCTCCAATGCCGGCCATGTGGTGCGCTACGCCAAATGCTCGGTTCTGGTGGTGCGGCACTAGCGTCAGCGGTTCGATGCAGTTTCTTCGTTAGACCCGGTATCCTCTTGGCTTGAAAACGCTTTTGGCGGCAGAGATCGTGGATGAAGAAGTTGTGGCAGAAGTGGAGTTACGAAATCCCGCTCGCGATCGGCGATGCGCTTTGGGAAGTGCTGGTGGTGCAGTTCGCGGCCTTTCTCGACCGGCTCACCGTCCGCAAGGTCGTCGAGTTCGTGGCCATCGCGCTGCTGGTGATGGCGTTCGCCCAGACCTTGCCGTTCGACCTGGCGATCCTGTTTGCCGGCGACATCCTGATGTATCTGGAATTCGTGATCGCCATCCGCCTTGCGGCCGGCGTGATGCATGTCAGGGCCATGCTGCATCAGGCGACCCGCCTCGCCCGGCTGGTCCTGCGCGCATTGAATGCGGCGCTCGGTCTGCCGGCCCTGACGCTCAGGAGGTTGCGCGAACGGCGCACCGCGGCGCATTCGAAGCCGCGCCGGATTTCCGATTCGTCCGACGAGGACCGCGGCCTTGGAATTGCGTGGGGCACGCTGGCGCCCGCGTAAGCCACCCGAACTCAGAACAGGCCCGGCAGCAGCATCGCGACGCGCTTGCGATACTGCCGGTAGCGATCGCCAAAGAAGGCCAGGAGATCGCGCTCCTCCAGCCAGATGCCGGCGCAGATATAGGCGGTCATGACAGCGGCGAACAGCAGATGTCCCGCCTTCATCGCCGGTGTCGCCCAGAAGGCGAGGATGAATCCGAAATAGAGCGGATGCCGGACGAAGCGATACAATCCGGGCGTCTTGAACGCGACCGGCGACGTGACACGGCCGGCGAAGTTCAGCACCTTCAGCTTTCGCTCCAGCAGCTTGAAGTGCCCGGTCAGGAACGTGCCGAGCACGATCAGCCAACCGAGCGCCGACAACGACCGCAGCGCCGCGATCGCCCGCGGATCCGCCGCCTGCCACACCGTCGCGGGCAAGGGCTGCCACCCTGCAAACAGCAGGATCAGCACCAGGCTGGCGCACAACACATAGGTGCTTCGCTCGATCAGCGGCGGGACATGGCCGGTCAAGACGCGCTTGAAGCCGCGCCGCGCCATGCCGCTGTGCTGCGCCATGAACAGGCCGAGCAGTTGAAGGTCGATACAGAGCGCGACCGGTGGCGGCCAGATCGCGCCGGTATCGATGCTCTTGGGGACGATGACGCCGCTGACGAAGCCGATCGCGTAAAGCAGCGTGACGACAAAGATCGCATAGACGGCCGCGCCGTAGCCGATGCCGAGAAGCCTTGCGAGACTTCCCGGCACCAGCCGCCAGCCGATGCCGGGCTGCCGATGCTCGACGGTAATGGTCATGTCACTTCCAGTCGGGTTTGCACTCAGGGAAGCCGGACGGGCCGGCGCGCGGCGCTCAGCGCAGGCGTGCCATCCCCGGATTGAGCGCCCCACCGACCGCCGCCTCGATCTGGCTGCGCGCGATCCCGATATCGCGGAGCGCACGGTCGTCCATTTCGCTCAGCACTTTGATGGCTTCCCGGCGGGCCCAATAGGTCACGAGACTGGTCGCCCAGCCTCCGAGCAATCGGGGCAATCCGGCCTGCGAACTTTGGGATGCAGGCTGGCCAGCGGCTGAGGAAATCATCGTCATGGGTCTTCTCCGTGGCTTCCGCGCGGCCAAGCAACACCGCTGGCGCTGCCGCTGCGAACAGCGATTGCACCTTTCGTAACGTCCGATTGCTTGCACCCCCTCAGTGCAATCATGGGCTTGATAGCGTTTAAATGATCCGATACACTTCTCGGTGCAAGTGAAACATTGCTCTCGGTGCAATAATGTCCAAGTTCGAATATCTGAAGCTTGCCGATACCGTCGCCGTCGAAATCGCCAACGGCGCGCTCAAACCCGGCGACCGGCTGCCGCCGCAGCGCAGCTTTGCCTATGAGCGCAAGATCGCGGTTTCGACCGCGAGCCGCGTCTACACCGAGCTGCTGCGCCGCGGCCTCGTCGTCGGCGAAGTCGGACGCGGCACCTTCGTGTCCGGCGAAACGCGCCGCGGCGTTTCCTCGCTGACCGAACCGCGCGGCCAGCGCATCGACCTCGAAGTCAATTATCCGCTGCTGCCGACGCAATCGGCGATGATCGCGCGGTCGCTCGAAGGGTTGGAGCGGCCCGAAGCACTCGATGTCGCGCTCCGGCAGACGAGCATCACCGGCACGCAAGCGGCACGAACCATTTCGGCCGAGTTTCTCTCCCGCGGCGACTGGTCCCCGGGCGCCGACCAGTTCGTCTTCACCGCCAACGGCCGGCAATGCATTGCCGCAGCCCTTGCAGCGGTGGTGCCGAGCGGCGGCCGCTGCGGCGTCGAGGCGCTGACCTATCCCTTCATCAAGGACATTGCCGCCCGCCTCGGCGTGACGCTGGTGCCGCTGACGATGGATGAAGAAGGCGTTCGACCGGACGCGGTACAGAAAGCCCATCGCGAGGCGCACTTGTCCGCGCTCTATATCCAGCCGACGATTCAAAATCCGCTGGGCATGACAATGCCGCCGGGCCGCCGCGCCGACCTGGTGCGCGTCGTCGAGAAACTCGGCCTGCCCATCATCGAAGACACCGTCTACAGCTTTCTCGGCGACGAAGCGCCGCTCGCAGCGCTCGCTCCCGATACCTGCATTGTGCTCGACAGCCTGTCGAAGAAGGTGGCGCCGGGACTGGCGGTCGGCTTCATCGTTTCGCCGCCACGCTTGCGCGAACGCATCATGGCCTCGGTGCGATCGGGCGGATGGACCGCTTCGGGTTTTGCGCTGGCGGCCGGAACACGGATGATGGGCGACGGCACGGTTTCCGAACTGGTCCGGCTGAAGCGGATCGACGCGGCCCGGCGCCAGCAGATGGCAGCAAAGTATCTTGCCGGCTTCGAGGTCCAGGCCAACATCCAGTCCTATCATCTCTGGCTGACCCTGCCGCCACACTGGCGCTCGCAGACCTTCGTCGCGGCCGCCGCCCGCCGCGACATCGCCTTGACGCCATCGACCACCTTCGCCGTGGCGCCCGGGCATGCGCCCAATGCCGTCCGGCTGGCGCTTGGCGCTCCCAGCACCGAACAGCTCGATACCGCGCTGCGGACACTGGGAGGACTGCTGACCGAGAAGGAAGATTTCGATACGACCGAATAGGCACGGTCTCTATTGGACGCGTTTTCTACCGCAGATAAGTCTATGCAATCTGCGTAAACTTGATTGCTACGTGAACCGGAACCACTTCACTCGAAAACGCTCTGCCGCTCGAGCTCGTTGCGCACCGGCCACTCTGCGATGAAGCCCTTGGCCTTATAGGGCTCAATCTTGTCCCACTCGCCTAGCATGCGGCGGCTGAATTCGGGATCGGTGTGCCACAGCGACCGCGGCGTCTCAAAACTGTCGATCATGACCAGCATCTTCTCGACGTCCGGCCAGTGGCGATGCAGCGTCATCGGATAGCGGCGCGCGGTCCAGGTATTGCCGAGGCAGATCACGCGGCGGATGTTTTTCAAACCGATCGCGGCGTCGATGACCGGCAGCGAGAAAATGACGTTCTCGCCGGTGTTCATCGCGCGATCCTCGCGCAGGATGATTCCGGCCGGAACGCCGCGCGCGATCATCGCCTCCGTCATGATCTCACACTCGGAAAGCCCCGCCCCCGGCGTGACCCCGCCGCTGACGATGGCCCAGCGAAAATAGCCGTCGTGCCAGAGTCTCGCGGCTTCCGCGACGCGCTCGTCGACATCCTGGCGGGTGCCGAACACGAACAGCAGATCGGCCGGCCGCAACGGGGTGTCGACCAGATGCCGCGCGTTGATTGCGGCAATTTCGTCTTCGGTCGGCAGTCGCCCGCTTGGGTCGGTCACGGCAGTTCGTTCCCGGAAATGCGCCGCCACGATGCCGCGCGCCGCGCGTCCGGCGAAGTCACGTTTCATTGCGCTTGATTGCGAAGTCTCAAGGGAGCAGCGCGTCGGGAAGCGCGTCGAACGAGTAGCCGCGCGGCCGGTTGCGTTTGACAAAGCCGCCGATCTGCCAGGTGAACAGAACGGCAAACCCGACCAGAAACAGTGCACCGGTGAATTCGAAGGTCGCAAGCGCGCGAACCAGAAGTCCGGTCATCGCGATCGCGAGCAGCGCCAGCAGCACCAGCGCGGCGGCGTAGGTCTTCGGCCCGATGCCGCCGATCAGCTCAGCCTTGCTGCCGGCGCCGTGCATGCGCCGGTGCAATTCGATCATGAAGGTGCGGTAGCCGTGGTCCTGCGGCGCCATCAACGAGACCGTCTGCCAGGTGGTCGAGAGGATGGCGATCCTGCCGCCGGCGGCATTTTCGATATCGGCCCGGAAGCGGCGCGCCTGCATCGACACCGGCCGAAAGGACAGACGGACCGAAGCGATATCGGCATAGGGCCAGACGCCGGACCTGCCGCCGACCCGCCATGACAAGCCGGCATCGGTCAGCTCGAACTCATGCGCCGATCCGATCAGCGACGCCTTGTAGGCATAACGGGTCTCGGGGCCGCCCTCGCCTGCTGCGGTCTGGTCCGGGAGTGAGGTTGGCAACAAAAAATCCCTGCGTTGATCGCGCGCCGTCCGCTTGCGCGGCGAGCCGGCTTTACCTTACAAGCGGGCCATGGCCGAGACGACCTATTTTCCGCGCCGCCTGATCATGGCCGGCGCCATGATATCCGGGGTGCTGCTGGCGCTTGCCGTGCACATGCTGGGCGCGCGCTATGGCCTCGATCTCGGCGGCCTGTGGCGATCCGACACCCACGAATTCATGCCCGCGGGCGCAGCCATCGCATGGTGGCTGATCGCAACGGTCGGCTTCTCCGGCGGTTATTTCACCGCCAACCTGATGCACAGCGCGGTTTCGGGACAAATTCCGCAGCGGATGCGGCAGTTCCTGATCGCCGTCGGCGTGCTGATCCTGGCCGGCGCCGGACAGGCAGCTTCTGCGCCCAGTCCGATCCCGACCATATCGGGCGTGCTTGCCGGCCTTGCGGCATTGTGCCTCGGCGCCGTGATGGCGTTTTGCGGCGCGCATTTCGCGCTACGCAAGGTCTGAGCCGCGGTTGCTCGCCTGGGGCGTTACACCCATAGATGTGGTGTTGTCCGCTTTCGGGGGGTAAGGCTGACACTCAGCGACGACCTGCGAACGTCGTCTTATGACCCCATCGCGGGCATTGCCTCATGCCTTCCAGCGTACCTATGCAAGCTGTTATAATGATATCCCATGAGGTGTCGGCATGAGGCGGCGGGAATTCATCGGCCTTCTTGGCGGTGCGGTAGCGTGGCCACTTGCTGCACACGGGCAGCAGCCGGCTTCGCGGATTATCGGCGTTCTGGGATTTGGATCGATAGAAGCCGCGCGGACAGGTTTTGTCCCGACCCAGCGCCGCCTCGCCGAGATGGGCTATGTCGAAGGCCGAAACCTCACGATCGAATATCGCGGGGCCAACGGCCGTGAGAACCGGCTGGCCGAACTGGCCGCAGAACTCGTGCAGCGCCGCGTGGATGCCATCGTCGTCTTTGCAGGTCAATCCATCGTTGCTGCCAAGGCCGCCACCACATCCATTCCAATCCTCTTCTTTACCGGGTTCGATCCCGTCCAGAGTGGATTCGTCGCAAGCCTCAACCGGCCTGGCGGCAATGCCACCGGGATCTCAGTTCTCAACACCGAACTGCTGGCCAAGCGTCTACAGGTGCTATGCGAACTGATGCCGTCGGCAAAGTCCATTGCGTTCCTCTACAGCCCGACAGGCCTTGTGTCCGGGGGCGACTCCATCGGCAACGAGCTGGCATCGGCGGCCGAAGCTCTCGCTGTGAAGCTATCGCCCGTGGAAGCGCGGCATGCCGATGATTTCGACGCAGCTTTCACCACAATGGTGAACGAGCGACCGGATGCGGTGCTGGTTTCGGCCGACGCATTGATGTTTCAAAATCGCGCAACGCTGGTCCGCTTGGCGGCCCGACACAGGCTGCCTGCGGTCTATCCAATTCGGGAATTCGTCGCTGGCGGCGGATTGATGAGCTACGGAACGAATTATTCGGAAGCATACCGTCAGGTGGGCGACTATGTCGGTCGTGTGCTGAACGGTGAGAAGCCGGAGAACCTGCCCGTGCAGCGGGTCACAAAGCTCGAACTCGTCATTAACATCACGACGGCAAAGGCGCTCGGCCTCACAGTTCCTCCAACGCTCCTCGCCCGAGCCGACGACGTGATCGAATAATGTTCATGTCTGCATCTGGCAGATTTTGTTGCAAAAATCGGCACTGAACCGACTTAAGCGTGTCGCCTGACGATGTCTGCTTCGGGGGGAGGTAGAACGGACCTCCGTGTCGTCTCAGGTCACCGTCGTATTTAACCTCATGGTGCGAATCGGACAGCTTAGCGCCGGGCAGCGATTTCCAAGAACTTCTGCACAGAGAGCGGCACCTCGTCGTATTCGGGAAAGCGCCGACGCAGCTCGTCGGCAATATCGACCGTGACGTCGCGCGACCAGCCCTCGGCGGTATTGAAGGCAACGATCCGCACCGGATGGCTAAACTGGTCAGCGAGGAAACGGCGGATCAGCGTCTCGCGGTCTGTGCCTTCCTCGTCGGCCTCGCACCAAGCGCGCCCGAGCCTGCCAAAATCGTTTAGCACCAGATAGGTGTCGCGGTCAGCGTCATGCGGCACGATGGAGGGGGAGCTACGCATCACCTTGGTTCCAGCAAGCCCGCACAGCGACCCCGCCTCGCGAGACGCTTGGCAGGGCCGCCTGGTCTCCGGGCCGGGGGCTGGGCGGCGTGTGCCCGGTAGGCCGACACACTCTATCCGAAGGAACCAATGCAATGACGACTAAAAAGGAGGACCCCTTAAGTTCCATCCACCTTCCGGCACACGAACGACAACGCCGGTAGCTGCCACGAAACCAATTTCTGTAGGCCACGCAATGATCCTGAAACAAAGGCCGTCAACAATGCCCGGTCGATCAAGGCTTTGCGGAGCTAAGCCATGGACTGGGACGCAAATAGAATCGCAGTCGGCACCCGCTTTAAGATCAACAAACTTGGAGCGGTTCGTTGCCCAAATCTGGCTGACAAGATCGGCATCGTTGTCGGCTTGAGCCGTCGCACCACCGGTATCACCGTGCTGTTCGATGGTGACCGACGACCGACCTGCTTGCACATGGGCTATATATCCTCATCATCTGAATAGCACTAAGGCCGCCTTTAAGTCCTTCAGCGCTGGCGGGCTGATCCTAGCGGCCAGGCGAAGCTGTTGAAGGGCGCACCGGTTCTCTTGAGCCAACCGCGCCCGCGCCGTTTCATTTCTGATCCCCACCCCGACTGTTGCGCGCGCGACCCGAGCGGCCAGGCTGCCGCCGCAACGCTGACAAGCGTGATGAATTGGCGCGCCGCTGCTACGAGGCCGGCAACAAACGGGCCTCGGCGGGAGAATCTCTTGACCCGCGAACACTTAGTGCGACGGCTTACAGCCCATATTTTGCAGCTGATGTCGCCGGTCATAGCCGTTTGAAAGGAATGACGGATCGCGAGTCGTCTCAACGGGAGCTTTGGAACAGTATCAGGGGTATCAACGGACCTGGCTCGGACGGGCACTGAGGTCGGCTGGTCTCTGGAATAACCGATCATTAACCATACGAGCCCATGATTTGAGCCGAATTCGGGTGGGCAAGCGCGCGCGAGCCATTGCTGGTTTCTCACCGCGGCGGCTCTTTTGTTTTGCTGACCGGCGATGGGAAGAATCTCGCGACTGGGCTGAGACGTAGGGAACGCAGGTGACCGAAGCACCGGACAGGGAAACGCAAGGGGACAAACAGCCCGAGGCGGCACCGCAGGTGGCCTCGAGCCGGGTGCCGGTGATAGCGGTGTCCCTGGCTGCCCTGGCCGTCCTTGGTGCCGCCACCGCCAATTCCTTGCCGAGTTTCGGTGGATTCTCTCTGCCGGATTTCAAGCAGTTCTCTTTGCCGAGCGTCGATCGGCTCTCCTTGCCGGACTTCAGGCGCTTCTCCCCGCGGAATTTCAATCGCGTCGCTGCACCTCCGCCGCCCAACCCGGCTCCAGTCCTCGTACCGGATCCAGTTGTCAGGGCGGGACTGAGGGACATTCAGTCGTCGCAGCAGCAAGACGCCGATGTGTTAGTGTCGCTCACGCAGAGCTCCGCAACCCAACAGGCGGATTTGAAAAGAATAACCCGTCAACTCTCCTTGCTGACGGCGCAGGTGAGCTCCCTGCAGAATCAGGTGACGCCGCCGCTGACGACTTCCAGCATCCCACCGTCGACGACTTCCAGCATCCCACGTCCAAATCCTCGCGCGCGGGTCGTCCAGGCGTCGCGAAAAGTACTCCCTCCAGTTCTTCCTCCAACTCTTCCTCCGCTTCCCAAGCCTGTCGGCCCCTTTTCGGTAGGGGGCGCCCCGCTGAGTCCTGCGCCGGCACCTGGCTCGGGGGCAAGCTAGCTCTTCCTGGCACCAAGCGGACAACGCTTCCGCCATCTCCTCTAGCCGATCTTGGGAGCAAAGCACGCATCCCGGGGCAAAGTCGTGATCTCCGCTTCCGGCACGAACCAGACCAGCCCGGTCGGCCTGGCCATGTCCGATGATGAGGGTACACCGGAAGTGACCGGCAAGCGGCGAAACCGACGCGAATGACCCGGAACGGAATTCGATGCCACGCGGCAACTGGAAACCAAACTTATCAATCCGGAGCCGAAAAAAGCCCCGGACAATGCCGGGGCTTAAGTTTGCTGGAGATTAGAGGGAAATCAGTAACGGGCGACGAGCGGACCGCCCCAGTTGAAGTGGTAGTCCACGCGGGCCGTGACAAGATCCACACCGCCGCTAATCCGATCAGCGCCAAAGAAGGTGCTCGTTGCCGGAACAAAAAACGTCGTGTTGCGGTTGCTCGAGAAGATATGATCGTACTCAACGGCAACCGACCAATTCGGGGCAAAGCCGTATTCGAGGCCGACGCCAACTGTGCCGCCCCACTGCGTGTTATTGCTGGACGTTGCTACAACCGCGTTCGTTGCGGCGAAGAGGATATCCCTACGATTGTCGGTCACCGCGGCGCCGCCCTTCACGTAGAGCAGGACGTTGTTCCAGGCATAGCCAACCTGACCGGTGAACAACCCGAACGCGTTCATTTGCGAGCGATTGATGAAACCGGGACCGGGAAAGAAGAGGCTTGCATTTGATGCACGCAGATTAGCCCAGTCGCCTTGGGCTTCGAGGCCGAACACCCATTGGCTGACCTGCCAGCGATAACCGATCTGACCACCAGCGACGCCTCCGGTTGCGTTGTGGCAACCTTCAGCAGCGAGGAAAGTGCCTGTCGCGCTCACGGCAGTGAAGCAATTCCGTTGGCTTCCCCAACCGCCGTTCGCACCAATGTAGAAACCGCTCCAGTCATAGATCGCCGCGACCATCGGGGGCGGCGCCTTGGTGTAAGGACGCGCAGCCAGATCAGCCGCCGACGCGGGAGCCGCCACCCCCAATGCAACCAAACCAACCGTACCCAGCAAGAACTTCTTCATCGTAGTTCCTCCAGCCTCTGATCTAATGCAATAAGCAACCATAATCTTGAATGCATTATAGGCGCTTAAACCCTGAAACTCCGTACCGTAAATGCAACAGTCCCTTTTTCAAAGATGGCTGGAATGAGTCCGGAAGTGGCACAATGCTGCCAATCCGGGATGCCCGCAATCCGGTCGCTTCCGAGGGAAGACCGGACATGGCCTGAAAGTCCGATTCGGTAGCGATTGATGCTGTTGTCTAATCGCTGCTGAGGCGTCAAGTATATAATTCGTTCAGGGGACGCTGCCGGGTGCATGGTTGTCTTCGCGGTCGACAGTAGCCGCCGCATGATAGAGCTTCGCAGGACGAGCCTTCAATGTGGACGACGCACTTTGCTGAGTCAGCAGTGCAACAGCATCAGCGGAATGGCTCGGCTCACGTCCCGGCAGGGACACCTTAGGCGTTCAGGTTCTGAACGCTATCGGGACTTATGCGGCGGCTCCGGCATTCGGATTGAAGAGTTCGCCAGTCTTAAGCATCGTATGCATTATAACCGCCAGTTTGCGCGCCACGGCCACGGCAGCTCTTTTGAAGCCGATCCTCTCCCGGAGCTTCAGACCCCACCTGCGCAGAGTGCTGTCGGTTGAGCTGCGCGTCAGAATGACCGCGGCCGCTTCGTAGAGAAGCCCTCGCAAATGGCGATCGCCACGTCGGGATATATGGCCGTCATAATCGACTTCTCCGGATTGGTAGCGACGCGTCGTCAGGCCGATCCAGGCGCCAACAGATCGGGATTTCTTGAAGTTGTCTGGCCTCTCAATGGCTGTGCTGAAGGCAGTTGCGGTGATCGCACCGATGCCGGGAATGGACATAAGGATACGGCAAGCCTGACTCTGGCGCGCGTCCCGGACCAACTGGCGTCCGAGTTCGGCGGCGCGGATGCGAATGCCTCGCCAGGCTTCCAGCATCGGAAGCACGATCAATGCAAGTCCGCCCTGATCGGCAAGAAGGCTCCGGACGTTCTTCTCGAAGGTGCTTCCCTTTCCAGCAGGAACGAGCAGACCGAAGGTTTTCATGACACCGCGGATCTGGTTGGAAAGCTCTGTAGTGATACGGACCAGCCGCGTGCGTGCCGCGACAAGCGTGCGGGTCAGCATGCTGTCAAATCCCTTCACCCGAACCTCACGAAAGAAACCGACTTCTGCGAGCTGCGCCAGACCATCGGCGTCGTTCGCGTCCGTCTTGTTCGCTGCCATATCGAGCGCCGCTTTAGCATGGCGCGCATCGATGCAGATCGCCGGCAACCCCTCGGTGCGCAGAGAATGATAAAACCATATCGACAGTGGTCCGGTCTCGAACACCACGCGTTTCACGGCTGGCGCCCGCTTGCGGATGAGCTCGGCTATGAGTCTGGGATCAGATGCGCACTTGCCGCGCCAGATCCGTTCACCTGCTCGGCGGATCGAGATTGACGTCTCTTTCATCGACACGTCGAGACCGATATATTCTTCCATGGCTGTTCTCCATTCGATGCTTGGGCCCGGCGTCCAGTCGTGAGCCCGTATCTCCATCCTATCGGGGAACAGCCACCCTCCAAGACTAGTGATTGATTTTGGGCAACTCGCTCCTGCGATTACCCCATGTGGACGGCGCCCACTCTTCGGCATCGAGGTGCCATAGGGTGGTTGCGTTGAAGCAAACCACATTGAGGGGAGACATTGCAGTCGCTTGCATGGTCGGATTGCTTGCTCCGGCCGAGCCCACACGAAGCCTCTTTTGTAGGGCTATCGAATATCGTCAGAGGGGTTTCGGTGCGCGAAGTACGTATAGCCTTTGGTAGACCATCGACTCCGGTATCCAATCAAGCAAGGTATGTCCAAGTGGCAGCTTGATCAGGTTTGCGACAATTCTGGATGAAGGCGGATACCAATAAACGGACAGGTTATAAAATTTAAGGGGAGCGAACCCCAGAGTCGTGAACTCGAGCATCAATCGCTTATGACTGAAGTGTCTTCTGTAGTCGACAATTGGACCCGAAAGCAGAAGTATTTTGCCCGGGTGTTCTTTGGCAACTTTCTCCAAAAACGCTCCCTGCTCCTGGAAGGACAGATAGTAGACGCATTCGAGGGCTGTGATCACGTCGTGCCCCTCGAATGACGCCTGTAAAAAATCACAGATTTCAAATCTGGCATTTGGCAGGTTTAGCGATTTGGCGCGAGCAATTGCTATATCGCTTATGTCGATGCCGACGACGGATCGTGCTTTGCCAAAAACTGCGTGGGTCAAGTGGCCTTCGCCGCATCCGAGCTCAAGAACGGATTTGCCCCGGATCAATGGCTTGAGGCGTCGGCGCAAGACCTTGTCCCTGAATCGCGCGTGGGAAATATGCCAGGGGTCAGGGGTCGCGTAATAGAGATTGAAATCTGCCGCCGTTCGCATTGCTGGTTTCCGCCGGTTGAAAAACAAGCGCTGCTCGCGAGCAGCCAACAACCAATTGCGTCGAGACTTCCTTTGGCGGCAACGCCTATTGCGTTTCCACCCTTTCTCGCCATCGCGCTTCGAAAGTATCAGCGTCTTTCAGTGACCGGGCTTGCGCGTCTAACGGATTGGCAGGCTTCTGTGTGACAATGCGTGTAACTTCTCCGTCGGAGGCGGGTTGCGCGGAGGCCTCCTTCGGCCATACCAGCAACGATTTCGAAAGCATGGGCTTGCCTTCGTACCAGCACTTTCGTCCATCGATCAGACGATAGGACCACCAACGCCCGTGCGGATTTGATGGCGTCGCGGCGCTGCATTGTTGTTTGGCCTGCGCATTTGGCATCTCTGACAAGAGCGCAGCAATAGAGGCGGCCAAAGCGATTGATGGCAGTTTCCTCATTTGCGCACTGAGAGACTGCTTCGCAGCTGCAAGCGGCCTACAGCGACTACCAAATCGGGGCGTTCGAGAACTTCCACCAACCTGTCGAGGATACGCTCATTGTTCTGCGGCCGGGGCCGAAGGTAGTCTTCCAGTATGTGTTGCGCTTCGTTAATCGCCTCAAGTGCCAATTGTTGATCAGTCATCTGTTCTTACCCATCAAACAAATGCCCCAGGCAAAAAGAAGAATGGAAAATCAAGCCGCTTTTGGGAAATATCCCCGCTTTTTTTAGCCATTCGATCAATTTTTATTTCAAATGCGGGAACCCTCCGCGCGCGATTTGCGGCGGCTTCCTGGTTCCACACTCGGCACGTTCGAGTAGCCTGAACTGGCGCGTTGCGAAGATCGGCTGTTGGCACGCACCAAGCGGACATTCGTTGTGCACGGTCGATGTCCGCTTTTGAGGGGGAATGCGGGCATCGCCATCCCGTATGCCCGTACTGGATTTGTGAGCACACGTCCTAAGCGACGATGCGCGCACGCGGCCGCGACAGCATCGTGTTCACCTCGGCGGCGGGACGCGGCTGGCTGAACAAATAGCCCTGCGCCTGCGTACAGCCCTCGCGGCGCAACAGTTCGAACTGCGCCTCGGTCTCGACGCCTTCCGCGGTGGTAACGATCCCGAGGCTTTTGCCCAAACTGGTCACGGCACGGACGATGGCCATGGAATCGTCGCGCGTGGTGAGTTCGTTGACGAAGGAACGGTCGATCTTGATCTTGTCGAACGGGAAACTGCGCAGGTAGCTCAGGGACGAATAACCGGTTCCGAAGTCGTCGAGCGAGATCCTGACGCCAAAGCCGCGAAGCTCGTGCAGAACCGCAAGCGTCGCCGCGCTGTTCTGCAGCAGCACCGATTCCGTAATCTCCAGCTCGAGGCGATGCGCCGGAAGACCCGAGGCCCGCAACGCCGCTTTCACCGACGACACCAGGTTCGGATTCTTGAACTGCACCGGCGAAAGATTGACGGCGACATCGACGTTGTCCGGCCAGCCGGTGGCGTCCATGCAGGCCTGTCGAAGCACCCAGTCGCCGAGTTGAACGATCAGGCCGGTTTCTTCCGCCAGCGGAATGAAGTTGACTGGAGAGATCAGGCCGCGCAGCGAATGATTCCAGCGAACCAGGGCTTCGAACGCAACGACCTCGTCGCTGGCAACGTCGCGGATCGGCTGATAGTACACTTCGAACTCGTGGCGCTGCAGCGCCGCGCGCAAATCCAGTTCCAGAATGCGGCGCGCCTGGGCGCGGGCATCCATGCCGGTCTCGAAGTAACGATAGGTGCCGCGGCCGTCCGCCTTGGCGCGATAAAGCGCGAGATCGGCGTTCTTCAATAGTTCATCGGGATTCTTGCCGTCCTCGGGCGCAAGCGAGATGCCGATGCTGACGCCGACGACGAGCTGGTGGCCGCCGATATCGTAGGGCTCCCCGATCTGCTCGACGATGTGGCTGGCGAGCAAGGACACCGCTGAGGGATCGCAGTCGCTGCAGAACTGGACGACCGCGAATTCATCGCCGCCAAGTCGCGCTACCGTATCGTGCTCGGTGACGCATTCGCCGAGCCGGCGGGCAACTTCCTTCAGCAGGGCGTCGCCGACGGGATGGCCGAGCGTGTCGTTGATTTCCTTGAAATGATCGAGATCGAGGCAAAATACCGCGAGCTGGTCGCTGCGCTTGGCGAGGCGCAAGGCCTTTTCGAGCTGCTCCCGGAACAGCGTCCGGTTCGGCAGATTGGTCAGCGCGTCATGGCGCGCCATATGCGAAATCCGCTCCTGGGCCTGCTGCCACTCGGTAATATCCTCGAAGGTCGCGACCCAGCCGCCGCCTTTCTTCGGCTGATCGACCACGCGGATCGAACGGCCGTTGCGGGTCACGACCCTGGTCAGGGTCTCGCCCGCTTTCGCCGCAGCCACCACCATGTTGAAGAACTCATCGGGATCGCCGTCCCATTTCCCGTTCGATTTCTGATCCTGGAGGACGTCGATCAACATGCGGCCCTGGAGGGGCATACCGGTCCGATCCATCATCTCGCTGTAACGTTCGTTGAACAGCAGGATGCGGCCTTCCGCATCGAACATGCAAAGTCCCTGCGACATGTTTCCGATCGCGGAGTCGAGCAGAACCTTCTGCTGATGCAGCTCGCTGCTCGAACGGCGATCGAGCATGGCAGCCACCAGCGATATGCCGAGAATGGCGAAGGCCGCCACCGCGATCAAAAAGGAAAGCGCGGCCGGAGCGATCGTCAATTCGTCGATGACGAGGGTAGGATCCGGAACCAGCGTGACGGCCCCCATCGCGGTGAAGTGGTGCGAAACGATCGCGACCGTCAGCAGACCCGTGGCGGCCAAGGTATGACTGCGATCGTCCCGGCGCACGGCGACAACAAGCGCCATGGCTGCGAAAACACTTCCGAACACCACCGAAGCGAGAACAATGCCGGGCGACCATACGATCCGCGCCGGAAGCTCCAGGGCCATCATGCCGGTGTAGTGCATCGCTGCAACGCCGAGGCCGACCACCGCGCCGCCCATCGCGACCGTCCACCGGCGCTCATTGAGCGACGCAATGCCGAGGCCGACGGCGGAGATTGCCACGGCGAAGACCAGCGAGATCAGGGTGACCGGAATGTTGTATCCGGCGCCCGCGCCGGGATCGTAGGCCAGCATCGCAACAAAGTGGGTGGCCCAAATTCCGCAGCCGCCCACAGCCGCATCGAGGCCGACCCAGATCGCGCGGGTACGCCCCTGCGAAGCCCTGGCGCGATGAAGCAAACTGATCGCCACCGCGCTGGCCAGCCAGCAAATAGCCCCACCAAGGACGACCAGTCGCCAATCATGCTCGGTGACCAGGCAATTCAGAACTTGATACATTACAGACCCCTGCTATCGGTCTGTAATGACAGCGCTAATGGTGTATTTCAGTTAACGCCGCGGTTTCGGTTGCGCCGATGGTGAACAAAGGCTCAAAAGACGGCGGAACCGGATCGTTCTCGGCAGATTCCAGCGACTGCCCGGGAGTTCCGATTGTTTGTCCGCGGGACGCCGGCCATGCGAAGAACTGGCCGGCGCATGGCACTCAATTCGAGCGCCGCAGACCGACGAACGAGATCGCCGCGGCGCCGGCGATCAGCACGCCGGCCGCGATCATCAGCGACGCGTGAAAGCCGGCCATGAAGGTGCCGGACTGGCTGACCAGTGAACCGAACAACGCGACGCCGAGCACACTGCCGGTTTGCCGGGTTGCATTGAGCACGCCGGCGGCGATGCCCGAACGCGACTTCTCCACGCTTCCCAGCAATGTCGACGTCAATGGCGGCACCAACAATCCGAGCCCGCTGCTCATCGCGATCAACTGCGCGCAGATCGCCCAGTAGCTCGTATCGGCTTCGATGCCGAGGGCCGCCAGGCATCCTGCTGCGGACAGCACCGCACCGGCCGCAATGGTGGCGGGCGCGCCGATACGCTCGGCGATGCGCGGGGCGATCAAATTCACCGGCAGCACCGCGCCCATCATCGGTACGAAGGCAAGACCCGTCTCGAACGCAGACAATCCATTGAGCTGCTGGAAGTACAGGCTCAGCACGAAGATCAAGCCGTAGAGCGCGACATTGACCAGCAGGCCGACCAGCGAGGCCAATGCGAATACCCGATGTTTGAACAGCGACAGCGGCAGCATCGGCTGCGCCGCGCTCACCTCTCGCCAGACAAACAGCGCTGCAAACGCCGCAAAAGCGGCGAAGCCCGCCATCACGAATGGATTCTCCCAGCCGAGCGAGCCGCCCTCGATGATCGCGCCGGCGAGAGAGCCGAGCGCCGCGATCGCCATGAACTGACCCGGCAGGTCGATCTCACGCCCGGGTGAGCGGGGCGTCTCGTCGGCAAAGCGCCAGGTCAGCCACAGACCGGCAAGACCGATCGGCAGATTGACCAGGAAGATCGAACGCCAGCCGACCAGCGCGATCAACGCGCCGCCGACCAATGGACCGGCCGTCAGGGCAAGGCTGGCGCCGGCGGCCCAGATGGCCACGGCACGACCGCGCGCCTTCCCGTCAGCGTAGGTATGACTGAGCAGCGCGAGTGAATTCGGTACCAGGATGGCGGCAGCCAAGCCCTGGACGCAGCGCGCGACGATCAGAATCGTGGCGGAAGGAGCCAGCGCGCAGGCGGCGGAGGCCGCGGTAAAGATCGCAAAGCCGGCCATGAATATCCGCTTGGCACCGATCCGGTCGCCGAGCGCGCCCGCGGTCAGAATGAAGGCGGCAAACGTGATGGTGTAGGCACTCACGACCCACTGCAATTCGGAGACCCCGCCGCCGAGCGAGCTTCCGATGCTGTGCAGGGCGGTGTTGACGATGGTGACGTCGAGCTGAACCACGCCATAGCCGAGGCTCATCGCCGCAAGCGTCAACGCCGCCGCGTAGCCTGAGGAAACCGGTCCGGTTTCCGGTCGAGGGGCGGTATTCTTGTACGATGCCGGCTGCAGTTCGAGAGAAGCGCTTCGCATGGATCACCTCCATTTGCGAAATTAACGCATCACGACGGTCCGTGTTCAATGGAACGCTTCGCTACCGATCGAAGTATGCTTGTCACGCGCTACTTTGCATGGGGTTGTTTTCGATATTTTGGGTGGCGACGTGGCGTGACCGTCCGTCTTCACCGGAGCCCTGCGCGCGAAAACGCCGCGCGGGGACATTCCCCACGCGGCGTTTTGCCTCACCAGATCGATCAGATCAGCTCGCGGCGCGCAGGTTAGCCCTGCCTTCCGCCCGCGAGGTCAGCTTCTTTTCGGTCATGTGTTCTTGATCGAGCGTTTTCGGCAGGGCACCGGCGCAGTCGTTGCGGCCGAGCCGCCGCGCCCATGCGTCGACAGCGCGGGTTTCCTCGCCCCACAAACGCCGCCATGTTCGGTTGCTGATACGGACCAACGGCCGATGGCGGCGATGTTCCTAAAAAGCCCGAATGGGAGCGGATGGAACACGCGGAACGGCGGCGACGGAACCAGTACGCCCCCGACTCAAAATCGTTAACGCGGCGACATATGTAGAACGTATGACGGGGACCGCGAACGAAGGCAAAAGCTTGGCTTGTCAAGGACTGCACAACGCCCCGGTTTTAGCTTATGTGTCTTCGCACACGGTGCATCTGACCGTCGTCTGTCAGCTTTTGCGACAGGTTTTTGCCGCCCCGCCGGGAGGATGAATGCATCGGCTGCTGACCACGCTCAAGCGTGGCTTCAAGGAGAAGATCGGCTGGAAACGGCTAGGGATCGCTGCGAGTCTCCTCATCATCATCTTTGCGGTCACCACCCTGGTCCGGACCCTGAAGGGCGTCGACACCGGGGTCATCTTGACCGCGCTGACCGAAATTGCGCCGCACCGGATCGCGCTGGCCGCGCTGTGCGTGGTCGGCGCTTTTTGTACGCTGACTTTCTATGATTTCTTCGCGTTGCGAACCATTGGCAAGAACCACGTCCCCTATCGGATCGCCGCGCTGTCGAGCTTCACGAGCTACACCATCGGCCACAATATCGGCGCCACCGTCTTTACCGGCGGTGCGATCCGGTTTCGGATCTATTCCGACTACGGTCTGACCGCGATCGATGTCGCCAAGATCTGCTTTCTCTCCGGACTGACGTTCTGGCTCGGCAACCTGTTCGTGCTCGGCTTCGGCATGGCATGGCATCCCTGGGCGGCGTCGGCGATGGACCTGCTGCCGCCATCGATAAACCGGCTGATCGCGATCGGCTGCCTCGCCGGGATTGCGGCCTATTTCGTCTGGCTGGTGATGGGCGAGCAACGGCGCGAGCTCGGGCAGAACGGCTGGAAGGTGGTGTTGCCCTCAGCCAGGCTGACCTTGCTGCAGGTCCTGATCGGCGTGGTCGATCTCGGCTTCTGCGCGCTGGCGATGTATCTGCTGATGCCGACCGCGCCCTATATCGATTTTGTTTCGCTGGCGGTGGTGTTCATCCTGGCGACACTGCTCGGCTTTGCCAGCCATGCGCCCGGCAGTCTCGGCGTGTTCGACGCGGCGATGCTGGTGGCGTTGCCGCAGTTCAGCAAGGAGCAACTGGTGGCGACGCTGGTGGTGTTCCGGATCCTGTACTTCCTGATCCCGTTCGGCATCTCGATTTCGATCCTGGGGGCGCGCGAACTCTGGCTCAACGTCGTGCAGCCATGGCAGGAACGCCGCCGGCTCAGCGAAGCCTGCACGGCGAAGGCGCGGGTGCGGCAGCCGGTCAACAGCCGGCAGCCCTGAGCCGGTAACGCAGCCCCAAGCCGGTAACAGCGTCGTTATCCCCGCGATCGGGACTTTTTGGTTAGCTCTCGCCAGTTCTCTTATTTCTGCCTTACCGCTAACGTCAAAGGCGCCATGGCCGGAATTCTCTCACGCTCGATCCTGTCCATCGCGCTGCTCGCCGGCGCGCTGGTCGGAATATCCACGTCGTTAGCCGAAGCCCAGACCGCTGATGGCAGCGGCGCCTTGCAGATCTCCTGGGAGGTCCGCAACCGCTTCCGCCTGTTCCGGGAAGAACGGGATTTCCTGCTGCACACCGACGCCGGACGCGGACGCAGTGTACTGGCCGCCGAACAGGCGCTGGAGCTGCAGAGCGACGGCCGCGGCTGGGCGCGCAACACCGTGAACCGGCTTTGCATCGATCTTGCCGGGCACGTCAGCGAGCCCTGCAGCCGCGAAAACGTCAAGGAGAGCTACCTGACGCCGATCGATCACCCTGTCGTGGTGCGGCTGGCCGGGCCGGTCCCGGTCGGCGCCACCTGCGCCTGGTCGTTCGACGATGGCGACGGCCCGCTGGTTTCCACCTTCGACTGCGCCGAGCCGGTCAATCTCAGGGTCCGCTATGGCCGCACCACGGCGGCCACCGTTGACGTCTCCTCCGGCTCGGACGGCAGCCAGCGCGTTTCCACCGAGATCGCGGTGCGCGATATCCTCGTCGCCGGTCTTGGCGACAGCGTCGCCTCGGGTGAGGGAAACCCGGACCGCCCGGTCGCGCTCGCCGATGAGGGCTTCTGCTTCCGCTCCTATCTCGGCACGGCGGCGGCGCAATACTACCGGCCGAGCCGCGCCGGCTACAAAGGCGGGCGGGCCTGCGAAGCGCCGGACCTGCTGCCGGTATGGCAGCGGCAGAGCGCGCTCTGGTTCAATCCTGCCTGTCACCGCTCGCTCTACAGCTATCAGACCCGGACCGCGCTGGCGCTCGCGGTACAGTATCCGCATATCGCGGTGACCTATCTGCCGCTCGCCTGTACCGGCGCCACCATCGCCGAAGGACTGTTCGGCTCGCAGCGCGCCCGCGATTGCCCACCATCGAAGGCGGCGACGTGCGGTGGTACCGTCAACGGACAACTGGCCGAACTGCGCGACGCCCTCACCGCCGCGAAACGCCGGCAGCCCGACCGCAAGCTCGATCTGGTGCTGCTGTCGGTCGGCGCCAACGACATCTATTTTTCCGGGCTGGTTGCCGACGTGATCGTCGACACCCCGACCGAACGCGCGCTGTTCCGGCGCAGCGGCCTGATGGCCTCGGTGGACGACGCCCGCGGCGCGTTGACCCGCGACCTGCCGCAAGGGTTCGCCAAGCTGCGCGAGGCGCTGAAACCGCTGGTCGGCGACATGTCGCGGGTGATCTACACCTCCTATGCCAACCCGACGCTGGCGCAAGGCGGCACGCCCTGCCCGGGCGGACGCGCGGGCTTCGATATTCACCCCTCCTTCAACGCCCAGCCGCAGCGGCTGGCCGCGGTGTCGAACTTCGTCGAAAGCGAATTCCTGCCGCAGCTGAAGGCGCTGGCGCTGTGCCAGTCCGGCATCCTGTGCCGCAATCCGCGCGCCGATCGCATGACCTTCGTCGACAGCCACCAGGCCGCGTTCGCCAGCCACGGTTTCTGCGCCCGCGCCGAGAGCGATCCGGAGTTCGACCGGCAATGCTTCTCGGCCACCGGCGACAGCTTCGATCCCGACATCGTCACGTCAGCCAGCCAGCCGATGCTGTGCGGCCGCAGCGCCGGCGAATTCCGCGCCTATCTGCCGCGTGCGCGCTGGATCCGCGATGCCAACGACAGCTACTTCGCCGCGATGACCTATCCGCAGGGCCTGCCGTCCTCGATGCAGCCCAACGACATTCACGATGCGACCTGGGGCGTGTTGTCGGCAGTGTATGGCGGCGCCGTCCATCCCAGTGCCGAAGGTCACGCCGCGATGGCGGACGCCGCGTTGCCGGCCGCAGCCGCCGTGCTGCAACTTGATGCAGCCGTGCCCGATGTCACGTCCGGGCCGATATCCCCGGTCCCGGCCGACTCACGCTAAGCCCAAGATCGAAGTCGCGATCGAACTTGCAGTCGGCCTGCGGCAGGCGTCGACATCGACGACAGGATTCAGCCGCAGCCGAAGCGTTTTTCTTCAGCGATGACGCCGACTACGCCGGTTTCCTAGTGCGCCGGTGCGGGCGCGCCCTTCTTCGGCGCCGGAGCTGCCGCTTTTGGCGCCGGACCAGGCTTGATGGCGGCCGCCTGCGCCGGCAGATACTTGGCGATGATCGCGGGATCGAGCTGCGCCACGGCCGTATCCGGCAGACGCTCCCAGATCTCGTCCTTGCCGAACAGCGATATCCCGAGAAAGCCGCGCATGGTCAATTGCTGGCCGTCGGCGCTGACGGACATCTTGGCCTTGTAGATCTTGCCGTCGCGCGGATCGAGCACGTTGCCGTTTTCGTATTTCAACCCGTCGCGCTTCATGTCGCGGATCAGGGAAATGCCGAGCACCGGCGCGTTCTTGCGATCGTCAGTGCATTTCGAACAGATATCGACCTTGTTGGGATCTTCGCCCGGAAGCGGAAACGTCTTGGCGATGACGCCCTCGAAGATTCCGCTGTGATCGATCACGAGAAACCAGGCCACCGGCTTGTTGTTCTCGACCTTCTGCCACAGCCCCGCGGCCGACGGCTCGACCGGCTGTGCTGCAAGTTCGGAAGCACAGGCGAGCGCCATCACGATCGGCAGTATCAGTGGAATTCCGGATAGTGCATTTCGCATGATGGCACCTGATCAATTCACCAAATGAATGGCTGCAGACTAAGGCCATTTCGCGGACGGTTCCAGTGCCGGGGAGCGGAACGCAGAGCCACGGCACGCATGCCGGGGCCTGTATCTTTTGCCGTTAACGCGTTTTCCTGACGTGAACCGGTATCCACTTCACTTGAAAACGCTCTATCGGTCATATTTTGGTTGGAATCAGTTGACCCCGAGCTTCTTCTGCAGGCTCGACGACGAGGTCGTGTACTGGAACACCAGCCGCTTGTCCGGATAGACGTAGCGGTGCGCCTTCTGCGCCATCAGGGCGCCCTCGTGGAATCCGGAGAGGATCAGCTTCAGCTTGCCCGGATAGGTGTTGATGTCGCCGATCGCGAAGATGCCGGGCACGTTGGTCTCGAACGCCGCGGTCTCGACCGGCACCAGATTGTTTTCCAGCGCGACGCCCCAGTTGGCGACCGGGCCGAGCTTCATGGTCAGACCGAAGAACGGCAGCATGGTATCGCACTCGACCTTCGAGACCGCGTTGTCGTTGCCCTTCATCACGGCGCCCGAAAGCTTGCCGCTCTCGCCTTCGAGCGAGGTCACCTGACCGATCCGCAGATCCATTTTTTCGGAAGCTACCAGCGCACGCATCTGCTCGACGCTGTGGGGAGCGGCGCGGAAGTCGTCGCGCCGGTGCAGCAACGTCACGCGCTTGGCGATCGGGTGCAGGTTGAGCGTCCAGTCCAGCGCGGAATCGCCGCCGCCAACGATCAGGATACTCTTGTCGCGGAACTGCTCCATCTTGCGCACGGCGTAGAACACCGAAGTGCCCTCATAGGCCTCAATGCCCGGTACCGGCGGCCGCTTCGGCTGGAACGAGCCGCCGCCCGCGGAAATCACCACCACCTTGCACTCGAACACCTGGCCCGCATCGGTCGTGACGCGGAAGCCGGGATCGCCGATCTTCTCGATCGTCTCCACCATCTCGTTGAGATGGAAGGTCGCGTTGAACGGCTTGATCTGTTCCATCAGCGCTTCCGTCAGGCCCTGGCCGGTGACGAAAGGAATGCCGGGAATGTCGTAGATCGGCTTTTCCGGATAGAGCTCGGCGCACTGGCCGCCGATCTTGTCGAGGATGTCGACCAGATGCACCTTCATGTCGAGGAGACCCAGTTCGAAAACGGCGAACAGTCCGCACGGACCTGCGCCAATAATCAGCACATCGGTTTTGATCGCTTCGCTCATGTCAGCTTCTTTTCGGTTGAACTGGGCGGAAAGGCTGCGTCTGTCTAGCTAACGCTGCGGAAACAGGAAAGCCATAATATGGCGTGCGTGGCTGCCGCAACCCCTTGCCGTCATTCGACAACTGGGCTGTAACGGCGTGAAACATTCGGAGATGCTCCCGTGAACGCCCCCCTGCGCCCCGACGCGACCCCGCGTCTGGAGGATTTTCCCTATCGCCTGTCGGACAATGTGCGCTTTGCCGACCTCGACCCCAACCAGCACGTCAACAATGCGGTCTATGCGACCTATTTCGAGACCGGCCGCGTCACGCTGATGAAGGACCGCAGCTACGGGCTGATGCCGGAAGGCGTCACCTGGATCATGGTCCGGCTCGACATCCACTTTCGCGCCGAACTGCGCTGGCCGGGCACCATCGAATTGGGGCTCGGCGTGGTCAAGTTCGGCCGCACATCCGTGACTTTCGATCAGGTGGTGTTTTCCGGCGGCGTCTGCGTCGCATCGGCGCGGTCGGTGTCGGTGCTGCTTGACGAGGCGACACGCAAGCCGACGGCGCTGACATCAGACATCCTCGAGAGTTTCCAGCCCTGGATTCGCCGCGGGATCGACCCGGCATGATGCGCGCGGCGCGGCTGACGATCCTGATCGTCTGCGCCGCGCTGACGAACCGATAAGGCCCTCAGGCCTGCCGTTCCGGCGTCGTCACCACGAGGCCGTCAAGCTCGTCGCTGACCTTGATCTGGCACGACAGGCGCGAATTCGGCCGCACGTCGAAGCCGAAATCCAGCATGTCTTCTTCCATCGGCGTCGGGGCGCCGACTTTTTCGCGCCAGGTTTCGTCGACATAGACATGGCAGGTCGCGCACGCACAGGCGCCGCCGCATTCGGCTTCGATGCCTGGAACGGCGTTGCGAATCGCGGCTTCCATCACGGTCGCGCCGTTTTCGACTTCAATGGTTCGTTTTTCGCCCGAATGGTCGACAAAGTGAATTTTGGCCATGATCGCTCGTGCTGCCGGAATACGAAAAGGAGGGTCCCGGCAGTCCTATAACGGGTCGATCCGCACAGCGCCAGCGCTCGGGGGGAAAACCTGACAGGGCATTTTTCGGGGCTTTGGCCTGATGGAGCCGGGTCTTGCTCAGGAACGACGCAGGACCGCCTCGATCGCGGTCCGGGCGAGTGCGACCGCATCGGCCAGCTCGGTGAGTTGGTCGGCCGGGTCGGCTCCGCCTGATATCACCGCCTCCAGACGGGCGGCGGCATCGGCGACGGCAAACGCGCCGATGGCGCGGGCCGAGCCTTTAAGGGTGTGCGCCAGCGCCGGCGCATCCGCAGGCATGGTGGCGAGGGTGCCGACGAGGCTGGCCGACTGGGCCGCGAACATCGCCAGCACTTCCTGCTCGAGGCCCGCGTCGCCAAGCGTCATGCGTTTGAGATGTTCGAAATCGATCGGACCGTCATCGGGTGCGAGCGGCGGCGATGGCATCCATTGTATCCGTTCGAAATGAAGTGACATGGCACAGGTCCGGATCGCCCTGCCGTCGGTTGCCGGAAGGGTCGTTTCGGCCAGCCAATCACGGAACTGGTTAACGGAACGTTGCAGGAATTTGCCGCAACTTCGCCTTGTTTTTGACGGGGAGTCGCCCCAATCGATCCACCGCCGCAAGAAATTTGTGTATCCGTAAGGCCTTAACGAACAAAGCTGTTAACGATGATTAAGAATGTCTTAATCGCGGCCATTTCATTCGTATCGCTCTCCCAATAGGATGTTTGCGGATGTAGCGGACAAGCGGGCCCTGGTTTCTGCACGGGCGCGCTTGCGCTGCGCGGCGGGGCAAAGACGTCGGCATCGGGCTTGCGGGGACGTTAGCAAGAACGGCTGGATGCGCAAAAAAGTAAGAGGGCTCGGACTGAACATGGCGAACACTCCCAAGAAGGTCAAAGATCCCACTGAAGTCGCGCTTTCCGCCATTCAGGAAGCGTTGAACATCAGCGATACGACCGTCGACACCAGCCGAAATTCGATCGGCAACGACATGGCGCCGCCGACCATTTCCTCCGCTGAACCGTCTTATTCCGAAACACCATACGACACGCGCGATATGCGCCAGAGCGCGGATCGTCCCGTGTTCGATCCGATCGACGAGCCGCGCAGTCCCCGTCGCGCCGCCAACGACGATCGCGAAACCATCGGACAGATCCTGCAAGCGATCCAGAAGGGCCGCCCTGCCCGCAGCGTCTATACGCTTGCAACCATCTTCGGCGCCGTCTGGCTGGTCGGCTCCGCGCTTCTGACCGTCAGCTTCCTGCCCTCGCTGCAGGCCGCGATCGGACAGAGCGGCGGCGTGCTGGTCCTCGGCGGCCTTGCCGCGCTGTTCTTTGCGCCGGTACTGTTGTTCTACTTCCTCGCCAGCCTTGCTTGGCGCGGCCAGGAAATGCGCATGATCGCGCAGTCGATGGCGCAGGTCGCGATCCGCTTCTCCGAGCCGGAAAATGCGGCCGCCGATTCCATGGTGACCGTCGGTCAGGCGATCCGCCGCGAGGTCGCTGCGATGGGCGACGGCGTCGAACGCGCGATCGCGCGCGCCGGCGAACTCGAAACGCTGGTCGCCAACGAGGTCTCGGCGCTCGAGCGTGCCTACACCGATAACGAAGTGCGCATCCGCGCGCTGCTGCAGGACATCGCCCATCAGCGCGACAATCTGGTCGGCCAGGCCGAGCAGGTTCGCAGCGCCATTTCCGGCGTGCAGATCGACCTGCGCCACGATATCGCGCTGATCTCGGACGCGATCGCTTCCCGCGTCGACGAAGTCGCGAAAAGCATCACTGGCGCGCTTGAAGAGCGCGGCCAGCACATCACCGGCGCCTTGAGCCATGCCGGCGACAACATGATCCTGGCGCTTGGCGAACGCGGCGGCGACCTGCTCGACCGCCTCGAGGAAGCCAGCGCCGAGACCACGCGCGCCGTGCTCGACGCCTCGGAGCGCCTGACCACCAGCCTCAACTTCAAGACCGGGCACGTCCACGACGAGTTCGTCGATCTGGCCGACCGCGTCCACGAGATGCTGAACGAGCGCATCGACCGCATCACCGGCGAATTCGAACAGCGCTCCTCGACCATCGTCGACGGCATTTCGGATCGCACCGAACAGGTCCACGACAGCCTGAAGAATTCCTCCGACTCCCTGCTGCTCGAGCTCGAGCTGCGCTCGGGCGACCTCGTCAGCAAGATCGACGACGCCGGCAATCGCCTCGCGACCCAGATCATGTCTTCGGGCGACAAGGCCAGCGACGCGCTGGATGTCACGGTCAACACGCTGGTCGCCAAGGTGATCAGCCAGACCGAAACCGCGCACGACAGCCTCTCGCTGCAGATGAGCGCCTTCGACGAACTGGTGAAGAACCAGGGCGGCGAGCTGGCGGAAAAATTCGCCCGCGACAGCGGCACGCTCGGCGCGCTGATCACCCGCCACATCTCGGAATTCGATCGCACCGTCAAAACCTTCGGCGGCGAGATCGTCGAGCGCATGGGCCAGCGCACGCAGGAGATCGGCGACAGCCTGAAGAACTACGTCGACACCTTCGACACCCGCCTGTCCTCGAACGGCGGCGAGATCACCGCGTCGCTGGATCAGCGCCTGCTGCAGTTCGAAACCACGCTCGGCAGCCGCGTCACCAGCCTCGACAGCTCGCTGGATGGCAAGATCAGCCATCTCAACAGCTCGCTGGACAGCAAGATCAACCATCTCGATGGCTCGCTTGAGACCCGGATCAAGTCATTCGACGAGACCATCGATGGCCGCCTGAAATCGCTCGAACAGACCTTCGATACCCGCGCGAAGTCCGTCACCGAAACCATCGACGGCCGCCTCGGCACGCTGTCGACGTCGCTGACCGAAGGCGCGGCGCAGGCGATCCAGTCGATCGACTCGCGGCTTGGCCTCCTCACCTCCACGCTGACCGACGGCACGGCGCAGGCGCTTGCGGCGGTCGATCATCGCATCACCAACGTCATCGAAACCGTCGATGGCCGCAGCACCCACCTGACCGACACCATCTCCGCCCGTTTCCAGGAAATCCACCAGGGCATCGAGACCCGAGTCGGCGCGATCGCGACCGACATCGACACCCGCGTTGCGCAGTTCGAAGACCTGCTGGGCTCGCGCGTCGAGGCTGTCGCAGGCCGTATCGAGAGCAGTGGCCGTCAGGCCAGCGACGACCTCATGGCGCGCGCGGAATTGCTGTCCTCGGGCATCAAGTCCCATGTCGAGGACGCCGAACGCTCGCTCACCAACCTCGTGGTCAACACCTCGGAGACCATCCAGACCGGCGCACGCGCCGCACAGCAGGCGCTGCTGACCGTTTCCTCCGATGTCGGCGCCCAGCTCAAGCTGACGTCGGCTGAAGTCGAAGCCTCCCTCACCGCTGTCGGCACCGGGGCTGCGAACTCGATCCTGACCAGCTCCCGCGACGCCCAGAACACGCTGGTGTCGGCCTCCTCCGAAGCCGCCTCGCAGATCAAGTCGCTGGCCGCCGACGTCGAGCGTACGCTCTCGGCCGCAGGCAGCGCCACGGCTGCGTCGGTTCTCTCCGGCGCCCGCGAGGCCCAGACCACGCTGGTCACGGCGTCCTCCGACGCGGCAAGCCAGGTCAAGTCGCTCGCCGCTGACGTCGAACGCTCGCTGTCGATCGCGGGCACCTCGACCGCCGAGGCAGTCACCGCCGGCGCACGCCAGGCGCAGTCCACGCTGGTCGCCGCCTCCACCGACGCGGCCAATCAGGTCAAGTCGCTCGCCGCAGACGTCGAGCGGTCGCTCTCGATCGCCGGTACCGCCACGGCGGAAGCCATCACCGCCGGCGCGCGCGACGCCCAGAACACCCTGATGGACGCCTCGTCGCTGGCCGCCGATCAGGTCAAGTCGCTCTCCGCCGACGTCCAGCGTTCGCTGTCGATGGCCGGAACGGCTACCGCGGAGTCGATCACCTCGGGTGCGCGCGAAGCCCAGAACACCCTCGTCACCGCTTCCGCCGACGCCGCAAGCCAGGTCAAGTCGCTGGCCGCCGACGTCCAGCGTTCGCTGTCGCTCGCCGGAACCGCTACCGCGGAAGCGATCACGACGGGTGCGCGGGAGGCCCAGAACACCCTCGTCACTGCGTCCGCGGATGCGACCAACCAGGTCCAGTCCCTGGCAGCCGAGGTTCAACGCTCGCTGTGGATGGCCGGCAACGGTACCGCCGAAGCGATCACGACAGGCGCCCGCGAAGCCCAGAACACTCTGGTCACCGCATCTTCGGAAGCCGCCAACCACGTCAAGTCGCTGGCGATCGACGTCGAACGCACCCTGAGTGCGGTAGGCGCCGCCACCGCGGCCTCCATCCTCGGCAGCGCACGCGAAGCGCAGACATCGTTCGCCGCGACTTCGTCCGAAGCCGCGAACACGATCAAGGCAATCTCCACCGATATCGAGCGTTCGCTCGGCAACGTCACGGCTGCTACCACCGACAATATCCAGACCACCGCGCAGACCGCGCAGAGCGCGCTGATTGCCGCTTCGAACGAGGTCAGTTCCAAGGTCAAGTCGACCTCGGCCGATCTCGAGCGTTCGGTTCTCGCCGCCAGCAGCAATTTCGGCTCGACGATGACCGGCAAGACCGACGAAATCGTCACCTACGTTCAGCAGCAGACCGATCGTCTGGCGCAGATCGTCGACAGCCGCCGCGGTTCGCTGGTCGAGGCGCTCGCCGCCAAGACCACGCAGCTCACGACCGACATCGACCGCGTCACCGCGGACGCCCTGAAGTCGATCGAGACCCGCGGCAACGCGTTCTCGCAGTCGATAGCGACCAACGGCTCGGAAGTCGCGCGCACGATCACGTCGGCCGGCGACCTCGCCACCGGCGCGGTAGCCAAGTCGCTCAAGGACCTCGAGCAGTCGTCGCGTTCGGCGATCGACCAGTCGCGCCAGGTTTCGATCGCGGCCGTGACCGAAATGCAGGAGACCAGCAAGATCCTGCGCACCGACACCGTGGCGCTGTTCGAGCGGCTGCGTGAAGGCAACATCCTGCTGCAGGAAGTGCTGACCGGCGCCCACGACAACCTCAACTCGCTGGAGCGCGCGCTGGTGACCCGCGTGGCCGACTTCGTGTCCGCCATGAACGACGTCACTTCGCGCAACGGCGTCGCCACCCAGACGCTGGAAGACCAGTTGACCGTCTTCAACACCAAGACGTCCAAGGCGCTGGAAAACCTCGGCGCGCTGTCGAGCGAGTTCGACCAGCACGGCAAGGCGCTGGTCGATGCCGCGGCTGTGGTCGAACAGGCCAACCGCTCGACCACCGCCTCCGTCGCCGATCGCAAGTCGCAGCTCGAGTCGCTGGTGACCACCATTGACCTGCGCACCACCGACCTCGATCAGCGGCTGTCGCGCTTCACCGGCCTGCTCGACGAATCGCTGGCCGCCGCCGAAGAGCGCGCCCGCGACATCGCGCGTGTCGTCGCCGAGACCGCAGGTGCGGGATCGGCTGCGATCAGCCGGCAGTTCGAAGCGGTGCGGGCTGCTGCCGAAAACGAACGGCATCAGACCCTCGACGCCATGGGTGAGCTGTATCAGCAGAGCGCTGCGGAAACCGACGCGATGTTCAAGCAGTCGACCGAGAAGTTCGGCACGATGGTGCAGGCCATGAAGCAGATGGCCGCCGAGATGCACAACGAGCTCGAAGCCACGCGCAAAGAACTGCGTCGCGGCGTGCTCGAAATGCCGCAGGAGGCCGCCGACAACACCGCGCAGATGCGCAAGGTGATCGTCGACCAGATCGAGGCGCTGGCCGAACTGAACCGGATCGTCGCCCATCATGGCCGCGGCCTCGACGTCGTGACCCAGGGCCGCGCCACCGTGCAGCGTCAGGAAGAGCCCCTGATGGCCGTCGCCGGCGGCCGCAACGACGCCCGCATGCGCGATACCGGCAGTGCATCGACCTTGCCGCCGCCGGATCTCGGCATGCCGTCGCGCCGTACCGAAGCGCCGCCGGTCTCGCCGGCGAGCCAGGAAGGCGGACGCGACGGATGGCTGTCCGATCTCCTCAACCGCACCGACGCGGGCGCCGCCGGCGGCCAGGCTCCGCGCCCGCGCGCGCAAGGCGGCCAAAGTCAAGGAACTGCCAATCCGCTGGAATCGCTGTCACTCGACATCGGCCGGCTGATGGATCGCAACCTCGCCGCCGAGATGTGGGATCGCTATCAGCGCGGCGAGAGCAAGGCGTTCTCCAAGCGGCTCTACACGCCGGCCGGCCAGAAGGCGTTCGATGAAGTCGCCCGCAAGTACCGCGCCGACCGCGGCTTCAAGCAGACGGTCGACCGCTACATCGCCGAGTTCGAGCGCTTGCTCGACGAGGTCGCGCGCGAAGATCGAGCCCCGCAGGCGCTGCGCGGTCACCTCACCTCGGAGACCGGCCTGGTCTACACCCTGCTCGCGCATGCGGCGGGACGGCTGGGATAAGGCTCCAGGCTGATGACAGAATAAGAAACGGAGGCCTCACGGCCTCCGTTTTGATTTCTGGCAACCCCATCGTTCACCGAAAACGTCGCCAGGCGGTTTGCACGGGCGCAAGCCAGTTCCTATCTGTTCAATCCGGAGAGCGCCGGCAGGGAGCGCTTTGCACGAGACCAGGCTGGCCATGCCGAACGAGAGCGAGACGACAGTAAGCCGGCGCGATCTGCTGTCGCTTGTGGGGTCGGTCGCCGGCAGTGCGGCGATGTACCAGGCGATGACCAGCCTCGGCTTCGCATCAGAAACCAACTACAAAGGGCCGATCAAGCTCGCGGGCGACACCAAAGGCGCGTCCGTGCTGGTGCTCGGCGCGGGTCTGGCGGGCATGACGGCCGCGCTCGAGTTGCGCGCCGCCGGCTACAAGGTCCAGGTGCTGGAGTTCAACACCCGCCCGGGTGGTCGCAACTGGAGCTTGCGCGGTGGCGACAGCTTCACCGAACTCGGCGGCGCAACGCAGGCCTGCGGCTTCGAAGACGGGCTCTATCTCAATCCGGGGCCATGGCGGATTCCGTATCATCACCGCGCTCTGCTGGATTACTGCAAACGGCTCGGCGTCGCGCTCGAACCCTTCATCCAGCTCAATCACAACGCCCTGCTCCACGCCTCGACGGCGTTCGCGGGCAAGCCGCAGCGCATTCGCGACATCAAGACCGATTTTCAGGGCCATGTGTCGGAACTGCTCGCCAAGACGACGCAGCAAGGCAAGCTCGACGAAGCGGTGACGGTTGAAGACAAGGAGATCTTGCTGCAGGCGCTGCGGTCCTGGGGCGCGCTGGACAAGAACTATGCCTACCAGGCCAATCTGATTTCAGCGGCTTATCGCGGCTATGCCAAGGATCCCGGCGGCGGGCTCGGTGCGGCGCCGGTCGCCGGCGAGGTCATCAAGCTCCAGGATATCCTGAAATCCAGGCTTTGGGGTTACTTGCGAAATTTCTCTCTGCATGAATTTCAGACCACCATGTTTCAGCCGGTCGGCGGCATGGACATGATCGGCAAGGCGTTCGCGCGAGAGGTCGGGGATCTCATTCAGTTCGATGCAAAGGTTACCCGGATTCAACAAAGCGACGGCGGCGTCACCGTCAATTTTGTGAATTCAAAAGCGCCGTCAGCGCAGCAGACCGCGACGGCGGATTGGTGCGTGTGCACGATTCCGTTGTCGATCCTGAGCCAGATCAATATCCAGGTCGGTCCGCGCATGAAGGCAGCGATCGATGCGGTCCCCTACTCCTCGTCCGTCAAGATCGGTCTGCAATTCAAGCGCAGGTTCTGGGAAGAGGATGAGTCGATCTACGGCGGCATCAGCTACACGGATTTGCCGATCCGGCAGATCTCCTATCCGAGCAGCGGATTCAATCGCAGCGGCCGCGGCGTGCTGCTCGGCGCCTATGTCTATGAGGGCGCCAATTCCTATGAATTCACCTCGATGGCGCCGGCAGACCGGATCGCGCGCGCCGTCGAATTCGGCTCCCGCATTCACCCGCAATACCGCGCCGAATTCGAAAACGGAATCGCCGTGGCCTGGCACCGGGTTCCCTTCACGTTGGGGTGCGCGGGAAGCTGGACCGAGAAAGCGCGGGCCGAACACTACGACAACCTCTGCCAGATCGACGGCAGGATCGTGCTGGCCGGCGAGCACGCTTCCTACATTCCGGCATGGCAGGAAGGCGCGATCTTGTCGTCGCTCGACGCCATCACGCGGCTGC
Organism: Bradyrhizobium ottawaense; assembly: GCF_900099825.1. NCBI lineage: Bacteria > Pseudomonadati > Pseudomonadota > Alphaproteobacteria > Hyphomicrobiales > Nitrobacteraceae > Bradyrhizobium > Bradyrhizobium ottawaense. The sequence goes on along the minus strand of NZ_LT629693.1, from coordinate 6,584,634 downwards.
ACGAACGCGTCGTCCGGAGGTGAAGCGATGCCCTCCCGCCTGATCCAGCCAACGAGATTGAAGCGCTTGCTAGCAGCCACAGGCCTGATGGTGACGTCGCTGGCGTCATCAGCGGCGCATGCGGATGAAGAAGCGCGTTCGCGGCCGCTGGCGTCGCTGAGCACCGGCTTCCGGTTTACCGAGCAGACCGGAGAGGATCTGTTCGCCAGCGCCTGTCAGGGTTGCCACATGCCGGACGGTCACGGCGCCGCCGGCGCGGGCACCTATCCCTCGCTGTCGAAAGACAGCAATCTCGAGGCGGGCGGTTATCCGGTCTACGTCGTCGTCCGGGGCCAGAAGGCGATGCCGCCGGTCGGCGCGATGATGAGCGACGACCAGGTCGCCGCCGTCGTCAACTATCTGCGCACGCATTTCGGCAATCAGTATAACGACGCCGTCACCGCCGACGACGTCAAACGTATCAGGCCTTGATCGGCCACATGGGAGACGAAGATGAAAAAGGGAATGCTGGCGCTGACCGCGTTGCTGCTCGGCTCGAACGTCGTCCACGCCGAAGTCGTGCGGTACCCGATTCCGAATTCGACGTTCCCGATCGCCCAGGCGGTGAAGGTCTCCGGTGACGCCGTCACTTTGTATGTGAGCGGCCAGGTGCCGCCCGTCATCAACAAGGATGTCGAAGCCACCAGTCCGCAGGCTTATGGCGACACCAAAACGCAGACCGTCGGCGTGCTCAACCGGATCAAGCAGATCCTTGAGGGCCAGGGGTTCGGCATGGCCGATGTCGTCAAGATGCAGGTGTTCCTGGTGCACGACGCCCGGGCGCCGATGGACTTCAAGGCCTTCATGGAGGGTTACACGCAGTTTTTCGGCGGCGCTCAGCCCAACCTTCCCGTCCGCTCCGTCGTCGGCGTCGCAGCGCTGGCCAATCCCGGATTTCTGGTCGAGATTGAAGTCACGGCTGCCAAGGACTCGAAATAGAGGATGAAACCGATGCGCCTGTTGACGAGTTCGAATTTCAAATCCCCTCACCTGGCAGCAGCGATGCTGATGTCAGCAGCCCTGGCGATATCAAGCCCGGCCGCCGCCGAGAGCCTGAACCCCAACCAGCAGCGGGCGCTCGACATCTACAAGGAGCTGATCGAGATCAACACCGTGACGGCGACCGGCGACACCGCAAAGGCCGCCGAAGCCATGGCCGCACGGCTGCGCGCCGGCGGCTTTCCGGACGCCGACGTTCAGGTGTTCTCGCCGGCGCCGCGCAAGGGCAATCTGGTCGCGCGTCTGAAAGGATCCGGCGCGCGCAAGCCGATCCTGCTGGTGGCCCATATCGACGTCGTGCCGGCCCCCCGCGAGGACTGGGCGACCGATCCGTTCAAGCTGGTCGAGCAGGACGGCTATTTCTACGCGCGCGGCAGCGGCGACGACAAATACATGGCGGCGTCCTTTGTCGCCAATCTCATCCGCTACAAGCAGGAAGGCTACAAGCCGGACCGCGACATCATCCTGGCGCTGGAGACCGACGAAGAGATTCTCGACAAGGATGCGCTCGGCATCCAGTGGCTGCTGAAAAACCACCGCGACCTGATCGACGCCGAATTTGCCCTCAACGAGGGCGGCGCGGTCGGGCTGAAGGACGGCAAGCCGCTGCGGGTTTCCGTGCAAACCAGCGAAAAGGTCTCGGTGACTTACGCGCTGAGCGTCAAGGACAAGGGCGGCCACAGCGCCGCTCCGGTCAAGGACAATGCGATCTACCGACTGGCGGCGGGCCTGACCCGGCTTTCGGCGTTCAGCTTCCCGATCGCTCTCAATGAAACGACGCGCGCCTATTTCGAACGTACCGCGCAGATGGAAGGCGGACAGTTGGCGGAGGATTTGCGCGCCGTGCTGTCGGGCCAGACCGATCCTGCTTCGCCGCCGGTGATGCGCCTGTCCGACAATACCGGCTACAATGCGCAACTGCGCACCACCTGCATCACGACGATGTTGCAGGCGGGCACCGCCTTCAACGCGCTGCCGCAACTCGCGACCGCCACGGTCAACTGCCGGGTGATGCCCGGCGAACCCATCGACGGCGTCAAGGCAACGCTGGAGAAGGTAATCGGCGACGACCAGATCGCGGTCACGCAGATCGATACCGCGACCACGAGCGAACCTTCCGCACTCAGCGAACAAGTCATCGGACCGATCACAAAACTGTCGGCCGAGTTCTTTCCGGGCGCAGTGGTATTGCCGATCATGAGCGCCGGCGCCACCGACGGCAGTTACCTGCGCAACGCCGGCATTCCGACCTACGGTCATTCCGGAATGGCCGGCGACATCCATGAATCGCGCATCCACGGGCGCGACGAGCGGGTGCCCGTCAAATCGTTCTTCAACGGCAATGAGTATCTGTACCGGCTGGTGAAGGCGTTCGCGGGCGGACAATGAATCCGCACGCCCGCGGCAGATAGACGTCTACTGCCGCTTCTGCCCGCTCGGCGCCGCCGCCGGTTTGGGCGGTGCCGCCGGCGGCCTGGGTGGTGGTGCTGCCGCTTCCGCCGCCGGAGCGGCATTGTTGCTGCCACCGAAGATCACCCGGCTCGGGTTGCGGTCGAAATTGTTCACCGCGCGGCTGATGTCGACGAGCGTGCGGCGGCCATCGTTGATCAGCGCCGCCGACCGCTTGTCGAAATCGTCGGCCAGTTCGCGGATCGATTTCACCATCAGGTTCAACTCGCCGCCCGCGCTGCCGCCCGCGATCGTGTTCAGTCCGAGCATCAGGCTGTCCGCCTTGCCCATCACGCCGTCGACCTTGAGCATGACGTTGTCGATCTTCTCTGAGTTGCGCGCCAGCGCGGAGGTGAAGGTCTCGAGATTCTTCAGCGAACTCTTCACCGATTCCTGGTTGTCGGCGACGATGCGGTTGACGTTCTGCAGGGTGGCGCGGATCGCTTCGGTGACGTCCTGCAGCGCGTTGGGATCGGCGGTCAGCACCGGAACGCCGTCCTCGTCGAGCGGCACCGAGGGGGCGGCTTCCTCGCCGCCCTTCAGCGAGATCGCGGCCACGCCGGTCAGGCCCTGAAATTCGAGGCCAACCAGGGTGTCTTTCCGGATCGGGGCGTTGTTCTCAACCATCGCCAGTGCGACCACACGACGCGGGTTATCGAGCTTAACCGAGATAACTTCCCCTATCCGGATACCGTTGAAATTGACACTGCCGCCGTTGCGCAGGCCGGAGGCCGGGCCTTCGAACACGATCCGGATCGGGCTGCGCGCCTTGGTGGTGTGCAGGCTCTGGAACCACAGCACGAAGCCGAAGGCGGCCGCGATCACCGCCAGCGTGAACGATCCGATCAGGACGTAATTCGCCCGCGTTTCCATCAATTACTCCTAGACCACAACGGCGCGGGCGCGCTTGCCGTTGAAATACTGGTTCAGCCAGGGATGCTTCGAGGCCTTCATGTCGGCCATCGATCCTGCGGCAATGATCTTACCGTTCCCTAAAACGGCAATGCGATCGCAGGCCGTATAAAGGCTGTCGAGGTCGTGGGTTACCATGAAAACGGTCAGGCCCAAAGTACGCTGCAGGGTCCGCACCAGTTCGTCGAAATCGCCGGCGCCGATCGGATCGAGCCCGGAGGTCGGCTCGTCCAGGAACACCAGTTCGGGGTCGAGCGCGAGCGCGCGCGCCAGCGCCACGCGCTTGATCATGCCGCCCGAGAGCTCCGAGGGAAAACGGTCGGCGACCTCCGGCTTCAGGCCCACCATGCCGAGCTTGGCCACCATGATCTCGTCGAGCAGCCGCTGCGAGACCTTGAGATATTCGCGTACCGGAAACTGGATGTTCTGCCGCACGGTGAGCGACGAGAACAGCGCGCCCTGCTGGAACAGGATGCCCCAGCGGCGCTCGACGCCTCGGCGTTCGGCGGCGCTCGCTCTGTCGAGGTCGACGCCGAACACCTCGATGCGGCCGGCGAGTTTCGGCACCAGACCAATGATGGTGCGGGTCAGCACCGACTTGCCGGCGCCGGACGGACCGACGAAGCCGAGAATTTCGCCGCGCTTGACATCGAGATTGAGCCCGTCGAGCACCCGCGTCGTGCCGAACTGCACGGTGATGTCGCGAACCCGGATGATGGCGTCGGAGATTTCGCCCGCCATGGTCACATCCCGATCGCTGCGAAGAAGATGGCAAACACGCCATCCATGACGATGACGAAGAAAATGCCCTTCACCACCGACGACGTGGTGTGCTGGCCGAGCGATTCCGCGCTGCCCTGCACCGCAAGGCCCTCGACGCAGGCGACGATGCCGATCACCGCGGCCATCACCGGCGCCTTGATGATGCCGACGATGAAGTGATCGATCGAGATGGCGTCGCGCAGCCGCAGCAGGAACGCTTCCGGATCGACGCCGCCATAGAGCCACGCCACCAGCCCGCCGCCATAGAGTGCGGCCATCGCGCCGAGGAAGGCCAGGATCGGCAGCGCCAGCACCAGCGCCAGCATCCGCGGCAGGATCAGGACCTCGATCGGGTCGAAGCCCATGGTGCGCAGCGCGTCGATCTCTTCGCGCATCTTCATCGAGCCGAGTTCGGCGGTGTAGGCCGAGCCCGAACGGCCGGCCACCATGATCGCGACCAGCAGCACGCCGATCTCGCGCAGCACCAGCACGCCCAGCATGTCGACCACGAAAATGTCGGCGCCGAATTTCCGGAAGTGGAAGATGCCCTGCTGCGAGATGATGCAGCCAATCAGAAACGTAATCAGCACCACGATCGGCACCGCACGCCAGCACACCTGTTCGAGGTGATGGATGGTGGAAGTGAGACGAAAGCCGCGGGGATGGATCACGACATTGCCGACCGCGGCCAGCACCGCGCCCAGCATGTCGATCAGTCCGACCAGGGTGCCGCCGACGCCGGCCACGCTGCGGCCGACCTGCTCCAGCATGCCTGATATCGTCACCGCACGGCCCTCAATGACGGGCTGGGCCTTCACCCGGCGGACCTCGTCGACCAGGCTCGAATAGTTGGCCGAGAGGCCCGCGATCTGGGCCTCGATACCGCCCTGGGTCAGGCTGCGGCGCAGCCGCTCGATCAGCCAGGCGCCGAAGGTATCGAGTTTCGACACCTGGCTGACGTCGATGAAGATGTTGGGCCGGCTGCCGCCGAGCTTCTCGGCATCGGTCACCAATCGTTCCAATACGGGGGCAAAGCGCGCCGTCCAGGAACCCGCCGCGCACAAGGCAAGCCCGTTCCCGCTGGCGATCCGCTCCAGTGTCGGGTCTCCACTCACGATGCCTGCCCCCCGGCCGGCTCGTCATCGATGCAAAAGAAAAGGTCCGGCACGCCGCACTGCCTTGTAGAATCTGACACTAGATCATGATCCGGTGAATCATGATCTAGTTCTTCTTGGTTCAGCATGATCTGTTCGGAAAACCGGTGTCCACTTTTCCGGATCATGCTCTAACCAGCCATAGTTGGTTGCGGCGGGCAAGCTTACGGTTCAGAAATTGCAAGATTTTAAAATGACTTCTACCCCATCTCGACAACTTGCCGCCGCTATCGAGCGCTGGCCGATCGCGGGTTCCTTCACGATCAGCCGGGGCGCCAAGACCGAGGCGGTCACCGTGGTGGCGGAAGTCAGCCAGAGCGGGCTAACCGGGCGCGGCGAATGCGTGCCCTACCCGCGCTACGGCGAGACCCCGGAAGCGACGCTGGCCGCCCTTCTGGCGATGCAGGAGCCGCTGTCGCGAGGACTGGACCGAACCGGCCTGCAGGCCGCGATGCCCCCAGGCGCCGCCCGCAACGCGCTGGACTGCGCGCTGCTGGACCTCGAGGCCAAAACGGCAGGCCAGAGGGCGTGGACCCTGCTCGGTCGGCCGGCGCCGCGCCCCTGCACCACCGCCTTCACCATCTCGCTGGGAACGCCCGAAGCGATGGCGGCAGCGACCGCCAAGGCCGCGCACCGGCCGCTGCTCAAGATCAAGCTCGGTGGCGTCGGCGACGTCGCCCGCATCGCGGCGGTACGCAAGGCGGCACCCGAATCCGAACTGATCGTGGATGCGAACGAAGCGTGGACGCCGGATAATCTCGAGCAGAACCTTAAGGCCTGCGCCGGCGCCGGCGTGACGCTGGTGGAGCAGCCGCTGCCCGCCGGCAAGGACGAGGCGCTGGCGCGCATCAAGCGGCCGATCGCGGTCTGCGCCGACGAAAGCGTGCACGACCGCGCTTCGCTGGCGGATCTTCGCGGGCGCTATGACGCCGTTAACATCAAGCTCGACAAGACCGGCGGCCTGACGGAAGCGCTGGCGATGGCCGATGCCGCCCAGGCGCTTGGATTTGAAATCATGATCGGCTGCATGGTCGCGACCTCACTGGCGATGGCGCCGGCGATGCTGCTGGCGCCGCAGGCGCGCTTCGTCGACCTCGACGGCCCGCTGTTGCTGGCGCGCGACCGCGACGGCGGCCTGCGCTACGACGGCAGTCTGGTCTATCCGCCGGAAGCCGCTCTCTGGGGCTGATGCGATAATTTGTGCCGCGCGCACCACATCACGCTGGCGGCAACCAGCGCCATGGCCGCCATCATGTAGTAGACGCCGGCCCCGTAGCGCGCATAGACCACGCCCGACAGGATCGACGCCGTCATGCTGACGATGCCGCCACAGGCGGCGAGATAGCCCTGCCCGCGCGCCATCAGGTGGATTGGCACGTGACGCACCAATAGTCCCATGGTGCCAACCTGGGTAATCCCGTAGGTCAGCCCGTGCGCGAGCTGGACCACACTGAGCACCGCAAGCGACGGCTCCTGCGCCGTGATCGACCACCGCGCCACGGCGCTGAGCGCGCCGATCACCACCAGTGTCGAAGGCTGCAGCGTAAAGCGCGGCGACAGCGCGAACACCACGATCTCGGCCAGCACGCCGAGCACCCACAGCCCGGCAATGGTCAGTCCGCTCAGCCCCAATCCCTGCCAGGTGATGGACGCAAACGCGTAATAGGCCGCGTGGCTGCCCTGGGTCAGCGCCGAGGCGACGATGATGGCGACAAAACCGGTAGCGCGCAGCAGTGAAGTCGCGCCCTGGACGGCCGCCTGCGCCGGCTTGGGCCGCTCCAGCGGCTGTAGTCCCAGGCTGGCGATGGCGCCGAGCGCTGCGATCGACGCGATGACCCAGATCAGGTGCCTGGCCGCGACGATATCGACCAATAGCCCGCACACGAGCGCGCCGGCTACGAAGGCCGCCGAGCCCCACAGCCGCATCGGCCCGTAGTTCAGGCCGTAACGCGCCACGCCGCGCAGCGCATAGGCATCCGTCAGCGGCAGCATCGGCGTCCACAGCGCGCAGGTGGCGGCATAGGCCAGCAGCACCGCGAGCGGCAGATATTGGGTGCCGATCACGGCAAAGCCCAGCGCGGTCGCGAAGGCGGCTACCGTCAGGGCCCCGCGCAGCGAATAGCGCTTCTCGGCGGCCCCGGTCACGAACGGAAGTACCGTGAACCGCGTCAGCGCCGGCACCGCGGAGATAATGCCGATCCACGACGCGTCGATGCCGACCGCCTTCAGCCAGACCGTGAAAAACGGCAGGTGGGTACCCATCGTTCCGAACGTCGCGCCATAGAACAGCGCCAGTCGGCCAGCGAATCGCTTCGACGCATCTTGAGAAGCGATGGGGATTTGTGATTCGCTTGGCATCAATTCAATTGCGATTCGCCCGATATCGTGATGTTCGTTAACGTAACGCGCGGTGATTTGCGCGAAGAGTTTAGCATGGCCGACGAAGCATTTGCCCTTTCGCCGATCTCAGCACGCGCCGCGCTGCCGGGTGAGGAGGACTATGCCGCGATCAGCGAAGCCTTCATGGAGACTTCGCGGGGCCGCTGGTTCCTCACCGAATATGCCAAGCGCAACCGCAATGCCGACACCCGCATGGTGCTCGACGCGGTAGCGCGGATCGAGCACAGCCTCACCGCCCAGAGGGAAGAAACCCTCGCCGCGCAGCGGGAAGGCTTTGCGGCCCAGCAGCAGGCCGCGGACGCCGCCGCTGCCAAATCGGCCGCTGCGGCGGCGACCGCCGCGGCTGAAGCTTCCGACAACCGAATGAAGGTCGCGCTGGGTGCCATCCGCACCGCCGTCGAGGCCGCGCAAACCTCCGCAACCGAGGCGCTCGACGGCCTCGCGCTGGAGCAGCGGCAGGCCGCCGTCCGCAAGGGCGCGCGGGTGCTGCGGGAGATCGCCTGGCGGTTGCGGGAAATCGGCAATGACAGCCGAATCTGCGACCTGATCGATTCGCAGGTCGCGGTGATCGAAAAGGCCTCGGAAGAAGTCACCACCGACGAGGCGAAGGCGGCACTGAGCGCGGCGTTCGCCGGGATCGGGGGCCGGCTTGCGGAATTCGGCGGCAACGGTCGCGCTGCCGCGTCCGCTGCGGAAACCACCTCTCTCGACACGCCGGACATGCCGCCTGCCGCGATGGCGGAGCCCGTCGAGACTATCGCTGCGCCGGAAGCGGCTGAGGCTTCCGCGATGTCGTTCGCTGAACCTGCCGAGGCTGAGGTCGCCGAAGCTGCGCATACCGAGACTGCGCTTGCGGAAACCGAAGCCGCCCTGGCACCGGCTGAAACACTTGAGGTGACTGACGTCATCGATACCGCCGTCACCGACGAGGCGGCCGATGCCGATGACGAGGCCATCCTCGACCTGATCGCGATGGAGATGGGCGCGCCGGATCCGATCGACGACGACGAGATCGCCGCAGCGATGGCCGAACCGGCGCACTTCGCCGAGCCCGCGCCGGTCGAACAAGCGATCGTTGCGGAAGTACCCGAACCGATCGCAGCCCCGATGGAGATGCCGCCGCAGCCCGCCGTCGAAGCGGTTGCCGCGCCTGCGGTGGAAATGTCGCTCGGCTCGAGCATTCTCGCGAGCGGCATGTTGAGCAAGCCCACCAGGGCGGCCAACGATCCGCTGGCGCCGATCCGGCGCATGAGCCAGGTCGAGAAGATCGCGTTCTTCTCCTGAGAGGTCGAGAAGTTTCGCAGCTAGCACCCGCTTGCTCGACACTCCCGTCTCGTTGTGCGCCTGCGAACACTTCGCTTTCCGGTTGCCTCGGCCGTCCGCCGGCATCAAGCTGGCAGGATCGTCTTCTGCGGGGAGGTCGCGGTGAAAACCAGGGTCATCGTCAATCCGATGGCGAACAAGGGCAATTGCGGCAGACGCTGGCCGCAGATTCGTGCCGAACTCGAGAACCATCTTGGCCCGCTCGCTGCCGACGACATCGTGATGACGCGCGCGCAATCACGGAACGGTGCTGGCGCGGGAAGCCGTCACGGCCGGCTATCGCCGCCTGATCTCGGTCGGCGGCGACGGCACGTTCAGCGAAATCCTGAACGGCGTAATAGCGGATGATCGGATGATCGCGCCCGGTCTGGTACTGGCGCAATTGCCCGGCGGAACCTCGAACGAGTTCTCCCGTTCGTTCGGCCAGATCTCCCTTGCCGATGCCAGCAGGGCCGTCGCATCAGGAACAACGCGCGAGATCGACGTGTTTCGCGCCGAGGCCAGGGGCTATACGGGCAATCAGGTGACCCGCTACGGCTTCCTGCTCGCGATCGTTGGCGCCGCCGCCACAATCTCATGGCGGGCCCAGCGGGTGCCGCTCCTGAAGCGGCTTGGCCCGGTCAGCTACGTCCTCATGACCGCGTTTACCTCGCTGACCTACACCCCGCGCGCATACCGCATCAGGGTCGATGACGAAGCCGAACAAACGCTGCCGATGTGGGCGCTGCTGCTTTGCAGCTTCGACGGCGCCGGCGAAGGGTTGATGCTCGCGCCCGGCGCCGACCCGAGCGACTGCAAACTCGATCTCATCATGGTCGGCGACATGGGGCGATGGGAAAGCCTGACGAAAATCGTCCCCCGTCTCGGTGACGGCAGCTATATCGCCCACCCCAAGGTCACCCGGCGCCACGCGACGCGGATCACGATTGTCCAGGCCGACGTTGACGGCGAAAGCATCGGCCAGTTGCCGATGTCGGTCGCGCTGCTACCATTGCGCGTGACCGTGGCAGTCAACCGTTCGGCGCCGGAAGCCGGACGGTGACCGGCGTCACGTACACCGGAGCACCCTCGATCTAGCGTGTCCTTTCGAAAATCTCGCGTCGAGATCGGAAGGAGCACGCCATGTCTCGTTTCAACATGTCCCGTTTCAAATCATTGTTGTTCTGCGCAGGCCTCTGCGGCAGCCTGTTCGGCCTTGCTGCCGGTGGTGCAGCTTTCGCCGAAGCCTCCAGTGCCGAAGTCGGCAATGCCACTCAATCATCGCCACAGAGCCGGGAGCAACGGGTTGCGCTGGTGATCGGCAATTCGAACTACCAGAGCGCACCGAAACTCGCCAATCCCGGCAACGACGCACAATCGATGGCGCAACTTCTGAATTCCGCAGGCTTCGAGGTGACCGAGGCGATCGACCTGACGCGCAACGACATGGTCAAGGCCGTGCAGGATTTCTCCGCCAGGATCGCCGCGCGCGGGCCGAAGACGGTCGCCATGATCTACTATGCCGGCCACGGTGTGCAGCTAGCGGGCGAAAACTACCTGCTCCCGGTCGATGCCAGGATCTTGACGCCTGCCGATCTCGACGGCAATTCGCTTCGCCTGGTCGACCTGATGGGGACGCTGGAATCGATTCCGAGCCGGATGCGCATCGTCGTGCTTGACGCCTGCCGGAACAATCCGTTCCCCGGCGTCAGCGACGCCGGCCGCGGCCTGGCGATCGTCGATGCGCCGAACGGATCGATTGTCGGCTATTCGACGGCGCCGGGCATGGAAGCCCAGGACGGCGACAGCAACCACAGCCCGTATACGCAGGCCTTCCTGCGGCGCGCGCGCGAACCCAATCTGCCGATCGAACAATTGTTCAAGCGCGTCCGCCTCGACGTCAACAATGCCACCGACGGCCACCAGACGCCGTGGGAAAGTTCGTCGCTGACCAGCGAATTCTATTTCTTCGGCGACACCGCGGTCGCGGCAACGCGCGCCCCCGATCACAGCCCGATCATCCAGACCGCGTCGAACCTGCCCTCGCGTTCGGTGCGTCAGGCCTACGACTACGTGCTGTCGGAAGCCTCGCCCGACTATTATGAGGAATTCATCCGCCTGTATCCGCGCGATCCGCTGTGCGACCGGATTCGCCACCTGCTCGGAAACTGGCTGGAGGCGACAGCCTGGCACAAGGCGGTGCTGGCGAATTCGCCGGTTGTCTACAAGGCCTTCCATGACAGCTATGCCAACAGCCCCTACGCCCAGTCCGCGTTGAAGCTGCAGGCACAGCCCAGGACCGTGCCGCTGATGCAATTCACGCGCCTGACGCGGTCGCCCGCAATAAATTTCACGAATTCAGGCCTGTCGAAGGATCATACGCCGGTGCAAGGTCCCTCGAAGATCGCCACCCTGCCCGACAAGGGATCGAACCTTGGCAACACTGGCGGCGCGGGCAAGATCTCGAACCTGCCCATCAAGAACGCCGATCCGATACGGGTGAAAAACCACAGGCACGAGGGCACGCTCGCGCCGCGCAGGTTCGGTGGCGGCAGCGGCGGCAATTCCAGCCCGCGCCTTGCGTCTTCGCCGTCCCGCAACTCATTTAATTCCATGGGTGGTCACGGCGGCAGGCATTGAGTCTGCGAAGAACACAAACAAAGTCGGGCGGAGCTCATGCTCCGCCCGACTTTGTTGAATGATCCGATTACGCTACCAGTTTCGCGAACAGGTCCGCGTCGACATTGCCGCCGGAGAGCACGATGACGACGTTCTTGCCACGCACATCGATACGACCGGCCAGCAACGCGGCAAGGCCGACGGCGCCGCCGGGCTCGACCACTAGCTTCAATTCCCGGTACGCATAGGCAACGGCTGCGCCGACTTCCTCATCGGAGGCCGTCACGCCGTTCGCCAGCAGCTTGCTGTTGATCGAGAACGTCAGTTCGCCGGGGATCTGCGCCATCAGCGCGTCGCAGATGGTGCGGCCGGCGGCGTGATGGGCCTCGCGATGACCGGCGCGGAGCGAAAGCCCGTGGTCGTCATAGTCCTTGGGCTCGGCGACAATGATCTGGGCTTGCGGAAATTTGGCCTTCACGGCGGTGGCGACCCCCGCGATCAGTCCGCCGCCGGACGCCGGCGCCACCACAATATCGGGCGACAGTCCCAGTGCAGCCATATCCTCGGCGATTTCCCGGCCCGCGGTGCCCTGCCCTGCGATCACGAACGGATCGTCATAGGGGCGCACCAGCGTCGCACCGCGCTTGGCGGCAATGCCGTTGGCGATGGCCTCGCGGTCTTCCTTGTCGCGGTCATACAGCACGACCTCGGCGCCATAGCCTTTGGTGCGCTCGCGCTTGGTGACGGGCGAATCGAGCGGCATCACGATGGTCGCGTGCATGTTGAGGATCTGTGCCGCCGCCGCCACGCCCTGGGCATGGTTGCCGGACGAGAACGCGACCACGCCGCCGCTGCGCTTGTCCTGCGGAATCGACGCCAGCTTGTTGAAGGCGCCGCGGAACTTGAACGACCCGGTCCGCTGCAGCATTTCGGGCTTCAGGAACACCTTGGTCCCGGCGCGTTCGTTGAGAACGGGGAACGACAGCAACGGGGTTCGCACCGCAAAGGGCGCAACCACCCGCGCCGCCGCATCGATATCCGCAGCGCCGACCGCTGCAATTGGGGCTGGTTCGGTCATACGCCGTTGTATCGCGCCGACGGAGCGCGGGGAAGCTACAATCAGGTGAAGTCAGGCGGCGAAATGCGGGTCTTCCGCCACAAATTCGACCGCATCGCCTTCTGCGTCAGCCAAGCTGATATTTTGGGCATGTTCGACGAAGACGCGCGCCGAGGCCTGCCAGGTGTGTTCAGCGGCAAATTCAATGCAGGTCTCGCGCGGAATATGCAGCGCCTCGAGGCACGCCGTGTGTAAATCGTCGCTCAGGACGCCAACCGGCGCCGAACCAATGACGTCGCGGGGACCGGTGACCGGGAAGGCCGCCACCGGCAGGCCGCTGGCAAGCGCCTCCAGCAGCACCAGGCCAAAAGTGTCGGTCTTGCTCGGGAACACGAAGATATCGGCGGCCGCATAGATTTCGGCCAGTTCCTCGCCATGGCGCGCCCCGAGGAAGACGGCGTCTGGATATTTGCGCTCCAGCGCCGCGCGCGCCGGTCCGTCGCCAACGATGAGCTTGGTGCCGGGCAGATCGAGGTCGAGGAAGGCTTCCAGATTTTTCTCGACCGCAACGCGGCCGACGCTGAGGAACACCGGCGTCGGCAGGCAGAGGTCGATATCGCGCGGATGAAACAGCGAGGTATCGACGCCGCGCGACCACAGCACCACGTTGCGAAAGCCGCGCATGCGCAATTCGGCCGCCAGCGCCGGCGTCGCCGCCATCACCGCCTGGCTCGGCCGATGAAACCAGCGCAGCACCCGCCAGACCCAGGATTCCGGGATCGGCGAACGCGCCGACACATATTCGGGGAAACGGGTGTGAAAGCTTGACGTGAACGGCAGGCCGCGCTTGCGGCAATAGCGCCGCACCAACAGCCCGATCGGGCCTTCGGTCGCGATATGGATGCTGTCGGGTTTTGCCGCGTCGATCAGCTCGGCAATCTTCCAGGGACTGGGCAGAGCCAGCCGCAAATCCGGATAGCTCGGCATCGCAAAAGTTCGGAACGATTGCGGCGTCAGAAAGCTGACGTCGACGCCAAAGCCCTTGGCTGCTTCCGCCATCATGGTCAGCGTCCGAACCACCCCGTTGACCTGGGGATGCCACGCATCGGTCGCGACCAGGATATGCGTCATGCGGCGCGCGCCGCGACGCGAGGCACTGGAGCGGCCCGGCGCAGCGGATCGGTCCAGGTGATGATTTCGAACTTTCCGTCCTCGTGCTCGGCGAGCGCGGTGCAGCTCTCGACCCAGTCGCCGCAGTTCATGTAGCGAATACCGTGCTCGTCGCGGATGGTGGCGTAGTGGATGTGGCCGCAGATCACGCCGTCGGCGCCGTGACGCCGCGCCTCGCCGGCCAGCGTCTTTTCGAACGCCCCGATATAGTTGACGGCGTTCTTGACCTTCAGCTTCGCCCATTGCGACAGCGACCAATAGGGCACGCCGAACATGCGTCGGAAGAAGTTGACCAGCCGGTTCATCTGGATGGCGAAATCATAGGCCTTGTCGCCGAGATGGGCGAGCCAGCGCGCGTTCTGCACCACGAGATCGAAGATGTCGCCGTGGATCACCAGGTAGCGCTTGCCGTCGGCGCCCTCGTGGATGGTGTTTTCCACCACGTCGATGCCGCCGAAATGCGTGCCGTAATAGTTGCGCAGGAACTCGTCGTGATTGCCGGGCACATAGATGACCTTGGCGCCCTTGCGCGCCTTGCGCAGCATCTTCTGCACGAAGTCGTTGTGCGATTGCGGCCAGTACCAGCCGGATTTCAGCGCCCAGCCATCGACGATGTCGCCAACCAGATAGATGGTGTCGGCATCGTGGGTTCTGAGAAAGTCCAACAACCGGTCGGCTTGCGAGCCGCGGGCTCCGAGATGGACGTCGGAGATAAACAAGGTGCGAAAGCGCCGCTCGGGGCTTTCTTCACTCAAGGAGTCACTACCCATGCGCCATGCACCTATCGGATTCATGTGACGGGGCGATGACGATTCAGGACAACGATTCTTGGCGTTAACCGCGTCACGAGAATCAGCCGCTAGAATCAGTCTTGCGCCCCCGTTAATCGCGAATATCAGCGCGATGCGACAGTGAGGCGACATGCCGCGGTGGATCCGTGATTTTGCGCAAGATCCGATCAGGGAACCGTTCAGTAAAACTTCTGGAAATGATGGATCGGACCATGGCCGTGGCCGACGCTGAAGCGATCGGCTGCTAATATCGCGGCGCTGACGAAGGCCTTGGCATTGCGAACGGCGGTTTCCATGGCTTCGCCCTTGGCAAGACCTGCCGCGATCGCCGACGACAGCGAGCAACCGGTGCCGTGGGTATTTTGCGTGGCGACGCGCGGCGCGGCCAGCGCGATGACGCCCTTTGCATCGATCAAATAATCGATGCTCTCGCGGCCCTGCC
Organism: Bradyrhizobium ottawaense; assembly: GCF_900099825.1. NCBI lineage: Bacteria > Pseudomonadati > Pseudomonadota > Alphaproteobacteria > Hyphomicrobiales > Nitrobacteraceae > Bradyrhizobium > Bradyrhizobium ottawaense. The sequence goes on along the minus strand of NZ_LT629693.1, from coordinate 6,569,538 downwards.
CGTGGCCGCCCTTGATCAGCACCGCCTTGCATCCCATCGCCAGCAGTCGTCTGCCCTGATCCTCGACCGCGGCCTCGCTCACCGCCATCGGCTCGTCCAGCAGCGCCGCGGCCTCCGGCAGGTTCGGCGTGATCACCGCCGCAAGCGGAATGAGTTTGCTGCGCAGCGCCTCGACCGCTTCCGTGGCCAAGAGACGATCACCTGACGTTGCAACCATCACGGGATCGAGCACGACGTGTTGCGGCGACCAGCGCGTCAACCCCGCCACGATGGCGTCGATCACCGCCGGCTGCGCCACCATGCCGATCTTGACGGCGCCAACCGCGAGATCGGAAAACACCGCATCGATCTGCGCGGTCACGAACTCGGCGGGCACCGGATGGATGCCGCTGACCCCTTGCGTGTTCTGCGCCGTCAGCGCCGTGATGACGGAAGCGCCATAGACCCCGAGGGCCGCAAACGTTTTCAGGTCGGCCTGGATGCCGGCACCACCGGAGGAGTCCGAGCCGGCAATCGTCAGCGCGATCGGCGTCGTCATGTCCGGGCTCGCATCGATGGTGTGTTCGGGGCCATAGAGTGTCCTAGCGCGGTGGGCTATTGGCAGCAAGTTGGCTTGCCACCAGCCGCCGTTTTTGGTTAGAGCCCGGTTCTGATTGCATCAGACCCAGGCTCTAATCTTTTGTTTTGACGCGTTTTCTTGACGCGAACCGGTGTCCACTTCGCTCGAAAACGCTATAGTGGGACAAAGATCTTCGGAGACACGCGATGGTTCCCTTCTTCGTCCAGTTCAAATGCAAGCTCGGCCAGTCCTATGCCGTCGCCAATGCGCTCGCGGAAGCCGAGATCGCCTCGGAGATCTATTCCACCGCCGGCGACTACGATTTGCTGGTCAAGTTCTACGTCGACAACGACACCGACATCGGCCATTTCGTCAACGAAAAGGTCCAGGTGATTCCCGGCATCCAGGACACCCACACCATCATCACCTTCAAGGCATTCGGCCCGGGTTAGGTTTCGGCCCGCCCGCATTGCCGTCAAAAATTCGCGCCGGGCGCATTGAACGCCGCGGCCACCGGGAGTTCTGATGCCTGAGACCATTGTCACGTTGAGCCGCCTCAAGGCGTTCATTCAGGAAGCGCTGACGAAAGTGGGTCTGCCGGAGCAGGATGCCTCGACCGTCGCCGGCCTGATGGCGGAGGCCGATCTGCAGGGCTCGGACGGTCACGGCGTGACCCGGCTGCCGCAATATGTCAGGCGCATCAAGGCCGGCGGCTTCAACGTCCGGCCGAACATCCGCGTCGTGCACGATCATCTCAGCACCGCGGTGTTGAACGGCGACAACGGCATGGGTCATCTCGTGATGAAGCGCGCGGCCGAGATGGCGATCGAGAAAGCGCGCACGACCGGCATCGCGTGGGTCAACTCGCAATTCTCCAACCACGCCGGCCCGGCCTCGCTCTACGCGTCGATGCCGCTCGCCCGTGACATGATCGGGCTCTATTTCGCGGTCGGCAACGCCAACCATCTTCCGCCCTGGGGCGGTCTCGACATGCTGCTGTCGACCAACCCGATTGCCGCCGCGATCCCCGCCGGCGACGAGAAGCCGATCGTGCTGGACATGGCGACCACCGTTGCCGCCTACGGCAAGGTGAAGACCAAGGCGCTGCGCGGCGAAACCATGCCCGAGGGCTGGATGATCGATCGCGCCGGCAAGCCGCTCACCGATCCGAAGCGCGCCGACGAGGGCATGTTGCTGCCGCTCGGCGGCATGGAGGCCGGCTACAAGGGCTACGGCCTTGCCATGGTCATCGGCCTGCTGGCGGGCACGCTCGGCGGTGCGGCGATGGGCCGGGACGTGATCGACTTCAACCATGACGACGACAGCGTCACCAATACCGGCCAGGCAATCGCCGCCATCAACGTGGCCGCCTTCGGCGACGTCGCCGTGTTCAAGAAAAGCGTCGACACGCTGGTGCGCGATATCAGAAATAGCGAGCGCATGCCGGGCGTGGACCGCATCCTGGTGCCGGGCGAGCGCAGCTTCGAGACGCGGGTGAAGCGGACGCAGAATGGAATTCCGGTCGCGCCCGCGCTGATGCGAGGATTGGATCAGGTGGCCGACGATCTCGGGATCGCACGGCTGGCATAGCCCGCGCCGGAGCCATTGCTGCCGCCGGAAATCAACCCTGTCCCACAATGGCGCACGGTCCGGCCAGCGCGCCAATATGGCAAGATTTTGCCATATCGGGATCATTCTACCGCCTTGAAAATTTTGGCTAGCTAGCAGCGTCGTCGATCGGAAGCTCCGCGTGGGGGATCTTCCGAGGGGGAAATAGTCGCGAGTACCGCCATGGGGACGCTGTACGATCTGCTCGGAGCGCTTCCGAGCGATGATGCCGACAGGCTGCGGGCTGCATTTCGCAGGGCCGCCAAGGCCACCCATCCTGATATGAATGCCGACGATCCGGACGCCTCGCGGCGGTTCCGGGAGCTGATGCGCGCCTATGACATCCTGACCGATACGGACCAGCGCACGACGTACGACGAGCTGCTTGCGATTGCGCTGCAACCGCCCGCCGCCGCGAAGTCGACGCGCGTCTACGAGCGCGTGCACAAATATGCCTCCAATACGATGGCGGCAACGATCATTTCGGGCTTGCTGGTCGCGGGGTACACGCTGTTCGGACATTTTTCGAACCCGCCCGGCGCTGCGGAATTCCTAACCAACAAGACCGCAGATCAACCGGAACAGACCGCCCTTGCCGCGGCATCTGGGGCCAACATCGAAACCGCCCGGCCACCGGCGGATGCGGAAGCCGTCAATGCCATGATCGTCACGGCTGCGCTGAACCGAAGCAACGCGCCGGCAAGCAACGGCATCGAGGTGGCTCGTCGCTTCACGCTCGACAATTTGTGGACCCGGCGCGATCCGGTCCTGGCCGTGGCTTACCTCGATCGCGACATCATCCTGTATCGGGCACCCAAATTCGACCGCACGTTCGATAGCATGGCGCAGGTCAAACCCGCCGATTCCGGCCGGCCGAAGATTTCCGCGCCGGCGTCGCGCAAGGTATCGACGGTGCGGATCCCTGAGGTCAGGGAGCCGGAAGTCAGGGTCCCTCTGCGACCGCGACGCGCGCCGATGGTCGCCGCCCTCACGCCGTGACGGCGCGCTAGGCCGCGCACCACCTGCCTTAGCTATGGCCCGTCTCAGTTTTCGCCTGTCTTGGCCTTCTTCGGCTTCGGCGGTCCCTCAACCGGCGGCAGCGACTTGAGATATTCCGCGATGTCGGCGCGATCCGCCGCTGACAATTGCGAGGTGTTGCGGATCACGCGCACCATCGATCCTCCGGCGGTGTCGCCGTCGGGCATCTGTCCGGTTTGCAGGAAGTAGTCGATATCTTTGGCGCTCCAGTCGGCCAGCCCCTTCTGCGTGATATTGGGCACCCAGCCCTCGCCTTCCGGATTGGGTCCGCCGGCGAAGCGCTGCGCCGCTACGATGCCGCCGAGAAAATTACGCGGGCTGTGGCACTCCGCGCAATGGCCGAGACCGTTCACGAGATAGGCGCCGCGATTCCATTGCGCCGAATGCACCGCATCCGGCACGAACGTCTTGCCGTCGGTGAACAACCATTTCCACACCCCGACATTGCGGCGAACGCTGAACGGAAACGGCACGTCGTGATCGCGCACCTTGCCGGTCACCGGCGCCAGGGTTTTCAGATAGGCGAACAGGTCTCTGATGTCGTCGACCTTCGCATGCTGGTAGGACGCGTAGGGAAACGCCGGAAAATAATGCGTCCGCTCCGGCGAGGTCCCCTTCATCACCGCGGTGACGAAATCGGCCTCGGACCAGCGGCCAATGCCGTCGTTCGGATCGGGCGAGATGTTGGGCACGTAGAAGGTCCCGAACGGCGAGGTGATCGCAAGCCCGCCGCCGAGCCGCAGCCGGTCGGGCTGGTTGGGGACCGCATGGCAGGAGGAACATCCGCCGGCATTGAACGTTGTGAGGCCGTTGGCGAGATCAGGCGCACGAGAAGGAAGCGAGCTTGACGCGACGACCGCCGGGATCGTCAACCACCAGAAAATGCCGAGACCAATGCCAAGACCGGCAGCGCCGGCCAGAACAATGCCAAGGAGAATTCGTCGCAACATTCACCGATCCGTCATCAGGCGCCTCGAAGCGACGGCTAGTATGACCGGAGTCTGCGCCATAAGCTTCCATGAAATTTCAGGCATTCAACGCCGCTTCGGGAATAAATCCGAACAGGCGTTGTTTTGAGGCTGACACTGTCGTTCGTTGTCAACAGGGAGAACACCATGTCGAACAAGACCATGCTTGCCACGCTTGCGCTGGGTGCCGCGATCGCCTTTTCCGGCACCGCCTTCGCCGAGAAAATGAAGGCGACGCTGGACGGCAAGGCCGAAGTGCCGCCGAACGCCAGCGCCGGCTCCGGCACCGCCGACATCGACTACGATCCGGCCACCAAGAAGCTGAGCTGGAAGCTGACCTATACCGGCCTGTCCGGCCCCGCCACCGCCGCGCATTTCCATGGTCCCGCCGAAGCCGGCAAGAACGCCGGCGTCGCGGTCGCGATCCCGAACGCCGCGTCGAGCCCGGCCGAGGGCAGCGCCACGCTGACCGACGCGCAGGCCGCCGACCTGACGTCCGGCAAGTACTATGTCAACGTTCACACCGCAGCCAATCCGGGCGGCGAAATCCGCGGCCAAGTGATGAAGTAAGTCACCAAATCAGTGACGAAGTAGGACCGCCGGCGGGCATGTCCTGAAAATACCAAGGAGGCGGACGCATCGAGGCGTCCGCCCCCTTTTTTTCAAGGTTCAAGTCTTCACTTGAGCTTTACACGAAACGTCTCGTGGCAATCGGTGCACTTGGCCTGAATGGCGTCGAACGCGACCTTGAGGCTGGCGGCGTCCTTCACCGATCCCTTGACCTCTGCGATCGTCTTGCTGACCGGGGGCACCTTGGCATCGAAATCGGCCTTGCTCTGCCAGATCTTCTGCGATGCCCCGAAATTCGCGTCGGCGACATCTTCCTTCGGATTGGGCGTGAAGACGGTGGGGATCTTGACGACTTGCGCTTCGAGATCCGTCATGGCGGCAGTTACCGCGGCCTGATCATAGGGGATCTCGCCCTTCACCATCTTGAGCATGACCCCGTACATGCTCTTTCCCTGCGTCTTCATGAGATTCTGCTGCTGAACGGCGACATCCTGCTGCGCCAAAACCACGCCAGCACCGAGCAACAAGGCTCCTACGGCAACAACGATCCGCTTCATCCGCCAATTCTCCATCTCGCTAGCGTTTCCAAAAGACGCCGCGAACGCATTGCTGCGGCCGCGGCGGCCTGCTGTTCGAATCCCGCATGCGGAGCATTATTCCCCGCCTGCGACAAAATATCAGAGATTATGCCGCTTCTGGGCCTCTCGGATTGCGATCCAAACCCGCTCGGCGGTCGCCGGCATGTCGATGTGATCGATCTTGTACTCGCGCCACAGGCCCTCGACGATCGCATTGACCACCGCCGGACAGGAGCCGATCGCGCCCGCCTCACCGGCGCCCTTGACGCCGAGCGGATTGGTCGTGCACGGCACGTTGTGGGTTTCGAAATGGAATGACGGGCCGTCGGCCGCGCGCGGCATCGCGTAGTCCATGAACGTGCCGGTGACGAGCTGGCCGTCGGTGGTGCTATAGACCGCCTGCTCCATCAAGGCCTGACCAATCCCCTGCATCGCGCCGCCATGGACCTGGCCGGCGAGCAGCAACGGATTGAGCGTCACGCCGAAATCATCGACGATGACGTAGTTGACGATCTTGATGATGCCGGTGGCCGGATCGATTTCGACCTCGGCCAGGTGCGTGCCGTTCGGATAGGTACCGTCGGCCTGCGCAAAGGTCGCACTCGCATTCAGTTTCGCAGGGTCAACGCCCGGACGCTTCGCCAGATCGGCGAAGCTGATCGAGCGATCGGTGCCAGCAATCCGGATCCGGCCGTCGCTGACCTCGAGATCGAGCGCACTGGTCTCCAGTGCTTCGGCCGCGATCTCCTTCAGCTTGGTGCCAAGATCGCGGGTGGCGCGCTCGACGCTGACGCCGCCGGTCGGAATCGAGGCCGAGCCGCCGGTGCCGAGGCCGGTGGCGATACGGTCGGTGTCGCCCTGCAGCACGTGGACGCGCTCGGGCGGCAACCCGAACTGTTCGGCAATCAGTTGCGCGTAGGCGGTCTGATGGCCCTGCCCGCTCGACTGGGTGCCGATCAGCACGGTGACGTCCCCATTGGGATCGAGCGCGACATTGGCGGTCTCCTCACCCATGGTGCCGCACACCTCGACATAGCTCGCGAGCCCGATGCCGCGCACTAGCCCAGCCTTCTTCGCCGCCTTGGCGCGCTTGGGAAACTCCTTCCAGTTGGCGACGTCCATCGCGCGCTTCAGGTGCGCGTTGAAATCGCCGGAATCGTAGACCTTGCCGGTCGCGGTCTTGTACGGCATCGCCTTCGGCGAGATGAAATTCTTGCGCCGGATCGCATCCGGCGTCATGCCGAGCTTTCGCGCGGCCGCATCGACCAGACGTTCGATCACGTAAGCCGCCTCGGGGCGTCCGGCGCCGCGATAGGCATCGACCGGCACGGTGTTGGTGAAGACCGTGCGGACGCGGCAATGGAACGCCTGGATATCGTACAACCCGGGCAGCATGCCGGCGCCGCCGTGCGGAATGTAGGGACCGAAGGTCGACAGATAGGCGCCCATGTCGCCCATCAGATCGACGTCCATCCCTAAGAACTTGCCGTCCTCGGCCAGCGCCATCTTCGCGGTGGTGACGTTGTCGCGGCCCTGCGCGTCGCCCATGAAGTGATCGGCGCGATCGGCGGTCCATTTGATGGTCTTGCGCAGTTTGCGCGCGGCCACCGCGATCAACGCGTATTCGCGATAGGGAAACAATTTGGTGCCGAAGCCGCCGCCGACATCGGGGCAGATCACCCGCATCTTTTCCAGCGGCATCTTCAGCACCATGCCGCCGATGATTTCGCGCAGGCGGTGGCTGCCCTGGCTGCCGATGGTCAGCGTCAGGTGATCGCGCTTGGCGTCATATTCGGCGACCGCGGCGCGGGTTTCCATGAAATTGGTGACAATGCGCGGATTGACGATCGAGACTTCGGCGACCGCATGCGCCTTGGCGAAGGCCGCATCGGTCGCCTTCTTGTCGCCGATCCCGACGTCGAACAGCACGTTGCCGGGATGATTGGGCCAGACCTGCGGCGCGCCCTTCTTGATGGCGTTGACGAGACCGGCCACCGCCGGCAGCGGCGTCCATTTGACCTCGATCGCCTCGAGCGCGTCACGCGCCTGGTCGATGGTATCGGCGACCACGAACGCAACGGCGTCGCCGACGTGTCGGACCTCGTCCCTGGCAAGGATCGGATAGGGCGGGCCCGTGAACGGATCGACCTCAAGGTTGAACAGGCACGGCAGATCGCCGAGATCCTTGACGTCGTCTGCGATCAGGACCGCACCGACGCCCGGCATGCCGCGGGCCTTGCTGACGTTGATGGTGAATTTCGCGTGCGCATGCGGCGAGCGCAGCATCAGGGCGTGCATGGCGGGGGATGGCGCGTGATCGTCGGTATAGCGTCCCTTGCCGCGAATGAGCGCGTCGTCTTCCTTGCGGCGCACGCTTTGACCGACGCCAAATTTGATGGGAGCAGCCATCGTATCTCCAGTTGCAATTAGAGCGTCTTCAAGTGAAGTGGGTACCGGTTCACGCAAAGAAAACGCGTCAAACAAAAAGACAGAGCCCGATTCTCATTCAACGAACCGATCAGGCTCCGGAAGCGTTCCATATTGCAGTGGTTCGCGCGCCAGCGCAAACCGCTTCCGGCGGCCGGGCAACCGCCGAGATGCAGGAATTTTCTCTTTGTTTATTTAGACTTAGGCGGTTGACGGTCGCGCAGCAGCGAAAAGATCCAGCCCCTGCCGAACAACAGCAGGATGGAAAAGCCGTACACGAAGGCTCCGGCTGCGATCAGCAGCAGCAACGCGGTCTCGTCGCGGAACGCGCGCATCGACGCGAAATAGACCGCCGCGAATCGCGCCGTGATCCATAGACTAGCCGAGAGCACGAGGCCGGCCGCGGCAAACTTGGCCAGCGACTTGATGAAGGTCCGGTCGAACGCGAGGTAGCCCGCCCGCACCGAGAAGAACAATACCAGCAGCAGATTGATCCAGGCGCCGACGGCGGTGGCGAGCGCGAGGCCGATCTGGGCCAGCGGCGCCATCAATGCGAATTTCAGCAGCACGTTAACGGCGAGCCCGGTCAGCGAGGCCTTCACCGGCGTTGCGGTGTCCTTGCGCGCATAGAACGCCGAGACCGCGCTGCGGATCGTCACGAACGGAATGAGACCGATCGAATAGGCTGCGAGCGTCGCCCCCGCGGCCGCCGCATCGGCGCTGGTGAAGGCGCCGCGCGCAAACACGGCGCGCATGATCACGTCGGGCACGGTCAGGAATGCGGCGACGAACGGCACCGTGGCCAGCAGCGTGAATTCAAAGGCGCGGCGCTGCGACGCTGCGGCGCCGGCGTCGTCGCCCGCCGTAATCCGGCGCGACATTTCCGGCAGCAGCACGGTTCCGACGGCTATTCCGATGACGCCGATCGGCAGTTGATAAAGCCGTTCGGCATAGTAGAGCGCCGACAGCGCACCCGTGGCCAGAAATGTAGCAATGATGGTGTCGGCGAACACCGCCACCTGCGAACCCATCGACCCCAGCGTGGCGGGACCGATGGCGCGAAAGAAGGCGCGGACGTCGTCATCGAGCCGCAGCGATGCAAAGCGCGGCAGCCCGCCATGGCGGGCGAGATCGCCGGCGAGCAGGAAATATTGCAGGAAACCGGAGACCAGGACGCCCCAGGCCGCGGCGTGGCCGGCGGTCGGAAAGAACGCGGCCAGTGCCAGCGCCGCCATCATCGAAATGTTGAGCAAGATCGAGGCCGCCGCCGCGCTGGCGAAGCGGTGCATCACGTTGAGCATGCCGCCATAGAGCGTCACCATCGTGATCAGCAGCAGATAGGGAAAGGTGATGCGCGTCAGCTCGATCGCCAACCGCCGCTGCTCGGGATCGGCGCTGAAGCCTGGCGCCAGAATGTCAAGCGCCTGCGGCATGAACAGCCACGCCACGGCCAGCAGAACCACCTGCGACAAAAACAGCAGCGTAAAGATGCGGTCGGCAAACAATCGCGCCGAGGCCTCGCCGCCCTTGCCGTGAACATGCGCGTAGGCCGGAATGAAGGCGGTGTTGAAGGCGCCCTCGGCAAAGATGGCGCGAAAACTGTTCGGCAGGCGCAGCGCCACGAAGAACGCGTCCGCGATCGGGCCGGCGCCGAGGATCGCGGCCAGCATGATCGAGCTCGCAAAGCCGGTGAGCCGCGAAAGAAGCGTATAGCCGCCGACGGTGAAGATGCGTCCGAGCATGCGCCGCTTCTATCCTATCCAGCGGCGCCGCAAAACGACGAAATCAGGCAGAAAGTGCGTCGCGCACCGCCTTGACGACCCGTTCCTGGGTCGGCTCGTCGAGATAGGCATGAACCGGCAGGCTGATGACGTCGCTGGACAAGCTCTCGCTGGCCGGCAGGCCGCCCTCGGCGACCGGGAAGTTTCGGTAGGCGGTCTGCTGATGGACCGACTTGGTATAATAGATCGCGGTGGGAATTCCCTGCGCCTTCAGGCTGTCGGCGAAGCTGGTGCGATCGGTGCCCTTTGGCAGCCGGATGGTATAGCAGGCCCAGATCGAACTGCAGCCCGGCGCCAGCCGCGGCACGGTCACGAGGTTGCCGAGACCTCGCGCATAACGCTCTGCCACGGCATTGCGCGCCGCGATCTCGTCTTCGAAAATCTTCAGCTTCTCGATCAGAACCGCGGCCTGAATGGTATCGAGCCGCCCGGTGAGCCCGAGGCGGACGTTGTCGTATTTGTCCGAACCCTGGCCGTGGACGCGAATGCTGCGCAGCGTATCGGCCAGTTCGTCGTCGTCGGTGAAGATCGCGCCACCGTCGCCGTAGCAGCCGAGAGGTTTGGCCGGGAAGAAGCTCGTCGCCGTCGCCAGGCCAAAGGTGCCGAGCTTGCGGCCTTTATAGCTGGCGCCAAAACCCTGCGCAGCGTCATCGAGCACGAACAGGCCCTCGGCCGCCGCGATCGCGGCGATCGCGTCATGGTCGGCGCTCTGCCCGAACAGGTCGACCGGAATCACGGCGCGCGGCTTCAGGCCGTGCTGCCGCGCCGTGGCGATGCCGCGCTTCAGCGAGCCGGCATCGATGTTGAACGTGGTCTCGTCGACGTCGACGAAGACAGGCGTTGCTCCAGTCAGCGCTACCGCCTCGCCGGTCGCGCTGAACGTGAACGACGGGCATAGCACGGCGTCGCCGGGACCGACCTGTTTGGCCATCAGCACCATCAGCAGTGCGTCGGTGCCGCTGGCGCAGCTCACCACATGCTTGGCGCCGGAGAATTCCGCGAGTGCGGCTTCGAGCGCCGTCACTTCGGGGCCGCTGATGAACTGGCAATGGTTGAGCACGCGGGACACGGCGTCATCGATCGATTTGCCGAGCCGGCGGCGCTGCGCGGCGATATCGATGAAGGGAACGGGTTCTGGACGCATGTGCTGGTTCATGGAGGCCTGCAGGGATCGGAAAGCGGGTAATTCAGCCGACGATGCGGCGCGGTCCCTTGCGCGCGGCGTTCGCCGCGGGCTTGGGGGGCTGCTCGAGGCAACGGATGGCGATCGCGAGACTGGCGACACCCTCGTCGCCGGAAACCGCCGGCACGTCGCCGGTGCGTACCGCACTGAGGAACGCGATCAGCTCGGCGCGCAGCGGTTCGTCATGGCCGACCGGCAGATGGCGCATCGAATAGCTGCCGTCGGGCTTGAAGCCGAAGCACTCCGTCACCTGGCGGGTCAACAGATCGCCCATCACATATTTGCCGCGGGTCGCAACCGTGACGTTGCGCGCCTTGAACGGCGTCAGCCAGTTGGTGTTGATGTGGGCGAGCACGCCGGAGGCGGTGCGGAACTGCAACAGCGCGATGTCCTCGCGCTCGGCGACCGCGCTGGACAGCTGCGGCTGCACCTCGACGATGTCGGATTCGGTGAACCAGCGGATCAGGTCGATATCATGCACGGCGAGGTCGATGACGACGCCTACATTCGACATCCGCGGCGGAAACGGTCCGACGCGGGTGATGCCGATGGAAAGAATGTCCTCGCCCGAGATCGCCTGCTTGATCGCGGCGACCGCCGGATTGAAGCGCTCGACATGACCGACCATCAGCGTCACGCCGGCACTGCGCGCCGCGGAGACGATATCCTCGCCCTCCTCGACCGTGGAGGCGACAGGCTTCTCGACCAGGATATGGATGTTGCGCGTGATGCAGGCGAGCGCGATCTCGTGGTGGAGATGCGTCGGCGCCGCAATCGTTATCGCGTCGACGCCTTCGTCGAACAGTTCTTCGAGGCTCGCGAATGCGCGGCAACCGACAAGTGCGGTGGCGCGCGCGCGGTGTTCCGGCAATGGGTCGACGATGCCGACCAGCGTCACGTCGGGCAGACCTGCCAGCACGCGGGCATGGTTGCTGCCCATGACGCCTGCGCCGACCACGCCAACGCGCAAGTCGCGCCGCGCGTCGCTCTTCGCGTCGGATGCGGACCCTTTGGAATTCATGTCGTCGACCCCAAGTAGTATTTCGCCAAGATAGCGCCCCGGCGGTTCTCTAGCACGCCGCCCTACATGTGGCGAATGCCATCAACCTTTTCCGGACACGTTTTGATTCAAAGAGTTACATCGCCCGGACGGGGGCGAAAGCCGAAATCCCGCAAGATGACCTCACGGTCCCGGCCGTTCAGGTGCGCCGATAGTCATCCTCAATACGGATGATGTCGTCCTCGCCGAAATAGCTTCCGGTCTGCACCTCGATCAGTTCGAGCTGGATCTTGCCGGGATTCTCCAGCCGGTGCACGGCGCCGATCGGGATGTAGATCGACTCGTTCTCGTGCACGGTCTTGACCAGCTCGTTGACCGTCACCTGGGCCGTTCCACGCACCACGATCCAGTGCTCGGAGCGATGGTGGTGCTTCTGCAGCGACAGCCGCCCGCCCGGCTTGACGATGATGCGCTTGACCTGGTGGCGGTCGCCATTGTCGACCGATTGATAGGATCCCCAGGGACGGTGAACCCGGATATGATCCTCGGTGACCTGCGGCGCCACGGTCTTCAGCTTGGCGACCAGACGTTTCAGTCCGTTGGCGTCCTTTTGCCGGGACACCAGCACCGCATCCTGGGTCGCGACCACGACGAGATCGTCGACGCCTTCGAGCGCGACCAGCGCCCGGTCGGTCACCACGTTGCAATTGCGGGAGTCCTCGAACACCGCAGCACCCCGCGCCGCGTTGCCGTCACTGTCCTTGTCGGACAATTCCCACACCGCGTGCCAGGAGCCGACATCGGACCAGCCGCACGCCACCGGCACTACCGCGGCGCGCACGGTTTTTTCCATCACCGCATAGTCGATCGAGATCGATTTCGCCGATCCGAACGCGGCCTCGTCGAGCTTGACGAATCCGAGGTCGGTGCCTGCCTTCGCCACCGCATTGCCGACCGCCTCGACACTGTCGGCATCGACGGTGCGATACTCGTCGAGCAGCACGGCGGCGCGGAACATGAAATTGCCACTGTTCCAGAAGTAACCGGCCTTGATATAGCCGGCCGCCGTCGCCGGATCCGGCTTCTCGACGAACTTCGTCACGGCGCGAACCTTGCCGGCAATGACTTCGCCGGGGTTGATGTAGCCGTATTCGGTGGCGGCGCGCTCGGGCTGCACGCCGAAGGTCACGATGTGGCCGGCTTCCGCCGCAGCCAGCCCCTCGCGGCAGGCGGCGAGAAAGGCGGGCGTGTCGCGAACCACGTGATCGGCGGCAAGCGCCAGCACGATCGCGTCGTTGTCGCGCGCCTGCGCAAAGGCGGCGCCGGCTGCGATCGCAGGCCCGGAATCGCGGCGCATCGGCTCGAGCAGCACGTCGGCCTCGAGGCCGATCTCGGCAAGCTGTTCGAGCACCATGAAGCGATAGGCATTGTTGGTGATGACGACCGGACGTTCGAACAGCGCGGTGTCGGAAACCCGCAGGATCGTATCCTGGAACGTCGAACGCGCGCCGAACAGGGGTAGGAACTGCTTGGGATGGACTTCGCGCGAGGCCGGCCACAGCCGCGTGCCGGCGCCGCCGCACATGATCAGGGGAATAATTCGTCGGTTCATCGGCGCCTCAAATTCTGTAGTGGTCGCGATACCAGGCGACAAATTCGCGAAGCCCGTCCTCGATCGACGTCTGCGGCCGGAAACCGGTATCGCGCATCAACTCGGTGACATCGGCGAAGGTCTCGGTGACGTCCCCGGGCTGCATCGGCAACATCTCCGTAACGGCGACGCGGCCCAGTTCCCGCTCCAGAACCGCTACCACATGGGTCAGTTCTTCCGGATGATTGTTGCCAACATTGTAAATCCGCGCCGGCGCACCGGCGGTCGGGCCGGCGTCGCGCGGGGCCTGATCGACCAGCCGCAGGATCGCGCTGGTAACATCGTCGATATAGGTAAAATCGCGCCGCATTTTGCCATGGTTAAAGAGCTTGATCGGGGTGCCCTCGAGAATCGCTTTGGTAAACGTGAAAATCGCCATATCGGGCCGTCCCCACGGCCCGTAAATGGTAAAAAACCGCAAACCCGTCACCGGCAGCCGATAGAGGTGGCTGTAGGAATGCGCGATCAGTTCGTTGGCCTTTTTCGTCGCGGCATAAAGACTGATCGGGTGATCGGTCTTGTCATCGACCGAGAACGGCAGCTTGGTGTTGGCGCCGTAGATCGACGACGAAGACGCATAGACCAGATGGCCGCATCCATGATGCCGGCAGCCCTCCAGCACGTTGACGAAGCCCTCGAGATTGGCGTCGACATAGGCATGCGGATGGTCGATCGAATAACGCACCCCGGCCTGCGCCGCGAGATGCACCACCCGGGCGAACCGATGCCTGGCGAACAGCAGCGCCATCGCGGGGCGATCGGCAAGATCGGTCCGTTCGAACGAAAACCGCTGCTCGCGGTGCAGGACGTCCAGGCGGGCCGTTTTGAGCGCCGGATCGTAATAGTCGTTAAGATTGTCCAGCCCGACCACGGTGCAGCCTTCGGCCAGCAGCCGGCGGGCGACGTGGAAGCCGATGAAACCCGCGGCCCCGGTGACCAATATTGTCTGATCCGACATCATATCCTTGATATCCTTGCACCGACCGGTTCGCGCCTGCCGTTCCGTTCCGGGCCTCTTTACCCGCCGCGTCGAGGGTCCCGCAATACTTACCCGCGCCGCTATTGCCAGATTGGGCTTAAAACCATACCAAGGCGCCGAAGTTCGGCGCCCGGCGCCGATTTGCACCCTTTTTGGCATCCCTCTCAAACCTGGCAAGCGCGAACGAGATGCGCCGGATTCTGCTTTCAGCCGTCAAGATTTTGATCTCCGCCGCGCTGCTCTACTTCTCGCTGCGCAAGGTCAATCTGTACGATCTCGCCTCGCGGCTTAATGTCGAGAGTCTGGGCTGGATCGCATTGGCGATCGCGGTGCTGTTTCTGCAGATCTTCATCGGCGTCTTGCGCTGGCGCGAGATCAGTTCGGAATGCGGCGCGCCGATCGAGGTCAGGCAGGGGATGCGCTTCAACCTGATCGGAACCTTCTTCAACCAGACCCTGCCGTCCTCGATCGGCGGCGACGCGGTGCGGCTCTGGCTGGTCGCGCGTGCCGGCGCCGGCTGGCGGGCGGCGACCTATTCGATCTTCATCGACCGCGCCATCGGCCTGATTGCGCTTGCGATCGTCATCGTTGCCAGCCTGCCGTGGAGCTACAACCTCATCACCGATCCCGCCGGGCGGTCCGCGCTGCTGCTGGTCGATTTTGCGGCGCTGGCGGCCGGTCTCGGATTTCTGGTGCTCGGCATGCTACCCTTTCCGTGGCTGAAGACCTGGTGGGTAACGCATCACGTTTACGCCTGTGCGGTGATCGCCAACCGTGTCATCTTCAGCCGGGATCGCGGACCAAAAATTGCAGTCCTGTCCATACTCGTTCACGTGCTCGCCGTTGTGATCGCCTGGTGCGTGGTGCAATCGATTGCCGCGCCCGTGCTGTTCAGCCAGGTCTTCCAGCTGATGCCGCCGGTGATGCTGATCACGATGCTGCCGATATCGATCGCCGGCTGGGGCGTTCGCGAGGCCACCATGGGGCTGGCCTTCGGCTATGCCGGGCTGATGGTCAATGAAGGCGTCAACATGTCGCTGCTGTTCGGCGCGGTATCGTTCCTGGTCGGGATCTTCGGCGGGCTGGTGTGGATTTTCAGCCCAGAAAAGGCGGCGCAGGGCGAAGCACCGATCGAAGTTCCGAAATAAACTCAGCACCAGATAGAATGACCCATTCGGAACCATATCTTTCGTTCGCCGCCACAATTTTGGCCTTGCTGCTCTCGTCGGCCTTCACTATGGCGATCCGCCCGCTGATGCTGCGGCATGTTGTGGCAAAACCCAACGCGCGCTCATCCCACCGAACCCCCACGCCGCAGGGCGCCGGGATCGCGGTGATCGCCGCAACGCTGATCGTAGCAGGCGCTGTCACTGCGCTTGCCGGCACATCGGCCATGAAAATCCCCGCCATCGTGTTCGCCGCAACGCTGTTCATCGCAGCCATCGGCCTTGCCGATGACGTCCATTCGATTCCAGTGCTGCCGCGGCTGCTGCTGCAAGCGGCGTCGGTCGCGGCCATCGTCTTTTCCGCACCCGAGAACTTGCGGATCGTTGACGCTGCTCCGCTCTGGATCGAACGCGGCCTCGTGCTGCTGGCCGGGCTCTGGTTCGTGAACCTCGTCAACTTCATGGACGGGCTCGACCTGATGACGGCCGCAGAGGCCGTACCCATAAGCGCCGCCATCGCCCTGCTCGGCTGGCTCGGCGAGGTGCCGGCATCGACAACGATTGTCGCCGCCGCGCTGTGCGGCGCGCTGCTCGGCTTCACGCCGTTTAACCGGCCGGTGGCGAAGATCTTTCTCGGCGACGTCGGCAGCCTGCCGATCGGCCTGTTGCTCGGCTGGTGCCTGGCGCAACTGGCCTGGCACCAGCAACTCGCCGCTTGCGTGCTGCTGCCACTGTATTACCTGACCGATGCCACCTTGACGCTCGCCCGCCGCATGATCAGGCACGAGCCATTCTGGGCCGCGCATCGCTCACACTACTACCAGCGGGCCACCGACAACGGCTTTACGGTGTGGCAGGTGGTCAGCCATGTTTTCGCGCTCAACGTGGTGCTGGCAGCGCTCGCGATCGCATCGACCCGGCTGCAGTCCCCTGTTGCCGTGATCCTGCTCCTCGCCGCGGGCGCGCTGGCGGTTGTGCTGACACTCTATCGGTTCTCGCGCCCGAAATAATTATAGCGCTTTCGAGCGAAGCATGCCCTCGGACTTGATCCGGGGGTGGACGCCGGTTCGCGTCAAGAAAACGCGTCAAAACAAAAGAGCAGAGCCCGGTTCTGATTCAATCAGAACCGAAAAGGCTCTGGCGCCGCGCAGGATCAAGGATCCGGCTCACAGCGCCGCCGAAGACTCCGAGCTTCCCTCGCCCGCAGCCGCCCCGAACTCGGGCACCGCATCCTTCAGCACGGCCTTGATGGTGGCGCGGTCGTTCGCTGCAATCGCCGCTTCGAGTTCTGCGAGCCATTTGCGCAATGTCTGCATCGGAGGTTCGTTCGGTTTGGCCGCCATGATGCCGGCGATTCCGATATCCACGGTCGGCTCTTCGCTCGCGAACAGGATCTCGTTCAGCCGCTCGCCCGGCCGCATTCCGCTGAACACCACTTCGATATCGAAGCCTGGTTCGAGACCCGACAGGCGGATCATCCGCTCGGCGAGGTCCACGATCTTGACCGGCTGCCCCATCTCGAGGACGTAGACCGAGACGTCGGGTCGCGTCGGCGCGAGCGCATGGGTCGCGGCCGTAATCACCAGATCGCAAGCTTCGCGGATGGTCATGAAATACCTGATCATGTCCGGATGGGTAACCGTGACCGGTCCGCCCGCCTCGATCTGTGCCTTGAACTTCGGCACCACCGAGCCGTTCGAGGCCAGAACATTGCCGAATCGCACCGAGATCAGACGCATCCGCGGCTTGCCGGCCGATTGCGTCACCAGGTCGTGATCGAGCGCCTGGCAATACATTTCGGCAAAGCGCTTGGTCAGGCCAAGCATCGACACCGGCTCGATCGCCTTGTCGGTCGAGATCATCACCATCGCCTCGGCGCCCGCCGCCAGCGCCGCGTCGGCAACGTTGACCGATCCGAAGATGTTGGTCTTGACGCCCTCGCTCCAGTCGCGCTCGAGGATTGGGACATGCTTCAGCGCGGCCGCATGGAACACGATGTCCGGCCTGAACTCGCTCATGAGGTGCATGACACGTTCGCGATCTCGAATATCCGCGATGCGGCCTTCGATGACCGGGCCGGTTGCGCGCGCAGCCAGCGCCTCCGTCACCGCGTAGAGCGCCGGCTCCGAATTCTCGATCACCAGCAGCCGCGCTGCACCGAAAGTCGCGACGCGTTCGCAAATCTCCGAGCCGATCGAGCCGCCCCCGCCGGTCACGATGACCGCCTTTCCGTTCACCAGCGCCTCGAGCCGCGCGTAGTCGATCTTCTCGCTCGGGCGCAGCAGCAGATCCTCGACCGCAACATTGGTCAGCCGCGGCGCATCGCCCTCCAGGGAAGGCAGGCGGCTGACGATGAGGCCAAGCCGCTTGGCGCGCATCAGTGCCGCGTCGGGATGCGCGTCCGGCTCGAACGCCGACGGGGTCAGCACCACACGCTTGATCGGCTTCTCGCGGGCCGCAAAGTCGCGAGTCACGTTCTCGATGTCGTCGATACCGCCGACCACCGGAATGTTGCGGATCGACTGGCCGCGGTCCGCCGCGGAGGGCGACAGCACGCCGACCGGCCAAATCCCCCTGATGGCGCCGTTCTCGATACCGCGCAACACGACCTCAGCGTCGGCTGCGCGGCCGATCAGCAGCGTCCGCGGCGCATTTTCGGCGCGGGCATGGTGCCTGGTCCGCGAATAGCGGAAATAGCGATAGGCGAAGCGTAGGGCGCTCAGCGAAAATATCTCGATGAACCAGTAGAGCACGATGGTGATGCGGCCGAAAAACACCTGGCCGCTGCTCGGTGCGGCGAAAATGAAGATGTAGTCGACCACCACGAGGGCTACGGTCAGCACCGAGGCGACGCGCAGGATGTTCAGGGCGTCCGGCAGTGAGATGAAGCGCCACTTGGTCGTGGTCAGGTTGAAGACGTAGCAAATCACCACGCTGAAAACGACGAAATAGGGCAGCACGTGCAGCAGCCGCGGCAGCCGGGCGAAGAAGCCTTGGCCGCCTTCGAACCGCACATAAAAGCTCGCCAGCAAGGCAAACGCCGTCGCCAGCGCGTCGTGCGACGCGATCAGGAAATTGCGCAGGGTCAATCGTGAAAATGGCGTCATATATCAACCAAACGGAACCGGCGGCCAAATTCCCAGAAGTCTCGCGCCGCTGATAGCTCATCTTCTGCGTGCCTGCCAGCGGTCATGACCTGACGGTGTCCGGCGGTTCCGGCGCCGCCCCGGCCGATTTCGCACGCAGCACCATGCCTGCGGCAACGCCGACTCCCAGGACATACATCCAGCCCTCGTGAAAATCGAATAGATGAGAGTTGAACAGCGAGGAAAAAATGTTCTGCAGCACGACCATCAGGCCGATCCACGCCGCCAGGCCCTCGCCGCGGAACAGCATCAGATGCACCAGCCACAGTGCATAGAGGACGACGATCCCGACGCTGCCCCACTGCACCGCCACGTTCAGCGTCTGGTTATGCGGATTGTCGATGATATAGCCGGTGGCCGAGCCCTCGAATCCGACCGAGGCCCGCTGGAACAGGCCTCGCGTCGAGCCGGTGCCGTGACCGATCACCGGCGCCTCGGTGAAAAACCGGAGCGACTTCTGCCAGTACTGCAGCCGCAGCCCGACCGATGTCGGCTTGTTCTCCTCCTTGTAGACCTGATACTCGTCGGAAAATCTGGCAATGGTCTCCCGCAACTGCGGTGAGGCCAGCCAGGCGAGGCCGGCGAGCACGATCATCGCGCCAATGATAATGGCGCTGGTCCGCCGCCGCAGATGAAGCAGCGCGAATACCGCCAGCATGACCGGCAGCGTCACCATCGCGGTGCGCGACACGATCACAAACGCCATGTTGAGGATGAAGCTGGCGGCGATCGCCGCCAGCAACAGCGCCTGCCGGGTCTTGCCCTTCCGCAGCAGCGTGACGACGGGATAGGCCAGCACGATGGCGCAGAGCGCGAATTCCTGGCTCTGGTCGATGTAGTTTTTGACGAAGATGCCGCGCTCGTCATTGAACTGCCTGAGCGTCAGACCGGGATACAGCGTCACGAGCCACGACATCAGCATCATCAGCACGCAGGAAATCAGGAAAGCCGTGAACACCCACATGCCGCGCGCCGAGCGCTCGAAATGATAGACCAGCAGCGGCAGCACCACGAGCTTGGCAAGGGGACCAATCGCATAGCTGCGCGCACCCCATGGCGCATCCGACCACAAAGTTCCAACGACGGCGAGTGCGAATAACGCAATCGGCAGCGCACTGACCGGCCGCCGCAGCGAGTCCATGAATACCCGCCATTCGATCGTCGGCGCCATCGTCAACACGAAGACCACCCCGAAAATGCCGACCAGCGAGGTCGACCAGGGCAGCGACAGCGCAATCAGCACCGCGACGATATCGCTCGCTTTCGACCACAAAACGGGATCGCGCCATGCCGCCAGACGCGAAGGCAGGGTTGCCGTGACGTTCACGCCTTGCCTCCACGCGCGCGCTCGACCAGGGACGTGGTGCTGTGACCCGCCAGGATGTCAACCAGCAGCACTTCACCGCCGCAGGCCTCGACGATCTCGTAGCCGACGACCTGCTCGCGGGTGTAGTCGCCGCCCTTGACCAGCACGCTCGGCCGCACCTTCGTGATCAGCTCAATCGGCGTGTCTTCCTCGAAGATCGCGACGAGATCGACAGCCTCCAGCGCCGCCAGCACCTCGGCGCGGGCGCGTTCGTCCTGCACCGGCCGTCCCTCGCCCTTCAGCCGCTTTACGGAAGCATCGCTGTTGAGGCCGACGATCAGGCGATCGCAGGCGCCGCGCGCGGCCGTCAGTACTTTCACATGACCGGGATGCAGAATGTCGAAACAGCCATTGGTGAAGCCGATGCGCAGGCCCTGCCGGCGCCAGTCCGAAACATGGATGTCGAGGTCGCCACCGGCCGCCACGATCTTGTCCTCGGCGGCCAGGGACGCATGCGGCAGGATTTTTCGCCGCAGTTCGGCCGGCGTGACGGTGGCGGTGCCCTTCTTGCTGACCGCAACGGCGGCGGCGGCATTCGCCATCCGCAGCGCGGTCTCCCAGTCGGCGTTGGCGGCGAGCGTCAGCGCCAGCACCGCAGCGACGGTGTCGCCGGCACCCGAGACGTCGCGCACCTTGACCGGCAGCGCCGGGACATGGATCGCATCGCCCGCGCGCACCACCAGTGTCATGCCGTGCTCGCTTTGTGTCACCAGCATGGCCTCGCAATCGGCGAGATACATGGCGTCCTGGGCGGCGTCGGCAATGCTCTTGTCGGAATCGGCGCGGCTGCGGGTGGCTTCGGCAAATTCCTTGCGGTTCGGCGTCAACAGCGTGGCGCCGCGATAGATCGCGAAATTGGCGCTCTTGGGATCGACGATCACCCGCTTGCCGAGTTTTTTGGCGGTATCGATGGTATTGCGGATCACGCGCGCGGTCAGCACGCCCTTGGCATAGTCCGACAGCAGCACGATGTCGGCGCGCACGATCAGCGGCAGAATGGCGTCGATCAGCTTCTGCTCGACGTCGGCCGTAGCCGGCAGCGCCTGCTCCCAGTCGGCGCGCAGCATGTGGCTGGAAAAATGCTCGGAGACGAAGCGCACCTTGCGCGTCGTCGGGCGGCTTGCATCGGCAACCAGCACCGCCTCGATACGGCTTTCCTTCGCCAGTTCGGCTTTCAGCCTCATACCTGCCTCGTCCTCGCCGACGAGGCCGACGAAAATGCAGCGCGCGCCGAGCGAAGCGACATTGCGCGCGACGTTGCCGGCGCCACCGATATTGGTCTCGCTGCGCTGGACCGCAATCACCGCCGCAGGCGCTTCCGGCGAAATCCGCGACACCTCGCCATAGACGAATTCGTCGAGCATGAGGTCGCCGATGCAGAGCACGGTGCGGCCGGTGATCGCTTGGCTCAGGGCTTCAAAATCGAACATCTGGTTCCGTTACTGTTTTTTGTTTGAGCATGATCTCCGGGCAAGCGCTTCGCGCTTGTCCCGAGGAAAACCGGTTCCCACTTTTCCGGATCATGCTCGTTGGCCCGTCAGCGAAAGCGATCGGTGCAGTCGAGAAAACCCTTCACGTAAGTCTCGACCGCGTGTTCCAGCGCGGTGAAGCCGCCGTTATAACCGGCGTGCTGCAGCCGATCGACCTCGCTCTGGGTGAAGTATTGATAGCTGCCGCGGATCGCCTCGGGCATGTCGATATACTGGATGTTCGGCCTGGTGCCGAGCGCCGTATAGGCCGACAGCATCAGATCGCGAAAGCTGCGTGCGGTGCCGGTGCCGACGTTGAACAGCCCGCTCACCGAGGGCGTCGCCACCAGCCACATCATGACGCGCACGACGTCGTCGACATAGATGAAATCGCGGCGCTGGTCGCCGTCGGCGATGCCTTCGCGGTGGGACTTGAACAGTTGCACGGGACGCCCGGCCCTGATGTCGTCGAAGCGCCGCGCCAGCACGCTCATCATCGTGCCCTTGTGATATTCGTTCGGACCGAACACGTTGAAGAACTTCAACCCGGCCCATTGCGGCGGCAGCCGCTCGCTGCGCGCGGCGCGCTCGGCAACCGCCATGTCGAACAGATGCTTGCTCCAGCCGTATAGGTTCATCGGCCGCAGCTTCTTCAGCGCATCGATCGACGCGTCGTCGTCAAATCCCTGGTCGCCGTCGCCGTACGTCGCCGCCGAGGAAGCGTAGATCAGCGGGGTTGCGTTCGCCGTGCACCAGTCGAGCAGCCGCAGCGACAGCCGGAAATTGGTTTCAATGACGAGGTCGCCGTCGGTCGCCGTGGTCTCGGAGATGGCGCCAAGATGGATGACGGCGTCGAGCCGGCGGCCCTTCAGCCAGTCCATCAGCTCGGACGGCGGCACGAAATCGGCGAGCCGGCGCTTGGCCAGATTGCGCCATTTGCCGTCATGGCCGAGCACGTCGCAGACCGCCACGTCCCGGCCGGCGTCGTTCAACGCGGCCACGACGTTCGATCCGATAAAACCGGCTCCCCCGGTCACCAGTAGCATGCCGTCCCCTGCCATATTATGCGGCGCCAGCTTTGCCCCACTCCCGCCCGGCAGGCAACTTGGGCCATACGCCTTGGTGAAGATGCCGACCCCGGCTTTACCTGCCGACAAGGAGCGGTTACCGACGGAGCCGGAATCAGCCGGCAGCAGACTTCTAAGGTATGAATACAGATTCATCAATTGGGATCGAGATCGAGGATGCCGCCGACACCAGGCCGATCCTGATCATCCCTTATATGTGGATCGGCGACTTCGTCCGAGGCCATACCGTGGTGCGCGTGCTGAGGCAGCGTTGGCCGAACCGGCCGGTCGACCTGCTGGTGACTTCGCTCTGCGCCCCCCTGGTCGATTACATGCCCGGCGTCCGGTCCGGTATCGTCTGGGACCTGCCGCGCGGCCGGCTTGCGGTCGCCAAACAGGCGGGTCTGGCGGCCGAACTACGTGCGCGGGGCTATGGAACCGCGCTGGTGCTGCCCCGCACCTGGAAAGCGGCCATTGCGCCGGCGCTGGCCGGGATCCCGGAACGGGTGGGATTTTTCGGGGAAGCCCGGTTCGGGCTGATCAACCGGATGCGCTGGGGCGAAAAGGCCCTGCCCCGCTTTATCGACAAAAACGCCGCCCTGGCGCTGCCGGATGGCGCCAAGCTGCCGCCGGAATGGCCGGTGCCGCAACTTCGCGTTCCAGCTGAGGAGGTGGCCCGCTGGCGGCAGGCCAACGGGCTGGGAACAGGGCCTGCGGTGGCGCTGGGACCCGGCTCCGTCGGTGAATCAAAGCGCTGGACTTATTACCCGGAAGCCGCGCGGCTGTTGGCCGAGCGGGGTTTTGACGTCTGGGTGGTGGGCGGCCCCGGCGAAAAGGCGCTGGCACAGGAAATCGTCGCCACCGGCGGCGGCAGGGTCCGCGACCTCACCGGCACCGACCTGCGCAACGGCATTTTGGCGATGGCGGCAGCCAGCGTCGCCATTTCCAACGACTCAGGGCTGATGCATATCGCGGCGGCGATCGGAACGCCGACGATGGGCATTTTCGGACCGACCAGCCCCTATCTCTGGGCGCCGCTCAACGATCTCGCGGCAACGGTTCTGACCAAGAGCGAACTTTCCTGCCAGCCCTGCCAGCGCACGGTCTGTACCATGAACGACCACCGCTGCATGCGCGACATTCCCGCCACCGAGGTCGCCGACATCGCGCAGCGCGTGCTGCACGAGGCGACGCCGCGATGAGTGCGATCCTGAAGCCCGCGGCGTTTCTCGACCGCGACGGCGTCGTCAACCATGACGACGGCTATATGGGCACAAGCGAACGGATTCGCTGGATGCCGAATGCGGCCAAGGCGATCCGCCGGCTCAACGAGGCCGGCTATTTCGTGTTCTTCTTCACCAACCAGTCCGGCGTGGCGCGCGGCTATTTCAGCGAAAACGAACTCAACGTGCTGCACGACTGGATGCGCGCCGAACTCGCCGCCCAGGGCGCGATCATCGACGACATCAGGTATTGCCCGCACCATCCCGCCGGCACCGTCGCCGGCTACCTCGAGGATCATCACTGGCGCAAACCCTCGCCCGGCATGATCCACGACCTGATGGCGCACTGGCCGGTGCGGCACGCCGGCAGCTTTGTCATCGGCGACCGCGACACCGATATCGAAGCCGCACAAGCCGCGGGCCTACCGGGATTTCTGTTTGCCGGCGGCGACCTCGATGCGTTCGTCGCCGATGTGATGGCTCAGACGAGAGTTTGATCAATCTATTTCATGCGAACAAGCGTGACTTCCATCTTGATGCCGGGCGTTTGCCTCGCAAAGCCGGTGCCTGAAATGGTTTGACCGTCCTTGCTGTAGCCGGTGGCAACGATATCGATTTCGTCGAGCCCGAAGACGCCCGGCGGTCCGGGTGCGAAGCGCTTGGCCGACACCAGTCCCCGCACGCGTTCGCCGTCAGCACGCCAGTGACCCGTATACGAGAACGTCGCATCACCGCCACCAACTGTCCCATCGGGACGAAGCTCGATCACGCCGGCACTCTCGCCGACCGGCGTCTTGAACCAAGAAGAAAATCTTCCCGCAGTGATCATTCCGGCAGGTCCAGCTCTGGATTGCGTTTAGTCCACCAAGAAGCAGCAATGCTTTAAACATGAGCTAATTTGAACATCCCTCCAAATCGATCCGGTTCCATTGGAGGGAACTTAATGGGCAGGAGGTCGGTTGGATTGTGCTCGTCCCTCGCAAAATCTCGCGAGGCAATTTGGTATGAAAGTTTTCGAATGAAGCAAAGGAGCGCATCACGAACGATTCTGTCGATCGACGTCGGCGGATCGCATGTCAAGGTGATGACGAACACCAAGCGCATCAAGCGCGAGTTCGAATCCGGCCCCGATCTGACCGCGAGATCGATGGTCGAGAAGGTCAAGCAGATCACGAAGGACTGGACCTACGACGTCGTCTCCGTGGGATATCCAGGACCGGTCGTGCGCGACCGGCCGTCGGTTGAGCCCCACAATCTGGGACGGGGATGGAAAGGATTCGATTTTTCACGGGCGTTCAATCGTCCCACCAGAGTCGTGAACGACGCGCTGATGCAGGCGCTCGGAGGTTACAAAGGCGGGAAAATGCTCTTTCTCGGACTCGGTACCGGTCTCGGCTCGGCCATGATCGTCGACGGCGCCCTTATACCCATGGAATTGGCGCACCTGCCTTATCGCAGGGAGAAGAGCTTCGAGGATTTCGTCGGCGCGGCCGGGCTGAAACGCTACGGCAAGAAGAAATGGACGCGCTACGTCGACGACGTCGTCGAACGCCTGGTTGCCGCGCTGGAGCCCGATTACGTCATCCTCGGAGGCGGGAATGCCGGGAAACTCGGGACGCTTCCGGAAAAAACACGGTTAGGAAAGAATGAAAACGCCTTCCTTGGTGGTTTTCGGCTTTGGGCGCTGACGTCTCCGGAGAAGGGATGAGACAAGCCGCAGAAAAAACGTCCGCAAGTGACCTCACTGCCCAGGGCGCCGTCATCGACGACATCGCGTTTGTGGCCGAAATTCTATCAGCGAAAATGCCGTCATCTCAGGGATGGCTGCGTCCACCGATGTTGCTCATCCTTCGAGGCTCGCTGCGCCCGCACCTCACGATGACGGTCTGAATCTGGCTTAAATCAGCGTGCGATAGACCGCCGCGATCGCATTCGCCTCGGCATCGAGGCTGAATTTTTCGAGCACGCGCGCCCTCGCCCGCTCGCCCATCGCGGTCGCCGATGCCGGATCGCGCATCAACGGCTCCAGCGCCGCAACCAGCGCGTCGACATCATCAGGCGGCGTCAGCACGCCGGTCACGCCATCCTTGACCACGAATTCGGCTGCTCCCGCGCGCGCCGCCACGAGCGCGGCGCCGGATGCCATCGCCTCGATCAAGGTCAGACCAAAACCCTCGTTGCGCGAGGTGAAGGCGTAGATCGTCAGCCGCTGGTACCAGCGCTGCACTTCCTCGTTCACCAATTCGCCTGTGATGACGATGCGCGCCTGAAGGCCGGCGGCCTCGATCTGTCGTTTCAGTCCATCGGCAAAGCCCGACTGCTCCGGCACCACGGCGCCGACGATGACCGCCGTAAAATCCGGATAGCGCGGCAGCAGCCGGCACATCGCCTCGACGAACACGTCGGTGCCCTTTTGCGCGCGCACCCGGCCGAAGCAGCCGATCGCGTAGCGGCCGGGCAGTTTCGCCTCAGTAAATGCCGCCGCGCGGTCGACCGGCGGCGCATACAATCCCGTGTCGACGCCATGCATGACGACGGTGGCCTTGCGCTTCAGATACGACGCCGACAGCTCCGAGGTCGCGATCACGGCGTCCATCTGCCGGATCAGCCAGCGCGTCAGCCGCTTGTGATGGCGCTGCGCCGCCGAGGTGAACACCAGTCTCAGCGGCCAGCCGAGCGCACGCAGCAACAGGCCCGCGATCATCTCGTCGTTGCGCCGCGCGTGCCAGACCAGCGGCGTGCGGCGGCGCCAAAGTTTCAGCAGATCGCCAAAACCCATTCGCGCGATGCCTTCGGGCGCATGCGGACCGAGCCAGGCGGCGCGATACATCTCGGCAAGCTTCGGCGCCACCATCCGGTTGGTCGCCGTGACGCCGGAATAGCGCCTGTGCAGATTCGGCACGATCAGCTGCAAATCAGGTGTGAAATCGTTCTCGATCGGCACGTCCGGCTCCGTTTCGCGCAGTTCCTATACGCAACATTAAGCATAGTGGCCAGTTCACCGGCGCCGAAAGGTACTCTTCACCGCACCGGCGATAGCATCACCCCTTAACTTATGCGCGCATGATCTTTTTCGCGAAACCGCCCGCACTTTGGCGGATCATGCGCCGGGAGAGGGTGTGCCCATGACCGTGCTTGTCACCGGTGGCGCCGGCTATATCGGCAGTCATATGGTTCATGCGCTGGCGGAAGCCGGCGAAAGTGTCGTCGTGATCGACAATCTGTCCACCGGATTCTCCAACTTCCTGCCCGAGGGCGTGCCGCTGTTCATCGGCGATGCCGGCGACGAGAACCTGGTCGAGGGCGTGATCGCCCAGCATGGCATCGAGAGCATCATCCATTTCGCCGGCTCCGTGGTGGTGCCGGATTCGATGCGCGATCCGCTCGGCTATTACCGCAACAACACCATGACGACCCGCAGCTTGCTGAACGCCGCGGTAAAGGGCGGCGTCAAGCGCTTCATCTTCTCGTCGACGGCTGCCGTCTACGGCAATCCGGACCAGATGCCGGTGCCCGAGCACGCCGCGACGCGGCCGATGTCGCCTTACGGTTCGTCCAAGCTGATGACCGAAATCATGCTGCACGACGTCGCGGCCGCGCATGGCATGGACTATGTCGTGCTGCGCTACTTCAACGTCGCCGGCGCCGACCCCAAGGGGCGCACCGGGCTCGCCACCGTCGGCGCGACGCATCTGCTGAAGATGGCGGTCGAGGCCGCCACCGGCCAGCGTGCCAAGATCGACGTCTTCGGCACCGACTATCCGACGCCCGACGGCAGCGCCATCCGCGACTTCATCCATGTCAGCGACCTCGCGCAGGCCCATCGCGCGGCGCTGTCCTACCTCCGCGGCGGCGGCAGTTCGGTAACGCTGAACTGCGGCTACGGCCGCGGCTATTCGGTGCTGGAGACCATCGAGGCGGTGCGCCGCGTCTCCATGCGCAATTTCGCGGTTCAATATGCGCCGCGCCGGCCCGGCGACATCATGACCATGGTGGCCGACACCAGCCGCATCCGCTCCATGCTGGACTGGACGCCGCAATATGACGACCTCGAAACCATCGCCGCCCACGCGCTTAGCTGGGAAGAGAAGCTGTTCCGCGACCGCGGCGGCCTCGCGCAGCAGGCGGAATCGGCCTGAAATCAAGCGCTTATTTGGCTTGAAAATCTCAGCTTTAGCAGGCAAGGAGTCATCGTAGCAGCCCTGACATATGGGATTTGAGCCCGTATCGTCGATGGAACGCGGATGACCGAACTTCCAAAAAAGACCACGAGAAAAATCACGGACGATCCCTATGGCGCGGCGATCCTGGTTCGCCGCCTCGTGGCCGAACAAGGCCTCGCCTACTGGCGGCGCTACCTCGTGGCCTTTGCGCTGATGGGGGTTGCGGCCGCCGCGACCGCAGGCGCCACCTATGTGCTCGGACAGGTGATCAACCAGGCCTATGTCGACAAGAACGTGACCGGCATCGCCATTCTGTCCGGCGTCACCGTCCTGCTGCTGTTCATCAAGGGGATCGCGACCTACGGCCAGACCGTCATCCTGTCGAAGATCAGCAACGCCATCCTTGCCAACAACCAGCGGCGGCTGTTTGCCAAGCTGATGAACGAAAGCATCGGGTTCTTTTCCGAACGGCATTCGTCCGAATTCCTGACCCGGCTGACCTCGGGCGCCAAATCCATCACCGACGTCCTCAATCTTTTGATCAACGCAATCGGGCGCGACCTGCTGCTCCTGATCGCCCTGGTCAGCGTGATGGTGGCGCAGGATCCGCTGCTGTCGCTGGTCGGCCTCGTGGTGGTACCGCCGGCGATGCTGTTCCTGCGCAAGATGATCAAGCGCATCAAGGGCCTCGCCTACAGCCAGTTCACCGGCACCGCCGACATTCTGGAGACCATGCAGGAATCGCTGCAGGGCATCCGCACGGTCAAGGCGTTCACGCTGGAAGAGGCGATGCAGAAGCGCATCGACGACGACATCACCGCCGTCGAGCGCAATTCCAACAAGATGGCGCGGGTCTCCAACCGCGCCAACCCGCTGATGGAAACGCTCGGCGGCTTCGCCGTCGCCGGCTGCCTGTTGTACGGCGGCTACAGCGTAGTCGCGCTTGGCGCCACGCCCGGCCAGTTCTTTTCGTTCATGACCGCCTTTCTGATGGCGACCGAGCCGGCCAAGCGGCTGGCGCGGCTCAACATCGACCTCAACAGCCAGCTGGTTGGCGCGCGGATGCTGCTTGAGGTCGTCGACAGTCCGGCGAGCGAGCCTTCCGACGACGACAAGCCGGCGCTGAAGCTGACCGACGCGCGAATCGAATTGCGCGACGTCAGCTTCGCCTACCGGGTGGGCGAGCCTGTGCTCAACCGCATGAGCTTCATGGCCGAGCCCGGCAAGGTGACCGCGCTGGTCGGCCCCTCCGGCGGCGGCAAGTCGACGGTGCTGGCGCTGCTGCTGCGCTTCCACGAGGTGAGCCAGGGCGACATCCTGATCGACGGGCAATCGATCGCACAGGTGTCACGCAAATCGCTGCGCCGGCAGACCGCCTATGTCGGCCAGGACGTCTATCTGTTCCGCGACACCATCGGCGCCAACATCGCCTTCGGCAAGGACAACGCCACCCAGGACGAGATCGTCGCTGCCGCCAAGGCCGCCTGCGCGCACGACTTCATCATGGGTTTCCCGCTTGGGTATGACACCCCGGTCGGCGAGCACGGCGCGCAACTCTCCGGCGGCCAGCGCCAGCGCATCGCGGTGGCGCGCGCGCTGATCAAGAACGCGCCGGTGATCCTGCTCGACGAGGCGACCGCGGCGCTGGACTCGGAATCCGAAAAAGCCGTGCAGGAGGCGATCGAGCATCTCTGCCAGAACCGCACCACCATCGTCATCGCCCACCGCCTGCACACCATCATGCACGCCGACGCGATCCTGGTGGTCGAGGGCGGCGAGATCGTCGAGCGCGGGCGGCATGACGACCTGCTGCGCCGCGGCGGCCGCTACGCGTCCTTCTTCCGTCTGCAGCACCACGATGCCGGCCCGCCGGTACTGGCGCCGGTCGGCGCAACCGCCTAAGCTTTTTTCCTCACCTCAAGCACGAGACCGCTTCATGAACGCAGCCTCCTACGTCATTCCCCTTCCGCCACAGCCCTCGCTTCCCGTCGTCGGCGAAGCAAAATCCTTCCCCGTGCGCCGCATCTGGTGCGTCGGGCGCAACTATCTCGAGCACATCCGCGAGATGGGCAATGACGAGCGCGCGCCGCCGTTCTTCTTCGCCAAGCATGCCGACATGCTGGTGCCCGACGGCGCCACGATCCCCTACCCGCCGCTGACCAAGGACCTGCACCACGAGGTTGAACTGATCGTCGCCATGAAGAGCGGCGGCCTCAACATTCCCGCCGACAAGGCGCTCGATCACGTCTACGGCTACGCCGTCGGCATCGACCTCACCCGCCGCGACCTGCAGATTGCCTCGCGCAAGAAGGAACGGCCGTGGGAAGTCGGAAAGTCCTTCGACTATTCCGCGCCCTGCTCCGCGGTGCAGCCGGCGTCGAAGATCGGCCATCCCTCCAAGGGCAAGATCTGGCTCACCGTCAACGGCACCGAAACCCAGAAGGGCGATCTCACCGAACTGATCTGGAACGTGCCCGAGATCATCTGGCAGCTTTCGCAGCAGGTGGCGCTCGCCGCCGGCGACATCATCATGACGGGAACGCCGGCCGGCGTCTCCCAGCTTCATCCCGGCGACAAGATCGAGTGCGGCGTCGACGGCGTCGGCACGCTGAAGGTTGCGATCGGCAAGCCGGAATAGAAGTTCGGCTGAAACCCGCTAAAGCAAAAGCCCCGGACCTGGTCCGGGGCTTTTTTCATGACAACACCCGGCGCCGATCAGCTTTCGGCGACCTCAACGATGGCTGCGGCAAACGCCTGTGGCGCCTCTTGCGGCAGGTTGTGACCGATACCGCCGGTGATGACCCGGTGCGCGTACTTGCCCGTGAATTTTTTGGCGTAGGCGCTGGCGGGCGGATGCGGCGCGCCGTTGTCATCGCCTTCCATGGTGATGGTGGGCACCGTGATATCGGGCGCGGCGGCGAGCCGCTTTTCCAGATCGAGATATCTGGCTTCGCCTTCGGCGAGGCCGAGCCGCCAGCGGTAGTTATGGATCGTGATCGCGACATGGTCGGGATTATCGAGCGAGGCCGCGCTGCGGTCGAACGTGGCGTCGTCGAAGTGCCATTGCGGTGACGCGATCTGCCAGATCAGCCTGGCGAAATCGTGCCGGTTCTTTTCGTAGCCGGCCCGGCCGCGCTCGGTGGCGAAGTAGAACTGATACCACCACTGCAGTTCGGCCTTCGGCGGCAACGGCACCTTGCCGGCCTCCTGGCTGCCGATCAGATAGCCGCTGACCGAGACCATCGCCTTGCAGCGCTCCGGCCACAACGCTGCAATGATGTTGGCGGTCCGCGCGCCCCAGTCATAGCCGCCGATGACGGCCTTCTCGATCTTCAACGCATCCATCAAGTCGACGATATCGAGGGCGAGTGCTACGGGTTCGCCATTGCGGACGGTGTCATCAGCAAGAAAGCGCGTCGTGCCGTAGCCGCGCAGATGCGGGATAATCACGCGGTAGCCGCCCTGCGCCAGCAGCGGCGCGACATCGACATAGCTGTGGATGTCGTAGGGCCAGCCGTGCAGGAGCAGGACGACGGGACCGTTCGAAGGGCCGGCCTCGGCATATCCGACGTTGAGGACGCCGGCATCGATCTGCTTCAGCGTGGCAAAGGAAGTATTCGTACCCGGCTTGATCGCCGGCACGCCGGCCGGCTTGCCCGATTGCGCAAAGCTGGAGCCGCCCAGGATCAACGGGGCGGCAGCCGCCGCCACGGCAGCGGCACCCAGGAAACGGCGGCGATCATGGTTGATGGGGTTCGACATGTTGTTCTCCTCCCCTGAAAGATGCGGGCTCCGCGGGCGCGGCGACCGGCGGCCTCACGGCTCGAAATCGAGGAATGATGGAGATTAAAGCGAATGCACGGCAGGCGGCAGCCACTTGCGTTTCACGAACGAGTGACTGCGCGATTCCAGGCGCGCACAATGTCCGCGAAGCCGGAGCGCAGCGCTCACGCCGACTTGTCGGTAATCAATCCGGGGCGCTTGTCGTTGCCGTTCTCGGCCTGTTTCTTGATCATGTCCCGAATCTTTTCTTCGATCTTCTGTTGCGCGGCGGGATCCATCGCTTTGAACTGGTCTTCCGTGATCCCCAGTTGCGACAGCATCTGGGCATGCATGCGCTCCGCGGGCGTCATCTTCGCCCATTCGAGAAATTTCTGCTCGGCCGTCTGGGCAGGCTTGGCGGTGAGCGTGGATTTCGTCGAACTGGCAGTCGGCGTCGCAACCGCGCCGGGAAACGAAACGGACATGATGGCTATGGACTCCGGATCGAACGCGCTTGGTCCAGCAAGCCTCGTGCCATTCAGCAACATTTTGAAACAACAGCCTTATCGGAAATCGGCCGCACTTCCCCGCGCGGCAAAAATTGCCGAAACGGGTCTGCCTGGAAAAAATCTGCCGGGGCGGAAGCGAATGCGCAGCGGTGATCAACACGCTCGAACATCACGAACGCGCGGCGGCCGAGTCCTTGGCGAGGCGCGCGAAATGACTGCGAAGCCTTGGGACGGCAAAGTCCATGAAGGCGCGGACCTTCGGCACCGAAGACCGGCCTTGCGGCGAAATCAGATGCACCGGCGTCGCCGCATGCTCATCGCCGGTCAGTACG
The DNA here is from genome assembly GCF_900099825.1 of Bradyrhizobium ottawaense. Taxonomy (NCBI): domain Bacteria; kingdom Pseudomonadati; phylum Pseudomonadota; class Alphaproteobacteria; order Hyphomicrobiales; family Nitrobacteraceae; genus Bradyrhizobium; species Bradyrhizobium ottawaense. The sequence continues at coordinate 6,536,993 of NZ_LT629693.1, read as the reverse complement.
ATTTCGACCTCGCCCTCACGCACCTGGTCGGCGACCTGATAGGAATAGAACCGTCCGACGCCGCGCCCGCCGACGACCGAGGCCACCGCCCCGCGAATGCTGTTGATGACGAGCCGCGGCGCGAATTGAACGGTTCGCGGGACGGCGGAGCCCGGTAACGGCGGAAAGGTCCAGGATTGGGCCAGATGCGCCAGGGTGACGATCTGGTGCTTGGTCAGGTCGCCCGGCTCCGCGATGCGCGGATGCTGCTTGAGGTAACGCGGCGCGGCCACCACGACGCGGCGGACCTCGCCTATCCTGGTCGCAACCATCGATGAGTCCGGGAGATGGGCGATGCGAAGCGCGACATCGATGCCCTCGTCGATCAGATTGACCGGCCGGTCGAGCAGCAACAGCCGCGCCGAGACGGTCGGATACGCGTCGAGGAAGGAGGATCGGCCGCAACACGATTTCGCCTGAGGTGACGGGCGCCGTCAGCGTCAGCGTGCCGCGCGGCGTCGATTTCTCGCCCCCGATGACGGTGTCGGCCTCTTCGAGTTCGGACAGCACCCGGCGGCAGGCCGCCGCATAGCGCTCGCCGGCCTCGCTCAGCGCAATCGAGCGCGTCGTGCGGTGTAGCAGTTCGGTGCCGACATGCGTCTCGAGAAAGGCGATCGCGCGGCTGACCGCGGCCGGCGAACGGCCGAGCTTGCGGCCCGCGCCCGCCAGACTGCCGACGTCGAGCGCAGCGATGAAGACTTTCATCGCGTCGATACGGTCCATCGTCCCTCCTCGGCAAGGGCAGTCGGCCACAGGCCTCTGCATGGCCATAAGCCACCCGCGATGGCACCCATTATCCCCTATTCAATCGCCTGGCGGAAGAGTGTCTGCCGAATAGCGTGTATTCGCTCGCGGCGTGAACGAGCATACCTCCTCCCCACCGGTGCAGCGCAGCCTGAGAGGCTCGCCCCACCCCCAGCAAAACAACAGGAGATTGCCATGGGTATCGAACAGAAAGTCGCAGTCATCACCGGCGCCTCGCAAGGGATCGGCGCGGCCCTCGTCAAGGCGTACCGCGGCCGCAATTACCGCGTCGTCGCCACCGCGCGTTCTATCAAGCCGTCGAACGATGACGACGTGCTCACGGTGGCCGGCGACATCGCCGACTGGAACACCGCCGAGCGCGTGATCAGGGAAGGCGTCGCGCGGTTCGGCCGTATCGACACGCTGGTCAACAACGCCGGCATCTTCATCGCCAAACCGTTCACCCAATACACCGAGGCCGATTACAAGGCGGCACTGGGCATCAATACCGCCGGCTTCTTCCGCATCACGCAGCTTGCGATCGCGGAGATGGAAAAGCAGGGCTCGGGCCATGTGGTGCAGATCACGACGAGCCTGGTGGACCATGCGAATTCCAACGTTCCGTCCGTGCTCGCCTCGCTGACCAAGGGCGGTCTCAATGCCGCGACCAAGTCGCTGGCGATTGAATATGCCAAGCGCGGCATCCGCGTGAACGCTGTGTCGCCGGGCATCATCAAGACGCCGATGCATCCCGCCGAAACCCATGCGGCGCTCGGCGCCATGCATCCGGTCGGCCACATGGGCGAGATATCAGACATTACGGACGCAGTGCTCTATCTGGAATCCGCCGGCTTCGTGACCGGTGAAATCCTTCACGTCGATGGCGGCCAGAGCGCCGGGCACTGAGAACAGCGAGCAAGGCACGGCGCGCCGACCAGCAGGATACCGGAGGATGACATGACGGAGTTGAGCGCGAATATCGGCGGCGGCCGGCACCTTGCCCACACCGCGCACCACGAGCAGCCGGGATCGGCCTGGCGATTTGCCATCGCCGGATTGTGCGCTTCGCTGGTCGGGCTTGGCCTCGCCCGTTTCGCCTACACCCCGCTGATCCCGGCGCTAATCGCGGCGAAATGGTTCAGCGCGTCCGATGTGGTCTATCTCGGTGCCGCCAATCTAGCGGGCTACCTTGCGGGTGCGCTGCTGGCGCGGCCGTCCGCGGCGCGCATCGGTGCGGTCGCCGCATTGCGCACGATGATGGTGCTCGCCACCCTCTCCTGCTTTGCCAGTTCGGTGCCGGTGTCGTTCCCTTGGTTCTTCACGTGGCGCTTTCTCGCCGGCCTCTCTGGCGGCATCATCATGGTGCTGGCCGCGACCGTGATCCTGCCGCATACGTTGCCGGCCAAGCGCGGCATCGTCGGCGGCGTGATTTTTGCCGGCGTCGGCCTCGGCGTCGCTGCGTCAGGCACGCTGGTGCCGATATTGTTACAGCAAGGCCTGAAGCAGGCCTGGATCGGCCTCGGCGTTCTCTCAGCGTTGCTGACCCTGATCAGTTGGGCCAATTGGCCGAAGCAGGCGCCTGCGCCGCGCCCGGCGACCGCCTCTTCGCACCCGAAGCGTCACCGTCAATCCGCCGCCGTTCGCGCACTGCTGATTCAGTACGGCCTCAACGCCGCCGCGCTGGTGCCGCATATGGTCTTCGTCGTCGACTTCGTCGCCCGCGGCCTTGGCCAGGGCATCGCCGCGGGATCGCATTACTGGGTGCTCTACGGGATAGGCGCCATCGTCGGCCCGTTGCTG